>CAYJPD010000046.1:0-15597 GCA_964371975.1 uncultured Bacteroides sp.
TTGTTTTGTGCGTTATATAACAGATAATATAAAATTACGGGCAAGAAAACACCCTTTAGCACAAGCTAAAGGGCGGATTTGGGTGCAGCGTCACGCTGCTGGAACGCTCGTGGGGAATCGAACCCCAATTTAAGGCGTCGGAGGCCTTTGTATTATCCGTTATACGACGAGCGCTTATTAAGTTGTTAAATTTTAGTAGTCAAATAGTAGTCATTTACCTTTGTGGAAATTTATTCTCTGTGATAAAACCCAGCAACCATGCACCTTTGCAGACCCTTAATAAAACAATGAGCAGAGTAGTCGGAGGCCATTGCTCTATCCACTGAGCTATAGGGGCATATATGATTTTTATTACTTAAACGGCGTGTTATTATAAAAGCGCAGCGGATCACTCCCTAACGGCTAAGCACAAAACAAAAAATTAAAATTAGGGTGCCAATAAAGCGTGTTTGTTTTGCCACCCTAATTTTTTATTTTTTTCTTATTAAATACCTTGTGTGAAAAAGCTAAACTATCTTATTCTTCGCCCTCTGTCTCGCTTAGCTCGTCATTTTCATTTTCATTTTCATTTTCGGTGCTATCTTGTTCATCATTTTGCTGGCTGTCTTGGCTGTCTTGAACAGTGCTGCTATCGGTGCTGCTATCGGTGCTACCGGCTTCGTCACCTTCTTCAGGCACTGTTTCTATTGCGAGCTCGTTTTCCTGTGATGGTGCACTTTGCGCGCCGCTGTTTGTTGCCATGCTTAGGGCAAGCTCTCTTGCACGCATAATTTGCGTGTCTGTGTCTACAGTTAAAAAGTAGAATGTCTCAAGCTCATCGTCGCGCAAGGGCACTTCAACATTTGGCAAAATGCCGCTCACGTTAAATTCTGTGTGGTTGCTGCTAATAAGCGTGCCCACGGTGTAGCTTATTGCAGAGCCGTCGGAAAGTGCTATCGGTGCACTTTGCACACTGCCCATTCCGGCAGTTGCCGTGCCTACAATTTGTGCGCCGCTTAGCTCTTTTACGCTCAGTGCAAATAATTCTGCACCTTGTTGTGTGTTCTCGTTTACGATAATAGACATTGGCACTGAAACGCTGTTTTCATCATCTGATATCCCGAGCAAAATTTCATCGCCGTTACTGCCTATTTGATAACCCATACTGCCCGAGGGGCTTAGAGTATCTATAACATTAAGAACATTGCCAAGCGAAGAACCGCCATTGTTATTGCGAACATCTATAATTAATGCTGTAAAGCCTTGTGGCGCCGCTGTCATTATATCAATAGCATCTTGAATTTCCTGTGCGGTTGTGCTTTTAAATTCTATAATTTTTATATAACCAACTACTTCATTTTCACGATGTATAGCTTGGATAGAGGGCTCTTCATATATTCTGCGCTGGACGCTTACATCCTCAAACACTTCACTGTTAAGGCTTGTGTAAGATATTGTTAGTGTGCTTCCCTCTGCACCGTATGTTAAATTGCTAATTTGCTCGTGTGTTAAATTGCGCAAATCCAAATCGTTTATTTCTTGAACGGTATACCCTGTAACAAAGCCTAAATCTGCCATTGGAGAGTTTGGATATACCAATGTTATTATTGGATATTGCCCCGCCGCTTTGTAAAATTCAAAGCCTATGCTAATATGCTCACCGCTCTCACGGTTCAAATAATTAACATATTGATTTACGCTGTAGTATCTTGCGTATGGGTCTTGCGTTCCCGCCATATAGCCTGTTGCAAGCATATCGTAAAGAAAAGTGTCATCTATAGGGTAGTATATTTCATCGCGCACTGTTTTATCTATTTGCGATATTTTATCATACATTTGCTCTTTTTCTCTAACGCTTGTAACTGTGCTTTCAAATATATTTTGCGAAAATATCATTGTTACCGAGAATGTTACGGCCATAGCTATTATCGCTATTGCAAGAGCTAAATTAACTGAAATTTTCCTGTTCATATTTAAGTCCTTTTTTTGCCTTGCGAAAGGCGTTGTTTTTTGCAGCGTTTAGTATTAATTTTCAGCACAGCTATTTACTGCGCCATTAAAAAATTAACGGTATAAGTGGTATAGTTTTGAAGTGTCTGTTGTCGATAAATAAACGCGTGGGTCTACTGTTCTGCCATTCAAGTTAACCTCGAAGTGCAAATGGTTACCTGTTGAGTTTCCCGTGGTGCCCACTTGGCCTATAGGCTGGCCTTGGTATACATAATCGCCATTCTTAACATAAACGGCAGACATATGCGCATAAAGGCTAATAAGGCTCGAGCCATGGTCTATTTTAACTGCGTTTCCGTAGCTCCAGTGCATACCCGTTGTGGTAACATAGCCCTCTGCGGCGGCGTAAATTACAGCGGTGGAGGGAGCGGGCATATCGATGCCCCTGTGAATATCGGGCACACCGTAAATTATACGGTACTCGTTATAATCGCTGCTAAGTGCATAGTAACCGGGCAATGGCCAGCCGAATGTTGCGCCGTTATATTCAAAATCGTAATTATTGCCGCTGGTTATAAATTCTCTCCAGCTTTCCTCGGCCGCTACAAATTGCGCCGCTAAATCTTCATAGGCGGCCTCTTGCGCTTGCACCTCGGCTTGTTGCTGTGTTATTTCTGCATTTACTTGCTGAATGGCCACGGCATAATCTGCGCTTTTCGTGTCTAATTCCGCTTTGGCGGCCTCTAATGCTATTACATCTTGCTCTATTTCATCCGCCTGGGCTTTAAGTGCAATTTCTTCCTCTTTTAATTTGTCCATAAGCTGTGTGTCACTAAGAGAAATATGCTGTAAATTCTCATCGTAGCGAGATGACTCTGAAAATGTTGTAGAGCCTAAAATAACTTCTATGTCGCTGTTATTGCGCACCATGTAAATTGCGGAAATTCTATCTTCAAACAGCTTTTTTGTGTTTTGATGCTCTACAATTTTAGCCTCGTGCTCTAATTGCTTGTTTTGTAAATCAAGCTGCCTTGCGGCTATGTCTGTTTTTAAAAGTTCTATTTGCTGCGCTAAAATATTAGCTTGTTGCTCGTAATACGCTTTTGTGCTTTCATCTTCTTCAATTCCCTCTTCAAGGTTATCTATCGAATTTTGCACATTGTTTAGCTCGTCTTGCAAGCGATCCATCTCGCTTTTTGCATCTGTTGCGCTATCGTAGGGGTTATCGTCTTCTTGTTCTTCTTCTGTTTCATCTTCGGTCTGGGTTGTCTCGTCTGCGTCCGGCAAAGTTTGCGCCGCGCCACTTGTGGGCGAGCCTATTTCATCGTCTGCAAACACCATGAATAAAACAGGCGATAAAACGCCCATAACTAAGGCTATAACAATAATCGCACATACTACGCGAAGAAGTGTTCTGTTCATAAATACCTCCATGTAAAAAGTATAATATTTTGTGGGTAATTTATTTGTCGATTTATTTCTAATTAAACTTTTAAATGTTTTCGTATACTGGAGGCGCAGCCCAAGCTACCTATGGTTACACCGAAAGCAACAAAGCCTCCGATTAGATAGGGCAATATTGTTTCCAAAGGTGAAAAATGCGCCGAGAACTGTGCAAGCCACGCGGCTTCGGGGAGGCCTGCGTAATATAAAAGCCCGTAATAGCCGCCGCCAACCAATGCCGAGGAAATTAAACCGGATATAATACCAACCGTCATTCCCTCAACAAAGAACGGAAGCCTAATAAATGCGTTTGTTGCGCCTACAAATTTCATAATATTAATTTCCTTGCGCCTTGCAAAAACAGTTAGCCTTATTGTGTTGCTAATTATTACTATAGAAACTATACTTAAAACGCCCACAAGGCCCCAGCCAACATAAGAGGCGATGCTTTCAACGCTAAGCAAAGTTTCGCTTAAATTTGTGGGGCTGTCTATTCTATCTACAACGCCTGCGCAAATTGTGTTTATTTGCTCTACGGTTTGCGATAAAAACGCTAAATCCACAACGCTCGCCCTAAAAGAAGCGGGAAGCGGTATCATGGGGTGGTTCTCTGTGCCGTAGCCTGCAATAACATCGCTGTATTCGCCAAGGTATTCGCTCATTTCTGCAAGAGCTTGCTCTTTGCTTATATACTCACATGTTGCCACATTTTCCAGCGCCTCAATTTGCGCGCGAAGCCCTTCGGCCGTGGCGGCATCTATTATTGAAGATTCATCCTCGTTATCTAATATATAAATTTCCACTTCGTTTTGCGCGCCTAAAAAGTTAACATAATTTGTTACATTAATGCTTAAAAGGGCGGCTATACCCGTTATAAAAAGGCACGCTGTTAAAACGCCTATGCTTGCAATTGTCATAAGGCGGTTTGCCACCATGCTTTTCCACCCTTGCACAACTAAGTACCCAAAGCTGGTTATTCTCATAATTCATACTCCTCCTCGGGCAAATCGTCCCCAACAACCGTGCCGTGGTCTATAGTTATTATTCTTTTGTTGTATTGTAGGGCAAGGTCTCTTTCGTGGGTTACAACAACAACTGTGGTTCCAACGCTGTTTATAGCCTGCAAAAGCTCTAATATCTCAACGCTAAGCTCGGGGTCTATATTACCTGTGGGCTCGTCTGCTATTATGATAGAGGGCGAGTGAACTAAGGCCCTTGCAAGGGCAACGCGCTGTTGCTCGCCGCCTGAAAGCTCGCTTGGGTAGCTGCGAGATTTAGCCGAAAGCCCTACTAAGTTTAAAACATAAGGAACCCTAACCGCAATTTTTCTTTGAGAAATATTTGTTACCCGCATGGCAAACGCAACATTTTCGTAAGCCGTCATTGTGGGTATTAAGCGGAAATCTTGAAACACAACGCCAAGGCCCCTGCGAAGAAGCGGTATATGGCGCTGTTTTATTTTATTTAAATGGCGCCCATTTACATAAATATTGCCCTTAGTGGGAATCTCTTCTCTTAGTATCAATTTTAAAAACGTGCTTTTCCCCGCGCCGGAATGGCCTAATACAAAAACAAATTCGCCTTTGTCTATGTTGAGGTCGAGGTTTTTAAGCGCAACAATTTTTTTGCCGTTTGCACCTGTATATACCTTTTGCACACCTTCGAATTTTATCATTAATTCAGCTCCGTTCTTTTAAAGCGTTTGTTTGTGCTTTAGCATTTAGCTAAGCCGACGGCTAACCGCACAGGAGTACTCAACGCGGATATGCTACACAATTTAAAAAGTTTTGAACGTAATTTTTGCATTATATGTAATATATACATAGCTAATTAATTATACCACATTAAATGTGAAAATTCTATGATAAATTACAAATTTAAACAAAAAAGCGGCCGCTTAAGCGACCGCTTTAATAATATATACATTTAATTAATATTTTGTAAGGTTTGCGCTTAGGTATTTTTTAACCATTAACGCCACTTTAAACACAATAGCATCGTCGAATTCCCTTAAATCAAGCCCTGTTAGTTTTTTAATTTTTTCAAGCCTGTAAACAAGTGTGTTTCTGTGAACGAAAAGCCCGCGGCTTGTTTCGCTAACATTCAGGTTATTTTCAAAAAAGCGCTGAATTGTGAAAAGCGTTTCACTGTCGAGGCTTTCAATGCTACCTTGTTTGAACACTTCGCGCAAAAACATTTCGCAAAGCGTTGTGGGCAGTTGATAAATTAAGCGCGCTATACCTAAATGGTCGTAGCTTATTATATTTTGCTCTGTATCAAACACTTTGCCAACTTCAAGCGCAATTTGTGCTTCTTTGAAGCTTGTTGCAAGGTCTTTAACATTAGAAATAGGTGTGCCTATACCAACGCTTGTTTTAATATAATGCTCGTTGTTAAGGGTATCGCTAATGCTTAAGGCAAGCTTAATAATATCGCTTTGGTCTATTCCGCGCTTAATTTCCTTTACAAGAACGGTATCGCTCTCGCTTATATTAAACACAAAATCTTTTTGTTTATCGGGGAAAAGGCCGCTAACCACATCGAATGCAGATATATCGTTTGAATTTATCACCCTAAATAAAAGCACAACCCTGCCAACATCGGCTGTGAAATGAAGCTCGCGTGCTTTGGCGTAAATGTCGCCCGGCAGAATATTATCAAGAACAACATTTTTTATAAAATTAACTTTGTCGAACTTTTCATCGTGGTACTGCTTGATGTTTTGCAATGATATAGCTACAAGCGTTGCGTAGCGCATAGCTTGCTCATCGGCACCTTTAACAAAGGCGGCAAAATCGTTGCGCTTATTCGACGAGAACAAATGGTAAGCATAACCGTTATTTATAAAACTTTCCTGCGATGCTCTTTCTATGGTTAAGCTCTCTCTAACCTCGCCAATCCTGCTTGGGTCTGAGCAAGAGATAATTGTGCCGCTTTCGTCAATAACACCAACGGTACGATCTATAGCATCTTTCATTTGGTTTACAACGCCTTGAAAAACTCTGTTTGCCATAAAATTTTCCTTTCTTTGGCACCCACACTTTATACGAGCCGGTTTCTTGGGTTGCCTTGTAGCCTAATTGGTAAAATAAACAATAAAAAGTTACTGTACTAAATATTTTACACAATATTTATGACTTTTGCAACATATTTCAACAAATTTTTATTAAAAATATTGTGTATTTTATTATGATGGCAAAAAAACGCCTCATTTTTAGGTAAAAACGCCAATTTGTGTGCTTTTTTACGCTCTATCTATAAATTTACTTAACTTATTGACTATTTTTTAACAATTGGGAAATAGTGGGATACAGAGATTTTTTGTTAACTTATAGTATAAAATTAACTATTTATTACTGTGTGCATATTCTTTTTTAGCTGCCTTTTCTTGTTCGTTTTCTTTTTTTAGCTTGCCGTTTAATTTTAATAGGCATAAATTATATATACCGTCAACAGATAAAATAATTAAAACAGGGGTGAAATTCAAAACATAAGACGCCCACGATTCCCAAAAAACCAAAAACAGTAATAGGCCGAAAACACATAAATGCAAAAGCAAGCGTTTTTTGCTGTTTGCTTTAAAGAAGTAAAACCCTAAGCTAATTAAATTTAACCAATATATCATTTGAAGCATAAATTGGCTGTGCACGGTTGCTATACTGAACGGCAAAAAGCCCTCAAAAACCAAAGCTTGGCTCCAGTTGTGGCTTATTGGGTTGTTGTGGCTTATTTGTGCGCCGAATTTACCATCGCCCCATGTCGCCATTATTTTGTGGTGTAAAAATTCATAATAGCTTTGCGGTGTATATAAAGAGTAATAATCAAAAGTGCGCTTCCACAAGGCTGTGTTTCGCTCTTGCATAGTGGAAAACCCAAGCGCAAACTGCCTATCGGCGCCGTCCCATTTGCCCTCGCCGTGGCTGCCCATGCTAAACCAAAACGAAAGCGGTAGTGCCTTTTCATCGTAGGTTGAAAAATCTATTACGCTGTTATTAAAAAGCCACAAGTCGAAAAGGAATAAAACGGCGGCGCACACTATTATTATGATAAGTATATTAACAAGCTTTATGCGCAGTGTTGAATTTCCAAGCAATTCACAAATAAAAACAGCAACTACAACAATAAAAACGCTACCTTTAACTAAATACCCCAATATACCGCAAAATATACTTAGGGCTAAAAATATTTGTTGCTTAACAGGCTTTTTACCGCGAGATATTACATATAAAAGAACGCTTAAAGCCACAAAGGGCATGGAAACCGTGTGCGAGTAAAAACTTGGCGCCCAAAGGTAATAGGGCAAAAACACCGCAAAAAGAGCGAAGCCCAAAAGTGCAAAAACATTGCGCTTAAATATTATATGTATAGTTTTAACTGCGCAAAACACGCTGAAAGCTATGCAAAAAGCGTTTAAAATAAGGCCGGGCAAAACGTGGGTTAATTCGGTTGCACCATAGCCAAAAACAGAGGCTATTTTATAAACGAAGCTAATAATAATTAAAAGCCCCATATTGTTTTTATAGTATAAGAAGTAATCGGCACGCTCTATTATTTGCCCTGTGTTAACAAGCTCTATTGCGCCCAAATAAACCTCGCCGAAATCGTAATCGGGGTAAATGCGCATGTGGTAGCCCATGAATAGCACAAGGCAAAAATAAAGTACACTTGCAAACGCTAAAAATATATTAAAAGCGCGCGTATTTATTTTATCGGTTACAGTGCCTAAAACACGAGTGAAAAGCACACACACAGCAATGTAAAAAGCCGCGCCGAACAAAAACAGCAAATTATTATTTGCGTTAAGCCAAACATTAATACACAGCCATAATAGCACCATGAAGTACACAGCGCAAAAAACTTTTATTAACGTTTTGGATAAATTAAATTTATTAATCATATAATCGCAGGTGTTGCGCCTTTAAAAAGCGCCTTAATACTCCTTTTATTGTTTTTGTTTTTTCTTTTCGCAAGGTTTGCGCCTTTTTCGTTTGCTGTTTACTTCAAACTTTGCTGTGAGCTTTTCTTTTTAGCGCAAAAACAAGCAAAAGAGCGAAAGTTTAAGTGCCGCCTAAGGCTGTTAATTTTCGGCACTTGCACCGCAGTGCTTTATGCAATACACTCAAAACGCTACGTGTCGAAACTTGCAAACCTTGACATTGAAACAAATTTTTAGTATGCTAAAAAAAACAGCTGTTAAATTGCTGAAGGGTATTTTTTAACGGCGGAACGGAACAAAAATGCAAGTTTACTATTTTACAAGAACTAACCGCAGTAAGAATATTGCACAGCAAATAGCAAAAGTGCACAGTGTAACCGCAAATGCAATTAGCGATGGTAAAGATTGGAGCGGGCCCGTTAAATTCATTCACGCAGGTGCGGCAGCGGCTAAAAATTCAAGCTCACCTGTTGAATATGAAAAGTTTATAAAGGGCGAGAGTGCTGTTGTGGTTTTCCCTATTTGGGCAGGGGGAATGCCGCCTGCCGTGCGCAGTTTTATGGAGGAAAACCGCGAAGAAGAAATTATAGCTGTTAGCACGAGCGCCGTTTCTTCGCTTAAAGCAGAAGATGCTAAATATTTCAAGAAGGTTTACGAGGTTAAGGGCAAAGATATGACAGCGCCTATAATTAACCTTTAGAACATGGTGACAAAAAACGTATATAGCCGCTCTTTGCTTGCTTTAAAGCACAAAGAGCGGTTTTTGCATTTCGCTTTAGTGTCGCTGCCATTTTGCGCTTTGCTGTAAATTGCATATATTAAGCTAATTTTCACTTTTTAAGATTAGCATAATTACAGCATTTTTTCAAGGCTTATTAGCAAAACAAAGCCGGCTACCGTGAATTATTTTCGCGGTAGCCGGCTTTTAATTTTTATTAGTTTTGTTTTGCGGCTAAATCTGCAAGGGCGTCTTTGCGAGAAAGGTTAATTCTGCCTTGTTGGTCAATTTCAGTAACTTTAACAAGCAACTCGTCGCCAACAGCAACAACATCTTCAACTTTTTCTACGCGCTTTGTATCTAATTTAGATACATGCACAAGCCCTTCTTTACCCGGTGCAATTTCAACAAAAGCGCCAAAAGCCATAAGCCTTGTAACTTTGCCTTTGTAGATGCTTCCCACTTCAGGGTCTTCCACAATTGTTTTAATGGTAGACATAGCGCCGTTTATAGAATCTCTGTCGGCAGAAGAAACAAAAACTGTACCATCGTCCTCTATGTCAATTTTAACGTTGAATTTAGCGCAAATTTCTTGAATTACTTTGCCGCCTTTGCCTATAACATCGCGAATTTTATCAACGTCTATTTTAAGAGTTTCCATTTTAGGTGCCCATTTGCTAACTTCACTGCGGGGCTCGCTTATTGCAGGAATCATAATATCTTGCAAAATGAAATCTCTGCCTTTTTTGCACTTTTCAAATGCGTCCCAAATAATTTCGTAAGTTAAACCGTCAACTTTCATATCCATTTGGATAGCTGTTATACCGTTTAATGTGCCGCCAACTTTAAAGTCCATGTCGCCGTGGAAATCTTCAACGCCTTGAATGTCAAGCATAGTCATCCAGCGGTCGCCCTCGGTTATAAGGCCGCAGCTAATGCCTGCAACAGGTGCTTTAATAGGAACGCCTGCGTCCATTAAAGCAAGCGTAGAGCCGCAAATGGACGCTTGGCTTGTTGAGCCGTTTGACGATAAAATTTCGCTAACAAGGCGCATAGCATAAGGGAATTCGCTTTGGCTTGGAAGAACAGGTAAAAGCGAGCGCTCTGCAAGGGCGCCGTGGCCTATTTCTCTGCGGCCCGGTGAGCGAGGTGCTCTTGCTTCGCCAACCGAATATGGTGGGAAGTTATAGTGGTGCATATAAGCTTTTTCGGTTTCTGTGCTTATATCGTCTATAATTTGTGCATCGCGCAATGTGCCAAGTGTGCAAGTTGTTAAAACTTGTGTTTGGCCGCGTGTGAACATACCGCTACCGTGAACACGAGGTAAAAGGCCAACTTCGCTTGCAAGCGGACGAATTTCGTTTATGCCACGGCCGTCTACACGTTTGCCCTCATCTAAAAGCCAACGGCGTACAACATATTTTTGCATTTTGTACATAAGCTCTTCAACTATGCCGGCGCCGTGCTCCTCGCCATATTTCTCGCTTATAGCATCTTTTATCGGTAAAAGGCGTGAATCGCGCACTGTTTTATCGTCTGTATCCATAGCAATTTTAAATTCGTCAAGGAACTCGGCTTTAACAGCTTCAAATAAATCGTGGTCAAGCTCCATGCTCTCGAATGCTACTTTTTTCTTGCCAATTTGTGCAACAATATCGTTTATAAATGTTATAATATTTTGAATTTCAGCATCGCCTGCTTTTATAGCATCGAACATTGTTTGCTCGTCAACTTCATTAGCGCCGGCTTCTATCATAACAATTTTTTCTGCGCTTGCGGCAACTGTAAGCTGTAAATCGCTTACTTCACGCTGCGCCTCGGTTGGGTTTATAACAATTTCGCCCTCTACAAGGCCAACAAAAACGCTTGCAATTGGGCCTTTCCAAGGTATTTCAGAAATTGAAAGAGCTATAGATGTACCAATTGTGCCTGCAATTTCAGGGCTGCAATCTTGGTCTGTGCTCATAACTGTCATAACAACGCTAACGTCGTTGCGCATGTCTTTAGGGAAAAGTGGGCGTATGGGCCTATCAACCACACGGCTTGTTAAAACGCTTTTTTCGCCCGGGCGGCCCTCACGGCGCATAAAGCTGCCGGGTATGCGCCCTACAGAGTAAATTTTCTCTTCAAAATCTACGCTCAAAGGGAAAAAGTCTATGCCCTCGCGGGGTTTATCGCTCATTGTAACATTACATAAAACAGCTGTTTCGCCATAGCGAACAAGGCAGCTGCCGTTTGAAAGTGCACACATTTTTCCTGTTTCGATGATTAGCGGGCGGCCTGCAAGAGTTGTTTCAAATGTTTTGAAGTTTGCAAAAGTTTCTTTTGCAGATGTGAATTCTATTGCCATATTATTCTCCTTTTGCCTTTCGGCTTTTTTGTTCTCCGCCCTTTTAGCAACAAACACAAGTTTTTACACGCTGTTTAAACATAAAAATATTTGTGTAAAAAATTCTGTTCATTGCTAACAGTGGGCGGAATGTTGATGTAGTTTAGGTTAATAATGCAATTTTATACATATTTTAATGTATATATTTATGTTTTTGCATAAATATTTAACTTGCTTATTTACCCTCTTAATATTCTAAAGGCAAACGACATAGTCGTTTGCCTTATAAATAACTTATTTACGCAAACCAAGTTTTGCAATTAATGCACGGTAGCGCATAATATCTTTCTTTTGTAAATATGAAAGAAGGTTGCGGCGGCGGCCAACCATTTTTAATAGGCCACGTTGGCTGTGGTAATCGTGCTTGTTGGCTTTCATGTGCTCGGTTAAGTGGTTGATGCGAGCTGTTAAAATTGCAACTTGCACCTCAGGGCTGCCTGTGTCTTTCTCGTGAACGCGGTTTGATTCAATAACTGTGACTTTGTCTTGCATAATAATACCTCTCTTTTTTTAATTGCCCTAAACAAAGCGGCGGTAATTGCGATGGCATAATAAAGAGAATTCGCCGTTCGCCTCGTTTGGGTTCCTAAGGGTTTGCTCTATAGCCGATTAATTATAACATAATAAACAGAAAAAAGCAAGTTGTAATGTTTATTTTTTTGTTTTAAGCGCAAACAAAAAATAATGTTAAATTACCGTCATATTTTCCACCATTATGCAGAAAAATTCAAAATCGCCCTCTTTATATGTTGTAAATTCACCTTGTATGCTAATATTTGCGTTTACATCAGGCATAGTAACATCGCCCTCAAAGCGAAGTTCAAGCCCTTGTGGGCAGCAGCCTAAGGCGTCGTTAATAACAACAAAATTCAAAGTTTGTGATATTTCTTCATAATACAGGCTGTTAAATTGGCCCACTAAATTTATGCTTTGCCCCATGTATGCGGTGTAGTTAAGCATTATATCGTAAACTTGCGAGAAAACCATAGTGTCGCTCATGGTAGTTAAATCTATATCATAATCAGATGTTACAACGCCTGCGGCTTCAAGCGCAAGGGCTACTTCCTCTTGGGTTGGTATGTGTTGGGAAGTGCTCTCGGGTGTGCTTTGCGCTGCACTCTCCTGCTCGCTTTGTGCTTGCTGAGCAGCTTCGGGGCTACCTATAAATAAGTCTTGCACCGTGTCGCCCGGCACTGCGTTTTGCAAAACATCGTCGTCTTGCTGTTGCGAGCACGCAGTTATTAAGCTTAAAGCCAGTATTAGCGAAAGCAGTTTACATAAAGTTTTCATATTATGCCTTTCTTAATTTCGAGCAAGCAAGCGCAATGAAAAACACTATAATATTTGCCGTTACTATTGTGCTGCCTACGGGTGTTCCGGCAACAATGCTGAATAAAATTCCAATGGTTGCACATGTTACCGATATTATGCACGAGGATAAAATAACTGTTTTAAAGTTACCGAAAATGCGCATGGACGAAAGGGCCGGGAACACAACAAGCGCGCTTATTAATAGCGAGCCCACAAGGTTCATGGCAATTACAATAACCGCTGAAATTGTTATGGCAATAAGCAAATTATATGCGCCGGCTTTAATGCCAATTGCGCGCGCAAATGTTTCATCGAATGTTACGCAGAAAATTTTATTGTAGAATATAATGAATATGGCCAAAACAAATATGCTTAAAATTAAACAAATTGCAACATCTGACGGCGTTAGCGTTAAAATAGATGTTGAGCCGAAAAGCGTAACGCAAACATCGCCAGCTAAATTTGTTGAAACAGGGAAAACATTCAAAAGTAAATAACCCACAGCAAGCGAGCCCACGCTCATCATAGCTATGGCGGCATCGCCGTTTATTTTAGCGTTTTGCCCTATTCTTAAAAGCAAAACCGCACACAGTGCAGTTGCGGGAAATACCAAAACGCTCTCGTTTGTAACATCTAAAACAGAGGCTATTGCTATGGCGCCAAAAGCTATGTGGGAAAGGCCGTCGCCAATATATGAAAAGCGTTTAAGCACAAGCGTTGCCCCTAAAAGAGAAGAGCAAAGCGCCACTAATATGCCCACTATAAAAGCATAAATTACAAAGGGGAATGTGAAATAATATGCAAGCGTCTCAAATAATTGTGTCATTTTGGCCTCTTTCCTCGCTTAAATAATCTTCCTTTTGCAAAAGCGACACTTTTTTATTATTTACGCTTAGCACAAAATTTGCGTTTTCTATGGCACGCTGTAAATTATGTGTAATCATAATTATTGTAATGCCCTCTTCGTTTAATTGCTTTATTATATTGTACATTTCCTCGCTTGAATTTGTATCAAGGCCTGCTGTGGGCTCGTCTAAAAGCAGAATTTTGCCCGTTGCGCAAAGCGCCCTTGCCAAAAGCACCCTTTGCTGCTGGCCGCCCGATAAATTGCAGTAGGATTTCTTTTCTAAATGCTCTATACCAAGCTTTTGCATGCTTGTAAGCGCAAGCTGTTTTTCGGTTTTGTTGTAAAAAGGCCTAAGCCCTTGCTTGTTTAAACAGCCCGAAAGCACCACCTCTTTAACAGAGGCGGGAAAATCTTTTTGCACTTGCGTTTGTTGGGGCATATAGCCTATATCGGTGCTTTTAAGGGCGTCGCCCATTATTATATTGCCCTTTATTTTAGGAAGTAATCCCAACATTGTTTTCACAAGTGTGCTTTTTCCTGCGCCGTTTTCGCCCACAACGCAAACATAATCTTTTTGGCTTATTGAAAAATTAATATCGCTTAACAGCTCTTGACCGTCGTAGCCTATTGCTAAATTTTCGCATGTGATTTGATGCATGGCATCTCCTTTAAAATATTATATCATTCGAATGTGAAAATTTTGTAAAAATGTGGTTACATTTGAAAACAGTTTTCACATTTGCCATATAAAACGGCACTTTGTTCATTTATATGAAAATTATAATTTTCAAGCGCCATATTAGTTAACATTTGCGAAACATGGCGGTTTAAATGGAACGTTAAATTGCATTTTTCACATATTAAATGCACAACGCCCACACAGTGCTCAGGGTCAATATACTGATAAAGCGCACCCTTGCGGTTTTTTTCGTTAACTCTGCGCACAATACCCTCTTCTTCCATTTCGGCTATATTGCGGTAAACAGAGCTTGTGCTTACGCCTAAAGCGTTAAGCTGCTCGCAAATTTCGCCCACCGAAGATGTTTTGTGGGCATTATTTTTGAAAAAATCTATCATCAATTTTCTTTGCTGTGTGTTATACTTGCCCATAATGGCTCCTTTGAAAACATGTGAATTTAAGAATTATTCGCAAATTAATTCTACATTATACTTAAGGGTTTGTCAAGGGAATTTTGCTGAGAGTGAACAGAAAAACAAGGCTGGATATTAAAAGTAGAAGTAGCGGGGTTCTCGCCTTTGGCAGGAATGAAAAGCGGCAGTATAAGGAGGAATAAGTTGCTTTGCACTAAACGGTAACACATAATATTCGTATACCCAAATTCTACACTTATCTGCGAATCGAAAGCAATCAAAAGCACTATTTGAAATAAAATTGTAATATTGTGTCGATAAAAAAATATTGATTTTCCGTTAAAAATGTGCTAAAATGCCTTTTATGGAATAGTTTTACCAAACTATTTAATTCAGTATTCAACCTAAAGCGCCAATGGCGAGCACAAGAAAGGACTGTTTTATGACATTTGAGGAAATATTTAACACGGTTAAAAGCACATTAAGCGGTGCAGATGCAAGCAAAATTAAAGAGCGCCTTGTATATCAATTTACAATTACAGGCGAGGGCGAGGGCAAGTTTTACGGTGAAATAGAGAACGGTAACATTAATTTGCAGCCGTATGATTATTTAGATTGCGATGCAGAGCTTGTTGCAGACGGCGACACTTTAATTAAAATTTTAAACGGAAAAACAGACCCTGTTGTTGCGTTTACATTAGGCAAATTAAAAGTGCATAAAAGCGTTGAGAAAGCGCTGAAATTGAAAGATATTACTATCAAAGCAGCGCCTGCTAAAAAAAGCGTAGCTAAGCCTGCCGCAAAACCTGCGGCTAAAAGCGCAGCGAAGCCTGCGGCTAAAAGTGCAGCAAAACCTGCGGCTAAAAGTGCAGCGAAGCCTGCGGCTAAAAGTGCAGCAAAACCAGCCGCAAAAACAGCGAGCAAAACAGTAA
>CAYJPD010000047.1:0-15573 GCA_964371975.1 uncultured Bacteroides sp.
GTCATTGTCATTCCCATACTCTTCACCTCTATTATTGCTCGTAAGAATTTATTGCGCTTGCAAGTGCGTTAACGCTCGCAACCAATATATCGCTATCCGTGCCGGCACCCCAAGTAGTTTTGCCGTCTGCCCACTCTAAGCCAACATAGGAAACCGCTTTGCTTTTGCTACCTGTTTCAAGCGAATGCTCTTGATAACTTAGCACTGTGAAATCTCTGTTTGTGCCATCTTTAACAGCGTTCACAACAGCATCTAAACGGCCGTTGCCTTTGCCTGTATATTCAACTTGAATGTCATTTTCAATAGCTGTTACCATTGCATAAATTCTAAGTTCTTCGTCATCTTTTTGAATATAGTGCGCCTCGGGTATGGCAAACGGCTGCCTTTTGTTTAAAAACTCGCTTTTAAATATGCCGTAAATTTCAAGTGGTGAAAGTTCTTTTTGCATTTTATCGGATACATCTTTAACAGCATACCCAAGTGCCTCGCGCATTTTTGCCGGCAAATCGTAACCATAATGTTTCTCTAAAATATAGCCTATGCCGCCTTTTCCGCTTTGGCTGTTAATTCTTATAACGCTTGTTTCATATTCTCTGCCAATATCTTTTGGGTCTATAGGCAAATAAGGCACATTCCATTCGCTCAAATTATTATCTTGCCTAAAATTCATGCCTTTCGCAATTGCATCTTGGTGGCTACCGCTAAAAGCTGCAAACACAAGAGCGCCTGCATAAGGCGACCTATCGTGCACATGCATACCGGTAACTTTCTCGTATTTTTCAACTATTTGCGGCATATTGCTAAAATCAATATTAGGGTCAATGCCTTGGCTGTATAAATTCATGCCAAGCGTAACAAGGTCTACATTACCTGTTCTCTCGCCGTTGCCGAATAACGTTCCCTCAACACGGTCTGCACCTGCTAAAAGGGCCATTTCCGCATCGGCAACACCTGTACCCCTATCATTATGTGGGTGCAAGCTTATTATAACATTTTCCCTGTATTTTAAATTGTCGCACATAAACTCAACTTGGTTTGCATACACATGAGGCATACTTGTTGAAACCGTTGCGGGCACATTTATAATAACAGGCTTTTCTTTTGTTGGTGAAAGCTCATCTAACACTGCATTGCAAACTTGCAAAGAGTATTCCGGCTCTGTTCCCGTAAAGCTTTCTGGGCTGTATTCAAAGCGGAAATTACCCTCGTATTCGTCTGCAAGCTTTTTAACAAGCTTTGCGCCTTCAACGGCAATTTGCATAATTTCGTCCTTAGACTTTTTAAACACTTGCTCGCGCTGTGAAACGCTTGTTGAATTATAAAAATGCACAATTGCATTCGGCGCACCTTTAAGCGCATCGAATGTTCTGCGTATAATATGCTCTCTGCACTGCGTTAAAACCTGCACTGTAACATCAGACGGTATACGATTTTGCTCTATTAATGTGCGCAAAAACTCAAACTCTGTTTCACTTGCTGCCGGAAAGCCAACTTCAATTTCTTTAAAGCCTATTTGCACAAGGAATTCAAAAAATTCAAGTTTTTCATCAAGGTTCATAGGAACAATTAAACTTTGGTTGCCATCGCGTAAATCTACACTGCACCAAGTTGGAGCTTTTTCAATATGGTTTTTTGTAATCCAGCGCATTGGTGTTTTCGGCGGCGCATAATACGCCGGTTTATACTTTTCTACATTTTTCATCGCCATAATAATTCCCCTTTTATTTTAATATAAGATTAATTACAACAAAAAACGCCTCTCAGCCTTTATTTGTTGGCTAAGAGACGCAGATAAAATCTTCGCGGTACCACTCTTATTGTTGCATAAGCAACCACTTTGCGCCGCATTATACGGCATGGCTTTATAACGGCGCCAATCCCGTGCTCACCTACTAAGCAAAATATGCTGTTCAGCCTGCCTGCTCAAGGGCCAGAAATTATAATATCGGCACTGCCTTTCAGCAAACGGCAGCTCTCTACAGCTCAATATCTTATAATTATTCCCTATCATCGCTTTTTATTATATGGTTTATTTTATCATATACAATATATTGTGTCAAGGTTATTTTTATATTATATGAGGTATGAACATAATAAAAATTGTCATGCTGGCATTTTGCGCGCTCGTGCTTTTTTCATTTTTTCATAAGCCGCTCGTGTTGTAAATTACGCTTAATCGCCTGTTATTCAAAAAACACCACTCAGTTAGGTTGGATTTTTCTTTTTTTATGGTATAATCATATAAAGGGATTGCTTGTATAATGTGGGAGGCACAAATTATGCTCAAGGCGTATAAGCCTAATTTTGAAGATTTATGGTTTCGAGAAAAATTGATGGCAGACAAAGACACTATGTCGTACAACAATGCTTGGGGTGGCACCATTTTATTTCCAAAAGAGCGCTGGAAAAAATGGCATCAAACCTGGGTTAATAGCTCAAACTTAAAGTATTTCTATAGGTATATACAAGATGTGAAAAATGATAATTATATTGGTGAAATTGCATATCACTTCGACGAAAGTAAATGCATTTATATATGCAGTGTAATTATTTTAGCACAATATAGAAATAAAGGGTTTGGCACACAGGCAATTAATTTAATTTGCGCTTTAGCAAAGCAAAACGGCGTAGTGACACTATACGATAATATAGCAGCTGATAACCCCTCATTTAAATTGTTTTTAAAAAACGGCTTTGAAATAGATTACCAAAACGAAAAAATTATAATGGTAAAGAAAAATTTATGATATTTCGTCATCTTTATATATTGTAAGCAAAATATAAGCTACGGCTATTTTACAGTAATAATCATAGCCCCACAAGGAAACTTGTGTTTATATAGATATTTTTAAACTAAAAGGAGTGTGATGTGTTATGAAAACATCGGTACGAATAATTTTGAGGGTGAGTTTGTTTTAACCCTCTTAAAACGGAGGCTTTAAATGAAAGATATTTTTTTAACCGACTATAACAACAAACATTTCAAAGACGCATTTAAAATTTATTTTGATGAGCTCGGCATAAAAGTTGACAACTGGGAAGAATTGTATAGCGAAATACAAAATGATTATGACACCTATACTTTTTTAAGGCTTACAGATAACGAAGAAATTGTTGGCTTTGTAATGTTTAAGTGCACAGAGCTATCTAATTGGTTTTTAAATTGCCCAATAGGCTTTATTCGAGAATTTTGGGTGTCGAGTGCATATCGCGGCACAGGAAACGGCGCGCAATTATTAAAACTTGCAGAGAATTATTTTATAAGCAAGAATATATGGAAGGCTATATTAACAACAGAAAATGCATCGGCATTTTATGAAAAATTCGGCTATAAAAAAGACCCATATATATACGCCAAAAACAAGGACGACGTTTTAATTAAAACTCTCGTATAAATTGCAGCCTCTTCTTGCGCTCTAAAATATTTCTTAGCGCCTTTATTATAAAAAAGCAAACCCATGTAAGATAAGTTAATTTCTTACATGGGTTTTTATAATATAATTAGTAAAGCCGTAAATAGCGCATATTATTTAATCAGCATACTCTTTTTGCTCATCAATTAACATATCCCAATTTAAAAACACCTCTTCATGCTCACTTCGCTTTTGCTCTAACAGCTCGCATTTTTCGTTTAAAATTACATGGTCTTTTAAAATTTCAGGCTCGTTAATTTGTATTTCAAGCTCTTTTATATCATTTTCTAAAACATTAAGTTTTTCTTCAAGCACACTTATTTGCTCTCTGAGCTGAGCTTTTCTTTTGCGGTTTTCCTTTTTGGCATTTTGCTTAATAGGCGCTGCCGTTTCATCGGCTTTAATGCTCGCTTGTGCACTATTTTGTGCGCTCATAAGCTCATCATAGTCTTTATACTTAACTATATCTTCATTCTCTAAATAAAGTATTGGGCAATTCAATTGATTCATCAAATATCTGTCGTGGGTAACTATTACAATTGTGCCCTCGAAGGCGCAAAGCGCCTCGCCTAAAAACTCGCGCGTATAAATATCAAGGTGGTTTGTAGGCTCGTCCATGAAAATAACATTTGGCCTTTCAAGCACCATCTCAGCAAGCCTAAGCCTTGCAAGCTCACCACCGCTAAGTGCATTACACGGCTTATCCACTTCTTCGCTTTTAAAATTAAACCTTGCAAGATAAGAGCGCGCCCCGAAGTTATCAAACGAGGGCTTTTTATTCCATATTGTGCTTAAAACTGTGCCGCTGCGCATTAATTGCTGCTGCTCAAACACCGACGCCTTTACGCCTGCGCCCGGCTTAACGCTTCCCGTGTCCGGCTTCAGTGCGCCTGTTAATATGCGAAGCAGCGTGCTTTTGCCCGTTCCGTTCTCCCCGGCTATAACAATGCGCTCGCTTCTTAATATATCGCAGTTAAAATTGCTAATCAGCTGTTTTCCGCCCAAGTTTTTCGAAATATTCTTCGCTTTCAAAACATCTTTGTAAGGCAGTACATCAAACTCAAACTCGAACTTTAACTGCTTAATTTGTGTGGTTGGTTTTTCGGTTATTTGCAATTTTTCAAGCTGTTTTCGCCTACTTTGCGCCATTTTCGTTGTACTGGCGCGCACTATATTTTTCGCAATATAATCTTCAAGTTTCGCCGCTTTTTGAACATCTGCTTCGTGTTTTTTTAGCAGTAGTGCGTCATTTTCCTCTTTTTGCAGAATATAGGCGCTGTAATTGCCTTTGTAATTATTTGCATTTGTATGCTCAACTTCAATTATTCTGTTACACACTTTATCCAAAAAAAACCTATCATGGCTTATAACAAAAACTGCGCCTGCATAGTTTTGTAAATAATTTTCAAGCCATTGCATTGTTTTAAAATCCAAGTGGTTTGTCGGCTCATCTAAAAACAAAATATCCGGCTTTTTAAGAAGTAGTTTCGCAAGGCAAAGCCTTGTGTGCTCGCCGCCGCTAAGAACGCTAACCTTTTTTTCATACTCGCTTTGAGAAAATGCCATACCGTTTAACACTTTTTTTATATTGGTGTCAATAGAATAAATGTCCGCAGCATCTGTTATTGCGCTTAGCTCTTCTAATTTTTCAAGTAATTTTTCATCATCGGGGGTTTTTTCAAGTTGCAAATTTATACCCTTTATTTCGCTTTGTGCTTTTAGTGCATGTTTATAAACAGTTTTCATTTCCTCGTAAACGGTATTGCTGTCGCTTAATGCACTGTTTTGCTCTAAATACCCTATGTTGGTATTTCTTGCAAAAGAAATTTCACCCGCATCATGCCTTAATTGGCCAATAAGCATTTTAATAAGCGTTGTTTTCCCTGCGCCGTTATAGCCTATCACGCCTACCCTGTCTTGCACATTCACAACAAAGCTGACATCTTTAAGTATGATGTCAGCCCCAAACGATTTTGATATTTTATCAACCGTTAATAGCATAAATTTCAGTTATCCTCTTTCTTTTGCGCATTGGCATTGCACCAAGTTAAAACATCGTTATAAGCATCTTGCTTGTTCGTTTCATTCAGCATTTCGTGGCGTGCGCCCTCGTATAATTTTAGCTGAATATTTTTTACGCCTGCATTCTTCATTTGCTCAAAAACATATTGCGGCCCTTTAGAGTAATTGCCAACAGCGTCCATTTCGCCACTCATAACAAGCACAGGCATGTTTTTATTCGTTGCGCTTAACACGTTATTGCTATTAGCTATTTGCAATATATTTAGCAGTGTTAAAAAACCGTTCACCGTAAAAACATAAGTGCATTTTTTATCATTTGCATATTTTTGCACTATTTGCTCATCTCTTGTTAGCCAATCGTACTGGGTTTTTGGGTTCTCTATGTTTTTTGTATAGGGTTTGAAAGCTAAATCGTGCAAAAATTGCGAGCGGTGCAATTCACCTTTCGCCGCTTTAATAGCTTTTGCCGCCATAATTCCAAGCCCGCCAATAGGGTTTGGCCCTGCAGTGCCGCTTATAATAAATGCATCTACATCATCTTTGTGCTTAATAACAAACACACGTGAAAAAAAGCTGCCCATGCTGTGCCCCATTAAAATTAACGGTAAATTTTCAAACTGCGCTTTAATGTAATCACAGAACATCTTCATATCGTCTATTGTTGTAATAATGCCATCTTTTTTGCCAAAATAGCCGTCTATGCCGCCCTGTTCATCACTTGTTTGCCCGTGGCCTAAATGGTCGTATCCGCAAACTACAAAGCCATTTTGCGCCATGAAATTCGCAAAATCTTCATAGCGCTCTATATACTCGCACATTCCGTGGCATATCATAAATATAGCTTTCGGTGCTTCACTTTCGCTTTTATAAATATAACCTACAAGCTTATTTTCACCATTAGTTGAGTTCAGTTTGATGACGCTTTTGTTTATTCCCAACATTCTGCAATTCCTCCTCTTCCATAACAATGCCCAATAGTTCTTCAAAATGGTAAATAGTGTGCTTGGGTTTAGGCGCACCCTCGGGTAGCTCGGCATTACCATAATTGCACCAACACGAGGCAAGGTTTGCATTGTGGGCACCTTGTATGTCTGCTTTTAAGCTATCGCCCACAACAAGTATGCGCTTATGGTTTTCTATTGCAAGTTTTCTTATAGCTGCATCGAATATTTTCCTCGATGGCTTAGAGGCTCCAACTGTTTCAGAAACAAAAACTTCATCAACTAAATTAATTAAACCGCTTTTTTCAAGCTTTGGCCCTTGCACCCTTGCAACACCATTTGTAATTATTGCAAGCGTTGCAACATCTGCAAGCTCTTTTAATGTATTTTCAACGCCATCGTAAAGGTCTGCCCCATTAGAGAGGCTTGTTAAATAAAAATTGTTTATTTGAGCGGCGTTGCCTTTTAAATTGAGCTGCATGAGCAGTTGTTCAAACCTTTTTACAACAAGCGCTTCTTGCTTAATTTCACCGCGCTCAAAGCTCGCCCAAAGGTCTTTATTTATGTTTTTATATACTTGAATATTTTCATCATTGCAAGGTATATTGAAATTTTCAAACGTATGCTTTATTGCATTAGCTTCTGCCGCTTCAAAATCCAGCATAGTTCCGTCTAAATCTAAAAAAACGCAATAATAATGCGCCATAAGTGCACTCTCCCTTATTGTTGTGGCTTAAAATAATTTTAATGCCTATATATACATTACTATTATCTACTATTTTTGCGCTTTCGTCAATATGCGCTATGCATTTTTAAATTAAAAGTTCTTCAATTCTTGCCAAAATTATTTTAAAGTAATATAATAATTTTAATATAATTTATAAATATTTTGAACGGAGCACTAAATGAGCACATATATTGATGCGCGAAACCCTAAAAAGCATGGCGAGTATGAAAACTGCCCGAAGCTTGCACTTGAATATTTAAAGAATATGGAAGTAATCCGTGGGCTTTCGGTGCGCACTGTAAACGCTTATTATATTGACCTTATCACATTTTTTCGCTATATAAAAAAAAGCAGGCACCTTTGTGCGCAAGATGCGAACGATGTGGATATTAACTTAACCGATATTGATTTAGACTTTATTAAAAGCATATCCAAAAATGAAATATATGAATTTTTATACTATGTTACAAGCGAGCGGAACAATTCACCAAGCGCAAGGGCAAGGAAGCTTTCCAGCATAAAAGGTTTTTACAAATATGTTTGCAATAAAATGAAACTTATGCCATCAAACCCCACAGACGATATTGAGGCGCCTATAAATAAAAAATCGTTGCCTAAATATTTAAATTTATCTGAAAGCATGAAATTGCTTCAAAGCGTAAATTCAGATTTTTACGAGAGAGATTTTTGCATTTTACTTTTATTTTTAAGTTGTGGTATGCGCGTTAGCGAGCTTGTTAGCATAAACAGGTTAAGCATAAATTCTGATGATGGCACCATTAGAATTATAGGCAAAGGCAACAAAGAGCGCCTTGTTTATTTAAGCGAGGCATGTTATGCTGCAATTTTAATTTTGATTGAAGAGCTTGATAAGCTGGAAAAAGTAAAAGATAAAAAAGCGCTTTTTATATCTAAGCGCACAGGCGAGCGGCTAACTGTTAGGCGCATACAGCAAATTGTAAACAATTGCCTTGCTGCTGCCGGGCTTTCCGGGCGTGGCTTTTCACCACACAAGCTTCGCCACACAGCCGCAACAATGATGTACCAAGAGGGCGGTGTTGATATGCTTGCTTTAAAAGAAATTTTAGGGCATGCACATGTTTCAACAACTGAAATTTACACACATTTAGGCGCAAAGGAGCTAAAAAAGGCTGCTGAAGCTTCGCCGTTTTCAAACGTTAAGCTGCCTGCGCCCAAAGACGAAAATCAGAACTAATTATTTTTATATAATGAAAATGCGGCTACTGTAAATGGCAATTACCATTTGCAGCAGCCGCAAGCTATGTTTTTTACAATTTAAAGCGCTTCGTCAATATTAATTGCGCCAAAATTTCGCACATTTAAAACGTAACAAGAATTTTCACCAAATATATTATTCATGGCATTTTTATAATTTTCAACTTCATCTTTTGGAACAAAAGCCTGAATTGTGCCTGCAAAGCCGCCACCTTGTAAACGCCAAGCACCTTTATTTTCAAGTAAATTTTGTGAAACCGCAAGCCCAATAGACACACCTTGTGAAGATGGGTTATTAACACTATACGCATTTTGATTGTATTCAAAAGAAGAATGCCCACCCGAGATAATAACTTTTAAAAACTGCTCAAAATTATTGTTTCTAATGCTGTCGCTAAGTTTCATTACCCTTTCGTTTTCTTCAAAAAAGTGCAAAGCTCTTAAAACAGCCCTATCACTGAGTGTTTGCCTTAGTTTAGCCATGTTTTCAAGCACATCGCTTTTATCAATTTGCCTTAAAACTTGCTTATCGAAGGCATTCGCAACAGATTGCATCTCTGTTTTAATTGCGGCATACTCATCGGTTAAATTTGCATGGCTACCTTTTGTATCCGTTATGCAAAGTGCAAAATTATTCTTCGCTAAATCAAATTTCAAACTCTCAACAATAGGATTATCGTTATCCTTAAAATCTATGGTTATTGCGCCGCCTATGCTACACGCACTTTGATCCATAAGGCCACTTGGTTTGCCAAAATATACATTTTCTGCATATTGCCCTATTTGTGCTATTTCAACGGCGCTGAACTTACCGCTATTATACTCGCCATTAACAATTGCACCCAAAATTACTTCAAACGCCGCAGAACTTGATAACCCCGAGCCTCGCAAAACATCTGAGGTTGTATATGCGTCAAAACCGCCAATATTGCCGCCCTTTTCTCTCACCCGTGCACAAATTCCCCTTACAAGCGATGCCGAAGAATTGATTTCTCTTTTATTAACGCTTAAATCGCTTAAATCAATAACATCTTCATTTTTAAAACCTTTAGACTTAACCCTTATTAAATTTTCAATGTTTTGCGACACCACCGCTATAATATCAAGGTTTACTGCCGCCGCCATAACTTTACCGTTGTTATGGTCTGTGTGGTTACCGCCTATTTCTGTGCGCCCCGGTGCAGAATAAATGCAAATATCCCTATCGCTGCCATATATGCCTTCAAATTCAGAAATCGCATTTAAATATCTTTCTTTTTGAATTTTGCAAACTTGCTCATCACTTGAATATAATTGAAAAAAAACTTTGTCGTATTCCCCGTTTTTTATTCTTTGCTCTAATTTTTTCAAACTCTGCATTATATGCACCTCACTTTCCTTAATTATAACAAAAATTTACACTAAAAACATGGACTTTTGTTGATTTTTTTGTTACAATATCAGCATTAGGCAAGAAATTAAAAAAACAGAGGTTTGTTTATGTCGTATATTTATAAAAAATCCTTCAAACAGAAATATGCCCACACGGTTGAACTATCTATTTACAACTGCGGCTCGCAAAAGTGTGAACCCGGCTACACTTGGGGCCCCGGTGTGCGTGACCATTACCTTATACATTTTATTGTATCTGGCAAGGGGCAATATACAATAAACAACCAAACATATAATTTAAGTGCAAATGATGTTTTTTTTGCAAAGCCGAGTGAATTAATTTCCTACACCGCAAATAGTGACGAGCCTTGGGAATATTATTGGGTAGGTTTTAACGGCCCTTATGCTAATAAAATTGTGCTTAAAATGCCGTTTAGTATTACAAACCCTGTTCACACTTGCCAAAATGCTGTGCAAATTAAAAATGCGCTTGAAAGTATATTCACTTCAAGAGGCTCTAATTCATATAACGAGGCACTAATGGTTGGCAACCTTTATATTTTCACAGGCTTACTTATGCAAGAAGCCAGCGAATTTGGGGCAAGGCAATTGAGCACAGGCAAGCAATATGTCGATAACGCGATAAAATTTATTCAGTTTAACTATTCAAATAATATCGGTATAGATGACATCGCTTCGAATGTTGGTGTTAGCCGCAGCCATTTATACCGTGTTTTTATGCACAACGTGGGGCAATCGCCTATTGATTATTTAACAAATTATCGAATAAATGAGGCATGCTACCTTTTAAAAAACTCAAACCTTTCTATTGCGGAAATTGCGGTTTCCGTCGGCTTTTTTGACCAGTTCTATTTTTCCAGGGTTTTTAAAAAGTCTAAAGGCGTGCCGCCAAGCAAATATGTTTCTTTAAATGACACCTCTGCTAATATAGTGCAAACAGAGTAAAAATATTTAGCTGTATATTTTTATATACAAAATTGCTTAATGCTTGCAATTCACTTTGTAAACTAATATGCACTCACAAGAACGGAGAACAAATGCCCATAAAAAAGAACGATATCATACCATTAAAAATCAACTCTCTTTCAAGTGACGGCAACGGCGTTGGCACATATAACGGCATGGTGGTTTTTGTTGCTTTCAGTGCCCCTTTGGACGAGCTTAATGTTAGAATTGTTAAGGTGCAAAAAACACATGCTTTTGGTATAATTGATAGTATAATTAACGCTTCACCGCATAGAATAGAACCACACTGCGATATTTTCGGCAAATGTGGCGGTTGTAGTTTTGCACATTTATCATACGAGCAAGAGCTTTTTGAAAAGCAAAACTTTGTTAAAGACGCTTTTGAGCGCATCGGTGGCTTTAAGCTTGAAGCTTTACCTCCCATTATCAAAAGCGATGTTTTTAGGTATCGCAACAAAGTGCAATACCCACTTTTTAAAGACGAGCAAACAGGCAACATTAAAGCGGGTTTTTATGCCGCAAGGAGCCATAGAATAGTTGTTTGCGACGACTGTAAACTTCAACCTGAAATTATAAACAGAATAACAACTTTTGCATGTGAGCTTTTCAGTTTTTACAATTTAAGTGTATACGATATGCAAACAGGCAAAGGCCTTTTAAGGCATATTTATTTAAGGCACTGTGTAAAAACTGATGATGTTTTACTATGTTTTGTTTTAAACGGCCACATTTTACCAAATGCAAAACAAATTTGCGATAGATTGCAAAGCGAATTCAAACAAATTGTAAGCATTGTTATAAATATAAACAAAGAGAAAACAAATGTAATTTTGGGCAAAGAATGTAAAGTGCTTTTTGGAAACGGCATATTAAATGATGAGCTATGCGGTGTTAATGTTGCATTAAATGCGCTGTCGTTTTACCAGGTTAACACAAAAGGCGCAAATAAATTATACAAAGCGGTAATAAATTTTGCACAAATGCAAAAGCACGAAGTTTTACTGGATTTATATTGCGGCGCAGGAACCATAGGGCTTGCTGTGCAAAAGGCAACCCCATGTAAAAAGCTTATAGGTGTTGAAATAGTTAGCGCTGCAATTGAAAGTGCAAAACAAAATGCCACAGACAACAATATTGATAACGCGCTTTTTATTTGCGCAGATTCGGCTGTTGCCGCAAAAAAACTATTAGAAGATAATTTTTTGCCCGATGTTATTATATTAGACCCACCTCGTAAAGGGTGCGATGAAAAAACATTAACCAGCGTTTTGGCAATGGCCCCTAAGCGAATTGTTATGGTAAGCTGCAACGCTTCAAGTGCGGCAAGGGATATTAAATATTTAGCCGCAAATGATTATGAGCTGAAAGCGCTGCAATGTGTGGATTTATTTGCAAGAACAAAACATGTTGAAGCAGTTTGTTTATTAGAAAAGAGGTAAGGGTGAAATTTATTGAAGAGTATAAAAAATTAGATAACTTATGTAAAGATTTATTTAATACCCCCACCGGCATTACCACATATATAGAAAATTTAGAAAAAATAAAGCAATATGGGTTTTATAACGATTATAAAACATTAAAACATTATAGATATATTCGAAATCAAATCGTACATGAAAACTATGCTACTGAAGAAAATATGTGCACAAAAGAAGACACAAAATGGATTGTGAATTTTTATAATAGAATACTCCATCAAAACGACCCACTTGCATTATACCAAAAGGAGCTTAAACTTAAACGCAATCACAAAAGAAAGCCCAATGTTTCTAATAGAAATAATAATTATTATCAAAACAAGAAAAACAAAAACAGTAAGTTTGAATACATCGGCTCTTTTCTTTTTCTCATTATTTCGATTATACTTTGTATATTGTTATTAGGCCAACTTATTAAATAAGGTTTTAAAATTAAATTATTTTCGGAGGATTAAAATGAGCGCACATAATATTTACACATTTCAATTTGCAGAAATGTATAGCCTTTATGTTGCAAAAGCCGAGAGAAAAGGCAGAACTTCAGCAGAGGTAAATGAAATAATTTGCTGGCTAACCGGCTACAATTTAACCCAAATTGAAAAAATGCTTAATGAAGAACATACTTTAGAAAGCTTTTTTAAAAACACACCGTCGCCAAGCCCAAAGAGAACACTTATTACAGGCTCTATATGCGGCGTTAAAATAAGCGAAATAACAGAGCCTATAATGAAAGAAATTCGCTATCTTGATAAATTAATTGATGAACTTGCAAAAGGAAAGGCGATGGAAAAAATACTAAGGCAATAAAATTATTTTTTTAAAATAGTATGTTAATATGTTTGCGCTTTACTTTCATTATTCATATATTTTTTATGGTGTGGGCACAGGCGCCCCACATGCCGGTTTATCACTTTGTAATTATTACTCTTAAAACTGCACTAAATTAATAGCACAAAAAAATTTTATAAGGAGCGTTATATGCAAAAACCTGTACTAATTGTTATGGCTGCGGGAATGGGCAGCCGCTATGGCGGAATGAAGCAAATTGACCCTATTGGCAAAAATGGAGAACTCATTATAGATTATTCTATTTACGACGCAAAAAAAGCCGGTTTTGAAACAGTTATATTTATTATAAAAAAGGAAAACGAGCAACTATTTAAACAGGCTATAGGCGATAAAATATCTAAACATATCAATGTTGAATATGCCTATCAAGAATTAACAAATTTACCCAGTGGTTTTAGTGTTCCCGAAGACAGGCAAAAGCCCTGGGGCACAGCTCACGCGGTTTTAAGTGCAAAAAACATTGTTAACGGCCCTTTTGTTGCCATTAATGCCGACGATTTTTATGGTTCAAATGCATTTGAAACTATATTCAATTTTTTAAGTAGCACAAATGATACCAATAAATATCATTTTGCGATGGTTGGCTATAATTTAAAAAACACCGTTACAGAATTTGGGCATGTTGCACGCGGGGTTTGCCAAACTACTAACGATGGCTATTTAACACAAATTGTTGAGCGCACGCATATAGAAAAAAACGGCGATAAAATTGTGTTTACTGAAGATGATGGGAAAACTTTTAACGAAATAGATGAAAACTCAATGGTATCTATGAATATGTGGGGCTTTACTGATAAATTTTTAGTTGAGGCGCAAAACAGGTTTGAAAAATTTTTGCAAAGTGAATTGCAGAAAAACCCACTTAAATGCGAGTTTTTTATTCCCAGCGTTGTTGATGCACTTTTAAATGAAGGAAAAGCTGATGTTAAAGTTTTAAACAGCACGGATAAATGGTATGGCGTAACTTATAAAGAGGATAAGCCTTTTGTTGTTAATGCTATAAGGCAAAAAGTTGAAAACGGCGAATACCCTGAAAATTTGTGGACGTAAATTGTAAAAAATATTTTATAAAAGAAGGAAAATGATTGTGAACTATTTAAATATTGAAATAAATTTAAAAAACACACCTGTTTTAGATAGCGAATTTATACCTGCGTTTAAATTTAACGAGGCATTTTTGAAAACCGCAAAGCAAAGTTTCGGCATAGCACTTGAGCGCAGCAACGGGCAAGTTGCCGTTTTCAACACTTTTATTCACGGCACAAAGCCCATGTTCAGTGCAGACGTTTATTATATAGACAGGCTTTTAAAAATGCTTCTTTGGATGAAAGGCGGCTTTGCCGTTTACCTTTGTGGGCAAAATGATGTTTGCGAGGAAATTAAAAGCAGGTATAGCGCAAACGGAAAACACGCTTTTGATAACGACTTTATGGCGAATATTTACGGCAAACCTTTCACAGTTACCGCTGTTGAAACGCTCCCAAGCGAAAAAAACAATACAAAAGCAGTTGGTAGGCATACAGATGGTTGCCGCATAGGTTTTGATGCAGGCGGTAGCGATAGAAAAGTTTCTGCTGTTATAGATGGCGAAAGCGTTTTTAGTGAAGAAGTTGTTTGGCACCCAAAAACAAACGAGAACCCCGATTACCATTTTGAGGGAATTGTCAGCGCTTTAAAAACTGCCGCAAAGCATTTACCGAGAGTTGATGCAATAGGCGTTTCCTCTGCCGGAATATTTATAGATAACGAAACAAAAGCGGCATCTTTATTTTTAAAAGTGCCAAAAGACTTGTTTAACGAAAAAGTTAAAGATATTTATACTCGCGCCGCAAAAGAAATAGGCGATGTTCCTGTTGAAGTGTGCAACGATGGCGATGTTACAGCGCTTGCCGGTGCAATTAGCCTTGATGAAAACAATGTTCTTGGCATTGCAATGGGCACAAGCGAGGCTGTTGGGTATGTGGACGCAGACGGCAACATTACAGGCTGGCTTAACGAGCTTGCCTTTGCACCTGTAGATTACAGCCCCAATGCAATGAAAGACGAATGGAGCCTTGATATAGGCGTTGGCTGTAAATATTTTTCACAAGATGCAGTTATAAAGCTTGCACCTGCGGCTAATATTGAATTAGACGAAAACCTTTACCCTGCGCAAAAGCTTAAAATAGTTCAAGAACTTATGGAAAAAGGCGATGAGCGCGCTGTTAAAATATACGAAACAATTGGCGCTTATCTTGCGCACACTCTTGTTAATTACCACAGTTTATACAATTTCAGGCATGTTCTTTTGCTTGGGCGCGTTATGTCCGGCAAAGGCGGCGATATTATACTTTCAACTTGCACAGCCATATTAAAAGACGAATATCCTTTAATTGCACAAAAGTTTATAGCCGCTTTGCCGGATGAAAAGTTCAGACGAGTTGGCCAAAGCGCCGCAGCGGCATCACTGCCTGAAATAAAATAATTATGGCATTACAAAAACAAAAAAAAAATTAAAAACAAAAAATTAAGGAGTTTTTATGCGAATTTATCAATGTAAAGATTACTAT
>CAYJPD010000048.1:0-15426 GCA_964371975.1 uncultured Bacteroides sp.
CAAAATTATCTCTTCGCTCGAAATAATAAAAACTAACTACCCATTATTTATATAAAATACGTCAAAAAGCATTGACAAAATTCGTATAGTATTGTATACTAATTCAAGTGCCAAAAGCCGCTGTGGTGGAATCGGCAGACACAAGGGACTTAAAATCCCTCGATAGCAATATCGTACCAGTTCAAGTCTGGTCAGCGGCACCAAAAAACATCGCTATATCGTAAGATATAGCGATGTTTTTTGGTGCACATTTCCCGTAAATTACAATTTTTAAACCCAATCTGCCATAAAACTATCTGTTATTTATAATTTTCTTTATTTGCAGGGTCAACACACTCAACTTCATCTTCATTTGTAACCTCTGCACATTCAACATCAATTATTTCCTTTGCTAATTCAACCTCTTCGTTTGTACTTATATGCTCTGGGTTACTTAACAATGTATCTTGTAATGATTCTTTCAATTTATCACAACAAGGTTTGAACGTTGCATATGTTAAAGCTCCTCCCACAACACCACCAACAATAGGTATTGCTTTGTTAAAGAAATTAACACACATTTTTTTAGTTAAATTAACTCCAAACCACTTAGCAACAGCTTTAACTATTGGAAATAATATACCTTTTGTTACAGCTGTTTTCATAAATTTATTGCTAACACCTTTTGCCAACGCTCTTGCCATTGCTTTTAACGCGTTATTTGCACCTGCAACACCATACATAGCGCCCAAACATAAAATTAATGTATTCATAGTTGCACTATCAAATGTTCCGCTTTCTTCATCTGTATCTATTTGCTGAAACCCATATAAGTATAATAATTTTTGTGTTGCTCTTAACATATACCCATAATACTTTTTTACCACAATTTGTCAACAAAATTCACTGCACATAGACCTTTCATCTTGTCTGTTTTTTTACACTGCATTCCCTTATTAAAATGCAACGCTAAAAATTATTTCACCACCTGTTTTGCTCTGTGCTAAAATTCTTGCACCGTGCATATCACATATAGATTTTGCTATTGAAAGCCCTATGCCAAAGCCTTTGCTTTCACTGTTTCTCGCTTTATCATTTCTGTAAAATCTATCAAAAAGCTCGCTGTGTTTACCTGCCATAAAATCATTGCATTTGTTTTCAATTTTAAAAAGTTTTTTGCCGGCTTTTTCTTGTAAGCTAACAATAATTTCACTGCTTTCAGGTGCATATTTTACGGCGTTTTCCAGTAATATGCTAAGTAAATTGCATATGGCTTTTTCATCGCCGTTTATAAATATTTCACTTTTAATATTTGCGTCAAGCGTTAAATTTCGGCTGTGCATGGTAGATGAAAATTCGTTTATTGTGCTGGTTGTAAGCTTGCTTAAATTTAGCTGTGCTTTAACAGCTTTCTCTTTTTGCTCGTCAAGTTTTGTTAGCGAAACAAGGTTATCCACAAGGCTGTTAAGCCGTATAATCTGCGTTTTTATACTACTTGTCCACTCGCTTTCACCGTTTTCAAGCTCTAAAACTTCACTGTCTGCTTTTATAATTGTAAGCGGTGTTTTAAACTCGTGGCTAACGTCTGTTATAAACGTTTTTTGCCTTTCATAGCTTTGTGCTATAGGTGAAACCGCCTTTTTTGAAAGTATACACGACAGCATGAATATAAGCACGCTTGCACCAAGTGCAATAAGCGCCGAAAAGTGCACATATCTCTCGAAGCTTATTATGTCCTCTTCAATGTCGAGAAAATAATACGAATAGCCAATAGGATTTTCAACCTTAGCATATTTAAAATCTTCTATTATCCCGTTCAGCTTTTCACTTTCATCTACTTGCAACGCAAAATCCATAGCGTCTTCGGGTGATATATAAGATATATTTTTTGTGTTCACATAATCAAATTTGCCCTGTTCATTACTTCTAACAACAAAGTATCTTGTAGTGAAGGCAATTTCTTTTGAAAAATCCCCTCTAAAGGGCGGCGGCGGCATATTCCCCACACCGCTTGACGGTTCCCCGCCGTTCACGCTGGCCCCGCCACTGTTTTCGTAATTAAAAAGCTCGCCGCTTATAAGCAAATTTAAAACGTCATCTGCATGGTTTGTTAAAGATACATAGTTTGTAATATTTAACGATACAGCAATTATTATAAGCACCACAACACTTATGCAGGTAGTTAGCAACACAAATTTTCTTTGCAGTTTTTTTAGCATTGCATTTCCTCCAATGAATAGCCTGTGTTGCGAGTGGCTTTTATTTTAACATCTGCATTTAACGCAGTTAGCTTTTTGCGCAAATTTGAAATATTAACCCACACCACATTAATTTCTGCATCGCTGTCGTAGCCCCAAACTTTCTCCATAAAGCGCTCTGTTGCTATAACTTGCCCTTTATTTATCATTAAAAGCTCCATCATTTGGTACTCTTTGCCCGCAAGTTTTATACTGCTGTTTTGTGTGTAAAGTTCAAATGTTTTGCGGTTAAGCTTTAAATTCCCTGCCATTAATATTGCGGTTGCGCTTTCTGAAACTATCCTTGTCATTGCGCGAATTCTTGCAAGCAGCTCTTTTGTTTCAAACGGCTTTGTAAGGTAATCATTTGCACCTAAATCAAGCCCTGTAACTTTATCGTCTATTTGAGATTTTGCAGTTAACATTATAACAGGTACTGTGTTTTTACTTTCCCTTATGCTTTTCAAAACCGTTAAACCATCAATTTTAGGCATCATAATATCTAAAATAACAGCATCATAATTACCGCTATTTATATAGGCCAATGCTTCTTCGCCATCAAAAACGGCATCTACACTGTAATTATAGTGCTTTAATATTTTCACAAGTGCGTTTGATAGCTGTATTTCATCTTCACATAAAAGTAGGCGCATATTCTTCCCTCCTATATATATTAACTTGTGTCTAATATATGTTTTTATAGCTCTCCCCTTGTTGATTAAATGGCAGCTGCCAAAACATGCAACAAATTATACTGCGCATTAATTATATTATACCACAAAACTTAAATATACTTAAAACTATAGTAAAAATAAAGGGCGAGTTTGGCGCAGAGCGCTTCTCGGCTGGCTGAGCTTTGCAAAATAGATGCCATTAAACTCGGGCACAAAAATACCCTTTAGCTCAAAGCTAAAGGGCGAGTTTGGCGCAGAGCGCTTCTCGGCAGGCTTGGCTTTACAAAATAGATGCCCGAAAATCAGCCTCATTTTATATGCACATTATTTATTTCTTATCTTCTGCTTTTTGAGCTCCATCAGTAATTAAATCTGAAATCAACTTTTTAATTTTTGTACTCTTTTGTGTTTATGCCTGCCCATGCATTTGTAATTTCGTCTTTTAAAATAGCATATTCAACACTCTGTTTTACACCACGGCTGTCCCATTCTGCAGTTAAGTTGTTTCTAATTTTTATATTAAGTAAACGCCGGCCAATCCATTCTTTGGTGTATACCTTTTTCATATAAGTTTCAAAAGCTCTTTCTATTGCTTGCTCCGATTACAAGCAATTATTCACGCAGTGTTTTCTTTTTGGTAACTATTTTTTCAAAAAAAGCACAAGGACTATATTGATTGCTCGCTAATGCAGCCGCTGCTTCATCTTCTACTGCCTTTACCATCTCCAGTTGATACAATATTTCTGTAAGATGCTCATGAGGAATAACAATCACTCCATCATCATCTCCAAACAAAATATCCCCTTTATATATTTTCCCACCGCCGATTTCTACAGATGGTACAGGTTCAAAAGAAACAGGAATATCAGTATTTTGCACAGCTGCACCTACGCCTTGCCCGAAAACAGGAATGTCTAGGGCCCGCATCTCTCGTACATCTCGGTTAGACGCTTCTACAACCACACCTGCAACGCCCCAATTTTGTGCCATAGTAACTACATTGCCACCAATAAGAAATGTTTCATGTATGTTAGCAATACACATCACATGCCCTGCAGGTACAAGCTCAATGGCATCATAGGCGTTTTTTGTTGGCTCTCCACGGCGAAATCGTTCTAAACGCATAACAAATGCAGGTGCAACCATAACTTGCCCTGTTTTCAAGGGCACAATTCCACGTAACCACCACCGCTTTAATTGGAGCAAATTCATGGTATCCACCACAAAAGCTGTGCTACACGTTTTTAAAAACCCAATCTTTTCTTCTAATGGCATTATATAAAACTCTTCTCTTGTTCTCATAATAAACCTTTCTATCCTTAAAATAAATTCAGATTATTTACACAAAGGAACCAATCATTGACCCCAACCCTAAAAGACAAAGTTGTCGCAGTAATATTTACATACCCACTCTTATCCCACCAGATTAGGCAAGAAAGTCACAATACCAGGGCAAAATAAAATCAAAACACACAAAAGTCCCATAGCAACCAGATAAGGCCAAGATTCTTTAATAACGTCAGAGGCAGGGCAATCTGCAATGGATGCGGTGGCATAAATTAAGTTGCCTACAGGCGGTGTATTCAAACCAATATTAATCACCAAAGAGGCTAACACGCTAAACCAAATTAAATCTACATTTGCAGCAATCAAGGCTCCTGCCATCAATGGCATAATCACCAAATGTTGCACTACCGTATCCAACAACATCCCTAACACAAAAAAGATTAACATACAAATCGCAACCAATGCCAATGAGGAAACATTTAAATTACTTACCCACTGAGTAATGGAACTGGTCAAGCCCATGGATGCAATAATCCATGTATAGATACCGGATGCAGCAATAATGCACAAAATTTTAGCTCCTGAAATAGCTGCACCGGTCAAGGCTTTAATAAAGGATCGGATAGTGAAATCTCTATAGCATATCGACACAATAACTGCGAGCAAACACGCCACAGCCCCAATTTCAACAACAGTGCCAATACCAAGTATCAAAAAGGACATAACAAACAACGGTAATAACAATGCACCAAATCCACTGCGCATACAGGTAGCCACATTTCTCCACCCTTGCCATTTCCCGCAAGGGAAATTTCTTTTCTTGGAAATAAAGAAACTAACAACCAGTAAAAATATTCCAAGCACAACCCCCGGAATAATCCCAGCCAAAAACAATTCACGAACAGAAATTCCTAATACCAATGAACACATGATAAAACCATTGGATGGCGGAATAATCGGACCAATAATAGAGGAAACCTCTGTAACCGCTGCTGCGTAAGCAGGTGGATATCCCTCTTTTTTCATCATCGGTATCATCATGGATCCTACCGAAGCCGCGTCTGCCGTAGACGATCCAGACACACCTGAAAATACCATAGATGACAAAATATTAATATGGCTCAGACTCCCCGGAATATGGCCAACCAAAGAGCGCAAAAAGGCAATAAGTCGATCTCCAACGCCCATATTGTTGAGAATTTCACCCAAAAGAAAATAAAACATAATTGCTACAAAGGTCGTAGAGCTAATCCCCTTCACCATACCTGAGACCATGGTAGATTTTGCCATAATGTCAGGGAACACAATAGCATATGTACCACAAGAGAGCATCATACTTAAAAAAACAGGGAATCGGAGCGCCATCATATAAATAAATAACGAACCAAACAAAACCACTAATCCTAAAACAACTTCCGTCTCCATGCGTTACGACTCCTTTCTCTCTTTTTTTATCAATTTATCCATTAATATACGCTCTATAATTTTAAATATAGCCGCAATGGATAATAATATACCACAAACTACCATCGTCAGATACCGCAAACTTTCATCATATCCCAATGCAGTTGCTTTCACACCGCGATTTAACTCCATACTATAAAGCCCTAACTCAATAAGTTTTACAGCCGCCACCAAGCAAACTATTTGACATATCCACCAACAAAAACGCTTTGCCCAGGTTGGATAAAAATGCTCCGTAATGTCCATTTCCAAATGTTCACTTTTAAACCAAGCAAATGGAACTCCTAAAGCTGTAATCCATAAAATTCCTAAAATTGAGACATCTTCTATCCAAGTAACAACTCTATCTACAAAATATCTGGTAATAACTTGTAGTACATTAATCCCTACCAAATATAAAAGAATGCAACCAACGATAATCTTGATTGCCAAGCAAATTATGTCTTCATATTTTTTTAACGTCTTCATGAAATTAAGTTTCCCTCCTGCTATATAAATTAAGGTTGAAGTCAACAGTCACCATCCGCATCTTTCCTTAAACCTCTTGTAACCCCAAGCAGAGCAATGATACCTCTAACCGCAAGGTTAAGTAAGACACGTCCGATGTACTAAAAACCGCTAAATACGGACTCAACCAAATGGATTTATTTGTTTTGCCTCAAATGTTATATTGTTGTTTTTCTTGTGCCATCAATGGCAGCACCTCCTCTTGCAACATTTTCTGAGCAAAAGCTGTTCTTTCTACAGGATCACTAATCGCCGCCATAGAATAATAAGCCCTTCTTGTCATCTGTATCAAAGCCGGCGGATAATCAATAACCATATGAATAAATTGATTCACAACATCGTCAAAGTCATCTTCCTGCGTGATGGCATTAATCAGCCCCAGCGCATAAGCTCTTTGCGTGTCAAACGGTTGACTGGAATAGTAAGCTTGCAATGCTATCTTTTTAGGTAAAGCCATAGAATCTGCCATCACCAACATGGGTACACCTCCCATACACACTTCTGGATAGCCAAATGTCACATGACTTTTTGCCACGGCCATGTCTGCATCCATCAGCCAACCCATGCCACCTTTGAGGCAATGGCCATTAACCGCTGCTATCACCGGCAGCATAACCCGCTGTCGAGCTTTATAATAACGGCCCTGATACTCGCCATAGTAAGTGCAGTCTTCAGGGTTTGTAGCATCCACACGCCCACCGGTATAGAAATATTCCCCTGTTCCCGTAACAACAATAACTCGTGCCTCAGTATCTTGACCAATATGGTCATACACATTTGCCAAAGTCCGAAAAGATGCCCAGTCACAACCATTTTTCAAAGCCGGGTTATCAATGCGAATAGTCGCTACATATCCATCAATAGATGCAACCACACCATTTTCTTCAAGTTTCCAATTTGCCATATTCTCCTCCATCTTGGTTGGCATACTTCTGCTTTCCAAAGAAAATACGGTGCTGCAAACAGCACCAAGCCTATCATTCCACTTCTCACAATCGCCAACTGTATATACAAATTTTAACATACATTGCAGACAGAAGTAAAGCATAATTGTATACAAAAATATTATTTAATTTTTATGTACTATCTATATATAATCAAGACATATAATATAAATTTTTCACAAGGTCCTTAAATTAAGCCATACAACAGACGGTATGGTATAAGTTGATATGCAGCTCAATTTTTGAAAACGGCAAACTCTTTGCGCCGTTTTTAGAGTGAAGTTCCGCAAAATACTAAATTTTATGCAAGCAGAGGAAGGCATTCCTGCACAGAATTCCTTCCTCTATTGCGCGCGCTATTTTTGTACAGCGTCGTCTTTAGGTATATGGCTTAAAATATAGCATTAACCTTCAAATAATTTTGAGGGTTTTTTTCAATATCGATAACAGTGGCAGGAACTTCTTCCAAAGAAATGGTTTTGGTCAAAATTTTCCGTACATCTACCTTGCCCTCTGCAACTAGAGATATTGCTTCTTCAAATTCGCCAGCACTGGTGCGAGAGCCACGGATGTCTACTTCTTTTTTGGTAATCATGGTGGTGTTTAGCGGGGTTTCGGATTTGGGCCAGCCAGTGAAGGCGATGCGGCCGGCGTAGGAAACCACATCCAAAGTGGACACAATAGCCACTTTGGAACCGGACGCTTCCATAACACACTCAGCCATGCGACCGTTGGTAATTTCACTGATGCGTTGGGTGGTGTTTTCTTTTACAGGGTTGATAACATATTGCACGCCCAGTTCCTTGGCAAAGTCCAAGCGAGCATCCACAACGTCAATCATAATAGGGTGAGCGCCATAGGTAATGGCAGCCATAGCGGCTAACAAACCGATGGGGCCAGCACCGAAAATAGCAACATGTTCACCTGCTTTGACTTGCAAGCGGTGTAAGCCGTGGATGGAGATAACCAGAGGTTCAACCAATGGAGCAATGTCCCAGGGGATACTGGTAGGTAGTTTTACCAGCAAGGCAGCAGGGTGGGCAAAGGTTTCAGCAAACCCGCCGTCGATGTGAACACCCAGCACGTTGAGAGCTTCACAGCAGTTGGTGCGGCCTAAGGAGCAGGGATAGCAATGGTCACAAAACAAATATGGATCAACCAGCACGCGGTCGCCCACTTGGAAGCCTTTGGGATTGTCAGCAGGCACTTTTAAAATTTCACCGGCCAGTTCGTGTCCGATGATGCGAGGATAGGAGACCAGGCCGTTGGCGCCGCGGAAAGCGCCAATGTCACTGCCGCAAATGCCTGCGGATTTTATTTTCAACAGGGCTTCTCCTGCTTTTAAGGGACGTTGCTCAATGTCGGTGCATTGAATTTTCCAAGGTTCTGATAATAATACTGCTTTCATAATAGTGGCTCCTCTTAAAATTATTGTTTAGCGGTCAAGCCGCCATCAACGCACAAAACTTGCCCGGTGATAAACTCAGCGGCATCACTGCAAAGGAACAGTGCGGTGCAACCAAGGTCACGGGTGGTGCAAATACGGCCAGCAGGAATACGGCTAACCAATTCTTCGTAAAATTCGGGGTCATCCAACTGGAAGGAGTTGATGGGGGTTCTGGTAAAGGTAGGTGCCATTGCATTGACAGTGATGCCGTGCTTGCCCCATTCGCAGGCCAACTGTTTTGTATACATATTAACGGCGCCTTTACTTGCACAATAGGCGATATAGTCTTGGTCAGTGCCAATCAAAGACTTAACGGAGGAGATGGACAAAATACGACCGTATTGTTGCTCAATCATCACCTTGCCAACTTCTTTGGTTACCAGATGGACACCACGCAGGTTAATACCCAAAACGAAATCCCAATCCTTGGCTTCATAATCTTCAGCCTTAATCAAACGGTTTACCCCGGCAGCGTTGACTAAAATGTCGATGCGACCAAAAATAGCTTTTGCTTTAGACACCATGTCTTTAACGCTATCGTCGTCTAATAGGTTTACGATGACACCCTTGCATTGAACGGCGTTTTCATGTGCCAGTTCCTGGATAGAATCTGCACCATTAGTATTGATATCAGCCACAATGACATTGACACCATTTTCCAAAAAAGCTTGTGCAATCGGCAAGCCCAAACCGCCGCCGCCAATAACTAAGGCTACCCTCCCGGCGATTGTGAATACATTTTTAAAACAATCCATACTGTATACTCCTTAATTTCTCTTAAATTTAAAACAATTAGACCCATTATTTGTATTTTACCACTATTGTCTCTAAAAACAAATTGATTTTGTCGACAATAATTTCATCATTCTCTATTGCACTTTTCACAAAAAGTAACAAAAAATATGAAAATTTGGTATACAAAAACTATTATGTTTCGTCGGTAAAATATATGTACATTTATAGTCGCCACCTTTTTGAGGTTATTTTCTAATCATTGGAAATTTTCTCTTGCTATTCAAAGGAATATCCTCTATAATAAAGATAGATATAATTATGTGTGGAGGTTTTGTATGACAAACGTCATGAGTACCCAAGTGGGTGCGGCATATACGTTACTACTCAAGCGCATCATATCCTATGATTTAATGCCCGGAACGGTGATTTCTGACTACAGCTTGGCAAAAGAGTTGACTATGAGTCGAGCCCCCATTCGAGAGGCCATTTTATATTTGACTATGGATGGGCTTATCCAAACAGCAGGCAATGGTAAAACCATCATTGCCCCCATTGGCTTGGAGGACATCATCGAAATGTTGAGGATCCGCAATGTTTTGGAAACAGAGGCAGTGAGTATTATTGCAGATAATGGTTGGCTTAGCAAGAGTCAATGTCAGGCGCTGGAAACCTATCATCAACAGCTTTTGGATGCAGATAAAGATTTAGCCACGCAACATGAATTAGATGATTTGTTTCACACTACCTTGGTGTCGTATTGCAACAGCCCTCGCATTATCCAGATTTTGGGCCAAATGAGATTGCAAATGCAACGGGCACGGTGGATTTTTGCCGCTGATCCCATGCGCCTTACCAATACCAGCAAAGAGCATCAAGCTATTTTGCAAGCTCTTTGCGAAAAGGATTTAGACGCATGTGTGGCAGCCATTCAAGTTCATTGCATCAACAGTCGCTTAGGCTTTGAAAAAATCTTAAACGGCACCCAACTACGACAAATTATGAACTGCATCGGCAAACCTCATCAAATTCAAAAATAGGTTCCAATGAATGCCGGAGATTGGAATACTGTAGGGACAATGTTTCCCTACAGTATTTTTTTGTATAATCATATAATCATACGGCTAACTTCAAGTGATAGGCATATTTATTAAACTAAATCTATTCTACAAGGGGTTGCTTCAATAAATTCTCCATTTTGACTAAAAAAGTTGAACATATTTTGTAGACAAAGTTAATTTACTTTTGCATACAAAATGTGTTAATATTTGTATATGCAAAAACTCAAGAATATAAAAAAGTAAATAGGAGGAACCCCACATGAAGAAAATTTTAGCATTGATACTAGCGCTTTGTATGGTGATTGGAGTGACAGGCTGTAGTAATACAGAGGTGGCTACACAGAGCACAAGCACACAAGTAGCAAGCGAGGAAACAACAACGACAGAACCTCTTGCATTGAAATTAGGAACCACAGGACCAGCCCCCGGGGATGATGCCTATATCACATCCACATATTTTGCCGATGCGTTGGCAGAAGTATCCGATGGAATGATGACGGTGGAAGTGATTGCATCCGGCGCTTTGGGTGATACAGCACAGCATTACGCACAATTACGAGAAGGTACATTAGATATCTTCACTACTGCATTGGACACAGGTACAACGATGATTGGCGGAGATGACTTTGCGGTTACAGTTGTTCCCTATTTGTTTGAAGATTTAGACCATTATGAAACCTTTTTGGAAAGTGATATTTTGAATGAAATGATGGACTCTGTGTCTGAAGCTAACAATTTGCGATATCTTGGTCCCATCGGGTTCCGTTTTCCACGTGGCCTGAGTAGCACCTTCCCTATTGCATCGGTAGAGGACGTTCAAAACTTAAAAATCCGAGTGCCCGATACAGCATCTATGGTAAAAATTTGGGAAGCATGGGGCGCTAATCCACAAGTTATCGGATCATCTGAACTCTACACGGCATTACAAGGGCAACTGGTAGATGCACAAGAAAATGATTTGAAAACATCTTATAACAACCAGTGGATGGAAGTGACACCATACTACATGGAAATTGAATACATCCAACAATCTTGCATTATTTACGTCAGTGGCACAACATGGGGTGAATTGACAGAAGATCAACAAAATTGGCTTACAGAAGCAACTCAATTAGCTCACAATAATTATAATAATGACTTTGCTGATGCATACGACGACTTGAAGGAAGAAGCTATTGCCAACGGCGTTGAATTTGTAGACGTAGATGTGGACAGTTTCCGCACGGCTGCGGCTGAAGCTGCAAAAGAACTAGATGGAGAGCTTTGGAGCGCTGGTCTTTACGATCAAATTACTGAACTTGCCAATTAAAGCATAACCATTATCGAAGCAGAAAGAGCATTGCAATGGAAACACAGTTCCTATTACAATGCTCTTTCTAAGTGCGCTCGGCTGGCTGAGCTTTACAAAATAGATGCCATTAAACTCGGGCACAAAAATACCCTATAGCTCAAAGCTAAAGGGCGAGTTTGGCGCAGAGCGCTTCTCGGCTGGCTGAGCTTTGCAAAATAGATGCCATTAAACTCGGGCACAAAAAATACCCTATAGCACAAGGCTAAAGGGCGATTTTGGTGCAGGGCTTCTCGGCTGGAGCTGGTGGACAAACTTGCTTTTGTGCGCAAAAGCCACGGCGGTTGCAAAGTGCCACAGGCACTTTGCAAAGAGCCGCCTTTCAAGCCCGTCTTTTATAACATTCGCTACAAGTTCAGAGCTAGACATAAAGTCTAATATTTTTTCTTTGCTTTTCAGTTTCTTTCGCCTGTGTATATCTGCAACTGTTTCACCGCCGTAAAGCCCCATATACCCTGCATTTTGAAAAGTCGCAAATTCGTTATCTGACAAAACACCTGCATCATGCGCCGTTTAGGCAAGCATTTGGTTCCATTGCTTTATGTCGCCTCTAACAACAAGCCGCTTATTATCTTCATCATATTGATTAAAGTATTGCGCAACCTCAGCTTTACGTGTTTGAATAGCAAAATATGTTTGCCCTAAAGCAATAACTTCTTTGCGAGGGTCGCCGTTTTGTACTATTAAATAACATGCATAGCGTGATAAATTATATTCTAAAATGTTTTTTATTTTGGTTTTGCTGACGTCAGCAAAACCAAAATCATTGCTGTTGCTTTTAGTTTTTGTGGGCATTTCCACTGCTTTTTTAGTTTCTTCAAAATGCGCACCTATATCATACCCACTATTTTGACAAGCAAGCTTTGCCCTATCTATAACTTTTGCAAAATTGCGCCATTGTGAGTATTGTAACACTATCGCAAGTTCACGTGCTGTCCAATATTCGTTGCCATTTATATCAAGTTTTTTTATCTTCAAAGTTTTTGTATTCGTCGGCTATTAAATTTGGCATATAGCTCTCCTTGTGTTTAAAAAAGTTTTTAAAATTGAATATATTACAATTATATCACCCAAATAAATAGTTGAAAAGTGTTTTATCATTAATAACAAAATTATATGTATAATTTAATTGCACTAAAAAGCGACAAATATACAGGAGTTTATAGCGTGAAAAATCACGCTATAATTTATAAAAAGGTGTACCGTCAGGAGACGGTACATGCCAACAATCTCCATACTATACGTAGATTGTTAAAAACTATTTGTGCTATGCATAGAATGGAGATTTATATGAAAAAGAATTTTATAAAGGTGTTGCAAATTATATCAGCTTTTACAACAGCAAACGGCCTCACTCTACAAATATGAACTTGACACCTGATAAAAAAGAGGCTATATTCTTCGACAACCACAAGGTTTTGCAAGATAAATGTTAGGTCGCTTAGGTTCGAATATAAACTTTATATTTTTTGCATCAAAATTTGCACTTTTTTGTATTTAAGTGTAAACCTATTAAAACAAGAAAAAAGCCTGCAATTACAGGCTTTTAGGCATACGAAAACAGCATAGACTGAACACTCAAGGTTCGAATCTATGCTGTTATTCACAATTTGGAAGTCCAAACTTATTTTGCTAAAAATATATAATTTAATAAGTAAAACCCGTATTAATTGTTATACACACCTGTAAGCGGTGAAATTGCAGAGTTATATGGTACAGGTGTGGGCACAGGTGCTGGCGTGGGCGATGGAGCAACCGTGATGTGCACATATGGGTTTAGGTGATAGTCTGCACTTTCTGCCATGGCCGTGCCGGGTGCCGCTGCGCCTGCCATTATCTGCAGTGTGTTGCCGGCAGGTATGTTTATCACAGGCTTTGAAGCTAATGCATAAATAGTGCCTGTCGCCTGAAATTCTCCGCTATTTATAACGATGTTTGAGGCTAATATGCCGTGTCCGCCATTGACGTAAGGTGCATTTAGATATCCATTTTCAAGGGTAAAGGTAGAGTTATATGCCTCTATGGCAGATGTAAGCTGTCCACCCGTGGCCATTCTTAAAGTGATATCCTCGTTGTTAGTGATATAGTCCAGAGTAGAGGAGCCCACGACATATACATCCAGTGGCAAGCTATCTAGTCCGAAATGGATATTCCCACGAGGTGCATTGATATTATTAATCTCCATCGTAACTTTTGTGCCATCGAAAGTAAGGCGGATATACCCACCTGTGGTAGGGGCTGTAGAATATGGGACGTCGCTAATAGAACCAGCTAAATTAGGAATATAATAGCTGTCAAACAAAAGATGTTTACCGTTTGCCATAACGCCGGAGACTTTTGTTAGGGTGCCTGTAGTACTGCCCGAAACCGTGCCCAAAGGGTATAAATAGACATAGCCTGTGGGGGTTAAGACATTGCTGTTTACATTGCCATTTATCGTGCCGTTTATTTCGATATTGCCATTATTTTGCGCTGCATCGACATCACCATTTATAACAGCGTCCTTATAAATTGACACTGTGCCGTTATCAGAATTGTTTATTATGTCTCCAGTAAGTGTGCCACTTTGGTAATATATATTCGTAAATTGTGCACTTGCATATACTGTGATGTTGCCGGTTACGTCGCCATTTACACGCAAGTCTCTACTTTGCGTGTAAGCGCTACTTTGTATCCCTGCATTTATGCTCCCGCCGGCATCTATGTTTACGGTGGCAGTTACATCAATTAGGTTTATCACCCTATTAAGCGCGCCGACATTATTTACATTAATGTAGCGATATGTGTTGCTTGAAGAAGTTATATATATTGGGTTGTCAACTGCGCCTGTGACGGTTAAGTCTCCGTCAATGGTTATCGAGCCCAGAGTCACAGCGCCGTCATTTACAGCGCTAAGCGGAAAGCTTTGCCCGTTACAGGTGACATTTGTGCCGTCTATTACAGTGTCGCCTGTCAGCACTACACTCGCCACTCTTGCGCTACTGTCGGATATAGACAGCCCGCCTGCCGCCGTGACGGTTCCATTCACTGTGCCATCTGTTATAGTAACTGTACCGTCTGTTCTTATATGGCTGCCTACTGTTGCGCCGGATTTTATTGTCACATCACCGTTCACAGTGATATCGCCACCCACACTATGGCCGCTTTCCACCACTACGTGGCCTGTGTCTGTAATGCCGCCATACGCTATATCCCCTGTTACATTACCTGTTATGGTTAAGGTTTCTGTGGTGGCATCGTATGTGTAGTTTGGGCCTGTATCAGATGTAAGCTGTGCGCCATCTATGTAAAAGTCATCGAGTGCTGCATGCACCTGTGGCGAAAGTAGTGGCATTAATAAAGCTACAAGCACGGCAATAACAACATAACTTATTGGTTTTTTCATTGTTTTAATATTTTGCATTTTAATCTCCATTCTGTGCACAGCACAAATAATTTTTAAAAACCTCCATACACAATGGGGATTAATTGGCGTGTGCCGTGTGTAACAGCGCGCCATTTAAATAATTGATAGCGTGATTTTTCGCGATATCTATCATTATTTTATATTTATTTGCAATATAACAATTATTGTTTTTTATTTTGTTTGTGTGTAAAAACAAACATGTTTTTTATAGTATAACTTTATATATTTTAACATAATTGCATATTAAGCGCAACTATTTTATGTTCTGTTATTGCTTTTTTATTAAAAAATAAAAATCCACCAGCTAAGCTGGTGGTATTACAGAGGCGCCTATAAGGCG
>CAYJPD010000049.1:0-15078 GCA_964371975.1 uncultured Bacteroides sp.
ATTAACCCTGTATATAAATATTTGCAGGATGCAAAAATAGACCATTACTGCATGAGGCACGAAGAAGCGTGTGTTCATGCTGCTGACGGTTACTACAGGGCATCTCATAAAATAGCTATGGCTATTTGCACATCAGGCCCCGGCGCAACAAACTTTGTAACAGGCCTTTATACAGCGTTTATCGATTCTATTCCACTACTTGCCATTACAGGCCAAGCTAACAGCGCTGTTTTGGAAAAAGAGGCTTTCCAATGCGTAAACATGGCAGAAATTGCAAAAACAGTAGCAAAAAAATGCTATTGCGTATTAGAGCCGGCAAAAGTTCCTGAAATAATGAAAGAAGCTTTCTATTTGATGAGAGCAGGCAGGCCCGGCCCTGTATTGCTTGATTTGCCATTAGATATGCAACAAGCTGAAATTGATTTCAATATTGATGAGTATACTCCTAAAGCAGTTGAAGATGTAGCACCAAACATGAGCGACATTAAAGCTGCTGTTGATATGCTTGCTGCAAGCAAAAACCCTGTTATAATCATGGGCGGCGGCGTTACGCTTTCACATGCAGAGCCAGAGGTTATTGCACTTGCAGAGGAGCTAAAAATTCCTGTTATTACAACATATATGGCAAAAGGCGGCATCCCTGAAAATCATCCGCTAAACGCCGGCCATGCAGGTATACAAGTAGGCCAACCTATCGGCAACAAAATCTTAAGTGAATCAGACGTTGTTTTGGGCATAGGTTGCCGTTTCACAGACCGCCACACAGGCGATGTTGCTGTTTACCGTGAGGGCAGAAAATTCATACATGTAAATATCGAGCCAACACAAATTGGCAAAGTTTTCCCTGCTGATGTTGCTGTTGTTTCAGACGCAAAACTTGCAGCTGTTGCACTTCTTGAAGAAGTAAAAGCAAGAAAACTTGCACCTATGAACGAAGAGCGCGCAAACACATTACCTGCACTTCGCGCTGAATTAAAACGCAAAACAAATTACGAAGGCAGCCCAATTATGCCTCATAGATTCTTTGAAGAAATTAACAAAGCATTTGATGATGAAACAATGTATACAGCAGGTTGCGGTATTACACAAATTTGGGGCGGCCAACTTCAAGAAATTAACAAACCTATGAAATACCTACCTTCGGGCGGCGCAGGCACATTAGGCTTTGAAATTCCGGGCGCTTTCGGCGCAAAAGTTGCAAAACCTGAAAATCACAGCGTAGTTCCTGTTGGAGATTTCGGTTTCACATTCATGGTTGAAGAAATTGCAGTAGCATCTGTTTTTGAAAAACCAATCATTGTTTTAATTCTAAACAATGCATACCTTGGCTTAATTCGTCAAAACCAAAAAGGCGCTTACGGCTATGAATATGCTGTTGATATGCCTTACAACCAAGACGGAAGAATGGATTATGTTAAAGTTGCTGAAGGCTTCGGCTGTAAAGCTGAGCGCGTGTTTACTCCTGAGGAGCTTGCACAAGCTTTAGAAAGAGCAAAAGCATCGGGCAAAACTTATGTTATTGATGCAATTTGTGTTCCAGAGCAACTTTGCGATATGGGCGCTTCTATCACAGGAATCAAAAGCTGGGCTCCGGAAGAATAAACTAAAATTAAAAACTTAGGCAATGTCGCCTCTGCACTTTCGCTGCAAGCGTTAAAATGCAGAGGCGATTTAAACGATTATAATTAAAAAGGAGAGTATAATATGAGAGATCCAATACAAAAATATTTTGATATAGGAACAATAATGTTTATGTCTTACCCGGGGCCGGGCTATCCTTATGCACAAACGCTTAAAAAAATATTGGTAGACCCTTTCTTTAGTGCAATTGAAGTTACTAAAGTTGCCAGTGAAGAAGACAAACCTCTTGCTAAAAAAATGCTTGATGAATCAGGAATAAGAGTTTGCTTTGGTGCACAGCCTCTTTTGCTTGGGCCAAAACTAAACCCTAATGCAATTAACGAAGAAGATAGGCAAAAAGCTGAGGCTGTATTGATGAATGCTATAGACGAAGCAGAATATTTAGGTTCTAAAGGCATTGCGTTTTTATCCGGTAATTGGGAACAAGAAACTAAAGATGAAGCTTATGCGCAGCTTTTAAAAACAACAAGAAATGTTTGCGACTATGCCAAAACTAAAGACATGATTGTTGAGCTTGAAGTTTTTGACTTCGATATGGATAAAAAATCGCTTATTGGGCCTGCACCTTATGCTGCACAATTTGCCGCAGACATGAGAACAAGCCATAGCAATTTTGGTTTAATGATAGATTTATCACACTTCCCAACAACATATGAAACAAGCAAATTTGTAGTGCAAACATTGCGCCCTTATATTACACATTTCCATATTGGCAGCGCTGTTGTAAAAGAGGGCTGTGAAGCTTTTGGCGATATGCACCCAAGGTTCAATTTCCCAAATAGTGCAAACACTGTAAGCGACCTTGTAGAATTTTTCAATATCCTTAAAGAAGAAGGTTTTTTCTGCCCTGAGAACCCTTATGTGCTATCTTTCGAAGTTAAACCTTGGGGCGATGAGGATGCAGATTTAGTTGTTGCAAATACAAAAAGAGTTATAAACAGGGCTTGGGCTCTTGTTAAAGATTAAGGGAGATTAAAATGAAAATTGTTATTTTAGACGGCTATACAGAAAACCCGGGAGATTTATCTTGGGAAGGCTTTGAAAAATTGGGCGAGCTTACTGTTTATGATAGAACACCGCTTAATGACGAAGCTGAAATTATAAATAGAATTGGCGATGCCGAGGTTGTTATAACAAATAAAACACCGCTATCAAAAGCAGTGTTTGATAAATGCACAGGCATAAAATATGTTGGTGTTTTAGCAACAGGTTATAATGTTGTAGACGTTAATGCCGCTAAAGAAAAAGGCATACCTGTTTGCAATATTCCAACTTACGGCACAGATGCAGTTGGCCAATATGCTATAGCCTTACTGCTTGAAATTTGCCACCGCATTGGCCACCACAGCGACGCTGTAGCACAAGGCCGCTGGCAAACAAGCGCAGATTGGTGCTTTTGGGATTATCCCCTTATTGAGCTTGCAGGCAAAAAAATGGGCATCATCGGCTACGGCAAAATAGGCCAATCTACAGGAAGAATTGCACAGGCACTTGGCATGACAGTTTTAGCTTACGATTCATATCAAAACGAGGACCTTGTATGCGATACATGCAAATATGTTGAGCTTGAAACTCTGTTCAAAGAGGCAGATGTTATTTCACTTCATTGCCCACTATTCCCTGAAACAGAGGGTATTATTAATAAAGACTCTATCGCAAAAATGAAAGACGGAGTTATTATTATTAACAACTCAAGAGGTCCGCTAATTGTAGAGGAAGATTTAAGAGATGCTCTTAACAGTGGCAAAGTTTATGCCGCAGGCTTAGATGTAGCATCTGCTGAACCGATAAAAGCCGACAACCCGCTATTAGGTGCAAAAAACTGCTTAATTACTCCGCATATTGCGTGGGCGCCTAAAGAAAGCCGTGGGCGCTTGATGGATATTGCTGTAGCAAATTTACAAGCATTTGTAGATGGCAACCCGGTAAACATTGTAAATAAGTAATTAGGTTTACCGCTGGTTAATAGTAGTTAAAAATAATGCTCCCTTGTGTCCTGGCTCATGCAGAAATGTAATATCGGGTGCAAGTGGAGCATTTTTAATTCTCGCAAAAAGGATAGCAGTTAATGAAACCTAAAAACAGAAAACCTTTGGCATTACCGCACTATAAAATAATGGATGCAATCTATTTAGTATCGAATTTATTTTTTTTAGTAGGAAGTTTCGTGCTTTTTCCAATGGGGCAAAAATTCAATGCTATAGATATAAGCGGTATTTGTTATATTATAGGGCTAATAAGCTATTTATACGCAGGCTTTGTTATGATAGTATCAGAGAAAAGAAATTCATTAATAATTAAAATAGGTAATATTTGCAATTTTGCAGCTCCGGTGCTTTTCTTTATAGGTTGTATTTTATATTTCAGCACAATAAATATGGTGTTTGCGGGAGCATGGTGCTTTACAATCGGGAGCATAGCGTGGACAGTAACATATTGGCTTTATTATATTTACGCAAAAAAAGTAAATGATAAAGAGGCATATATAATGTTTTTGTGCACAATAGGTTGTGGGGTTTTTGCTGCGTTTTCTGTTTTAATGCTTATTGGTGTATTGTTAAATACAAGCTCTTTGGTTTTAGACACATTTGTAGCACTGGGCTTTTTTAGCGGCACGGCTCTTTTTATAGTTGCCGACATTTTAATTTACCACGCAAAACGCACAAGAGGCAGGTAGTATAGTTGCATAAAACCCTGCCGTGCTCCCGTAGCACGAAAGAGCGTAATTTAGCTGCCGAGATGTTGACAGTAATATGTGGCAGTGATATAATTAATAGTAATATTATAATGTAAGGGGGGGCATGTATCATGGGCGATAATGCACAGCAAGCATTGGGGCTTTTAGAGACAATAGGAATGGTTCCGGCATTGGCAGCTTGTGATAAAATGCTTAAGGCGGCAGAGGTTGAACTGGTATCATATGAAAATATCGGCTCTACGCTTGTTACTGTTATGATAAAGGGCGATGTAGCATCTGTAACAGCCTCTATAAAAGCGGGCGAAGAGGTTGCAAAAAGCCTTGGGAAATTAACAGCGACAAAAGTTATACCAAGGCCTGCAAAACCTGTGAATGATATTGTGGCAATTTACGATGTGGATAAACTTTAATGGGAGGCGTGCTTGTGGCAAACAAAGAGGCGATAGGGCTTATTGAAACATTTGGCATTGTGTTTTCCATTGAAGCTGCCGACGCTATGTGTAAAGCGGCAAGTGTTGAGCTTGTTGGTTTTGCAAACACAGCCTCGGGGTATATATCTATACTTGTTGAAGGCAGTTTAAGCGATTGTGAAATTGCGGTTGCAGAGGGCGTAAAAGCGGTTGTAGAAATGCAGGCGGAAGTTTACAGCTCGGTTGTAATTGCAAACCCTCATGAAGATTTAAATAAAATTACACGTCTTTACGATTTAGATGCACTTTTGCCGAATATATAAAGGCAAATAAATAATATTGCGCTTTGCGTAAAATTTTGGAAAGGGGTAGTTTTTCATTGCAAATAATAGACCATGATTTACTCTCTGTCCAAGAGGCGCGCATACTTTCAGAGAATGCAAAAGAAGCGCAAAAAGCACTTGCACTTTTTACACAAGAGCAGCTTGATGTAATAGTTGAAAAAATGGCAGAGGCAATTAAACATAACAGCCTACTACTTGCGAAAAGCTCGCACGAGGAAACGCAATATGGCAATTGGCAAGATAAGCTTATAAAAAACCGTTTTGTAAGCGAGTTTTTACCGCAAAAGCTAAAAACTGTGCGCTGTGTCGGCGTTATTAATCGCGACGAAGTTAACAAAATTACAGATGTTGGCGTGCCCGTTGGGGTAATAGCTAATATATGCTGTGATACAAGCCCTGTGTCCTCAACTGTGAATGCAGCGCTTATAGCGATAAAGTCGGGGAACGCTATTGTGTTTTCACCGCACCCAAAGGCGGAAAAATCTATAGCAAAAGCAATTGATTTAATGCTTTTGGCAGCGCAAAAATGCGGCTTGCCCGATAATGCAATATCTTATATGCAAACCCTTACACATGCGGGCACTATAGAGCTTATGAACTCGAAGCACATTAGTGTTATTTTAAACTCTAATATGCCGCATTTACTTAAAGATGCATATAAAACAGGAAAACCCGTCATTTACGGCGGTGCAGGTAACGGCCCGGTGTTCATAGAGCGCTCGGCAAATATTAAACAAGCTGTTAGCGATATAATAAAGAGCAAAACATTCGATAGCGGCATTGTGTCTGCTTCAGAGCAAGGCATTGTTGTAGATGCCTATGTTGCGCAAGAAGTAAAAAGCGAATTGCAAAGCAGTGGCGCATATTTTATGACGCAAGATGAAGAAAACCGCCTTGCGAGCATTATTTACCATGCAGATGGGCGCTTGCAAGCCTCGGCTATTGGGCGCAGCGCAAAAGAGCTTTGCGACATGGCGCAAATAAAGCCGCCGGAACATGTAAAAGTTCTTATATCACAGCAAAAATATGTATCTCCGCAAAACCCCTACACAAGAGAAAAATTTTGCCCTGTAATGGCGTTTTATGTAGAGGACGATTGGCAAAATGCATGTGAAAAATGTATAGAGCTTCTTTTGAGCGAACGCGAAGGGCATACGCTTGTTATTCATTCAAACGACGAAAATGTTATAGAGCAGTTTGCGCTTAAAAAGCCTGTTGCACGTATGCTTATTAACACACCGTCTACGCTTGGGAGCATGGGAATTACAACAAATTTATTCCCCTCAATGATATTGGGAAGCGCGGCAGCTTGCGAGGGCATCACCACAGATAATGTTTCGCCAATGAACTTAGTTTATATAAGAAAAATTGGCTATGGCGTTAGAAATATTAACGAAATGAATATTGCACAAAATAATGTTTCAAACAATAGTACGCAAGATACTCTATCACAAGAAAATATAGATTCACTTGAAAAGGTGCTTTTGGAATTCTTAAGAGCCTTACAAAAGTAAATTGCATAATATATGTAAATGAGAGGTAATGAAATTGGATATACGTGAATTTTCAAACAAACTTGCACAGGCAACACAAAATTTAACAGAGAAAGAGCGCGAAGCGCTTATGAAAATGTTTGCAACGGTTTCAAATGAAATTGATACCCTGCCGCAGAATTATAAAGGTGCAAGCGATACAGGTAGCACAGCTATAAATAAAGCGCCTGTGAGCACAGGGCAAAAATACACATATTATTCAACAACAGCCTCGCCAACAACAGATGTTGATGAAAACGGTGTGCCTGTTGGCCCAACCGAACGCCTTTCAAGGTTAAAGCAGAACTTTTTAAAGCAAGTGCCTGCCATCACCACCCACAGAGCGAAAGCGTTTACAGAGGTAACAAAGGCAAACCCAGGCATGAATAAAATGCTACTAAGGGCTATGTGTTTTCGCCGTGCGTGCGAAACAGCGCCCATTGTTATACAAGATGATGAATTAGTTGTAGGTGCGCCTTGCGGTGCCCCGCGCTCAGGCGCTTTCGCACCTGACCTTGCGTGGAGATGGATGCAGGACGAGCTTGAAACAATCGGCACTCGCCCACAAGACCCTTTTTACATTTCACCTGAAGATAAACAATATATGAAAGATGTGCTTTTCCCGTTCTGGGAGGGCAAATCTAACGATGAGCACTGTGAAACACTATACCGCGAAGCCGGTGTGTGGGAACTTTCGGGCGAATCTTTCGTTTCAGATTGCTCATACCACGCACTTAGCGGCGGCGGCGATTCAAACCCCGGCTACGACGTTATAACAATGAAAAAAGGCTTTAACGATATTCGCAATGAAGCTTTGGAAAACCTTTCTAAATTAGATTATGACAACCCCGAAGATATTGATAAAATTTACTTTTATAAAGCGGCGGTAGAAACATCTACAGGCATTATAAATTATGCAATGCGTGTATCTGAACATGCAGCTGCGCTTGCCCAAAAAGAGCAAAATCCTAAGCGTAAACAGGAGCTTATTAAAATAGCGCAAGTGAACGCAAGGGTACCTGCAAATAAGCCGGAAACTTATTATGAAGCAATTCAAGCTGTGTTTACAATACAATCGCTCTTACCTATTGAAGAAAACCAAACAGGTATGTCTATTGGCCGTGTAGACCAATACATGTATCCTTTCTATAAAAACGATATAGAAAACGGCACAATGACAAATTACGAAGCATTTGAAATTTCGGGCTGTATGCTTATTAAAATGTCTGAGATGATGTGGGTAACAGCTGCCGGGCAATCTATGTTCTTTGCAGGTTATCAGCCGTTTGTTAATATGTGTGTTGGCGGTGTTACAAGAGAAGGCAAAGATGCCACAAACGAGCTTACATATCTTTTAATGGACGCTGTTAGGCATGTAAAAACATATCAGCCAACGCTTGCGTGCCGCATACATGCGAAATCTCCGCACCAATACATGAAGAAAATTGTAGACGTTATTCGCGCCGGCATGGGCTTCCCGGCTTGCCACTTTGATGATGGGCATATTAAAATGATGCTTGCAAAGGGTGTTAGCGTTCAAGATGCCAGAGATTATTGCCTAATGGGCTGTGTAGAGCCGCAAAAATCAGGTAGGCTTTATCAGTGGACATCCACTTCTTACACACAGTGGCCTATATGTATTGAACTTGTGCTTAATAATGGTGTTGACCTTTGGTATGGCAAACAAGTTGCACCAAATTTGGGCGAGCTTGAAGATTATAAAACATTTGAACAATTTGAAGCTGCTGTAAAAGAGCAAATTAAGTATGTTATAAAGTGGACAAATGTTGCAACGGTTATTTCACAGCGTGTGCACCAATATAATGCGCCAAAACCGCTTATGTCGCTAATGTTTGAGGGCTGTATGGAGAGCGGAAAAAATGTTATGGACGGCGGCGCTATGTATAACTTTGGGCCCGGCGTTGTTTGGTCGGGGCTTGCAACTTATGCCGATTCAATGTCTGCTATCAAAAAGCTTGTTTTTGAAGATAAAAAATTCACATTGCGTGAGCTAAATAATGCATTAAAAGCAGATTTTGTAGGCTATGAAAGCATACAAAAAGAATGCCTTGGCGCACCAAAATTCGGCAATGATGAAGACTATGTAGATAATATGGCGGCAGAGCTTATCAACTTCACAGAAGAAGAGCACATGAAGCATAAAACGCTTTATTCAAGGCTTTGCCACGGAACACTTTCAATATCCAACAACACACCTTTCGGCCAAATGACAGCCGCAAGCGCAAACGGGCGCAATGCGTGGGCGCCACTTTCCGACGGTGTAAGCCCAACACAGGGCGCAGACTATAAAGGGCCAACATCTGTTGTTAAATCTGCTTGCAAACTTGCGGTAGACAATATGAATTTAGGCCTTGTACAAAACTTTAAATTAACAGCAGGCCTTTTAGATACACAGGAAGGCGAGCAAGCGATAATAACATTATTGCGCACAGCAAACCATTTAGGCGGCGGCGAAATGCAATTTAATTACCTCGATAATGCAACACTTATAGATGCGCAAGAACACCCGGAGCGCTATAAAGATTTAGTAGTGCGTGTTGCAGGCTACTCTGCGTTTTTTACCGAGCTATGCGAAGATGTTCAAAATGAAATTATTAATAGAACTACATTCGAACAATTGTAAAAACACATAACGGAGCTATTGTATAGTGATAGAAAGAAAAGCGCTTTTATTCAATAAACAAAAATATAATATGTATGATGGCCCCGGAATTAGAACATTGCTGTTTTTTAAAGGGTGTCCACTGCGCTGTTTGTGGTGTGCTAATCCCGAAGGGCTTAGCCGCGTGGTGCAAATTATGTACAAGGCTAACAATTGCGTTAATTGCGGCGCTTGTGTTAATGTGTGCCCTGTGAATATCCATAAAATGCGCGCAGACAATACCCATTACCTCGATAGAAGTATTAAGTGTATAGCTTGTAATGCATGTGTAGATGCTTGCAATTACTCGGCGCTTTCAATGGCAGGCGAAAAAGAGAGCATTGCAAAATTAATGGAGTATATTGAAGAAGATAGGCCTTTTTACGAGCAGAGCGGCGGCGGCGTTACGCTTGGCGGCGGCGAAGTTTTAATGCAGCCCGAGGCGGCGTTAAGCCTTCTAATGGCGTGTAAACAGGCAGGTATACACACAGCTGTTGAAACATGCGGCTATGCAAAAAAAGATATTGTGCTCAATATTGCCAAGTTTACAGACCTTTTCCTTTACGATATAAAAAACATATTTTCGGAAAAGCATTTAGAGCTAACAGGCGTGCGCAATGAAATGATACTTGATAATTTAAAAGAGATAATGCAAACGCGCAGTGATGTTCTAATAAGAATGCCGCTATTAAAAGGAATAAACGATAGCGAAGCGGAAATTGTAGAAACAATTAAATTTTTAATGCCGTATAAAAACAGCAAAAACTTTAAAGGTATACATCTTTTGCCTTACCATAAACTTGGTGTTAATAAATATGCACAACTTGATATGGAGTACGCTATACAAGGTGACCCCAGCCTAACAGAGCAAGATTTGCAAAGGATAGAAAACTATATAAAACCTTTCGATTTCCCTGTTATGGTGGTGCGCCATTAAAATATTAAAAGGAGGTGGCAGTGAGTGTTTAATTTAAACGAAACAAATGGCCTTGAGCGCATTATTCAAGAGAGTGTTCCCGGCAAGCAAGTTACATTGGCGCATGTTATTGCCGCCCCAACCGAAGATTTATACGAGCGCCTTGGCCTTGATGATACAGGTGCGATAGGCATATTAACGCTAAGCCCCACAGAAACGGCAATTATTGCCGCAGACGTGGCAACAAAAGCGGCAAATGTGAGCATAGGCTTTTTAGATAGGTTTACAGGCTCGCTTGTTATTTCAGGCGATGTTCAAAGCGTTGAAACTGCGCTTTATTCTGTAACCGAAACGCTTAAAAACCTCCTTAATTTCACTGTTGTAGATGTAACTAAAACATGAGCAAAAAAAGGGTAATGGTTATAGGCGCAAAAGCGAGCGGCAAAACAAGTTTAATAAACAATTTAATCGGAATTGATGAAGAGCCCAAGAGGCGGCAAGATGTTATATACAAGGGCGATACAATAGATGTGCCTGCCGCATATATAGAAAACAGGTGGTATAACAGGCATGTGATATCATTATCGCAAGAAGCATATTGCGTGTTGGTGCTCGCTAGCCAAAACGATAGTGAAGTGTTTTATTCACACGGCTTTGCGCAATCGTTTTTATGCGACAATATAGTGGGTGTTGTAACCAAAATAGATACAAATAATTCAGGCATCGAAAAAAGCGAAGCACAGCTTAAATTGTGCGGCGTGAAACCGCCTTACTTTTATATAGATAATATAAAAAAAACAGGCATAGAAGAATTAAAAGAGTACCTTGATGGTATGAAGAAAAGGTAAAGGGTTTTAAATGAAGTTTATTACAGAAGAAATACTAAGACAATTTTATGATGAAAACCCCGCTTTTGAGTATGCGCTTGAAAGCACCGAGCGTTTAACCCCCGGTGCGAGGCAGTTTTTACTCGATAGAGGCGTTAATCTGTATGACAAAATACAAAGCCCAATAATTAGAACTTTGCAAAACGATAACAGTGAGCAAAAAAAGTTTTTGCTAAAACTGAATGTTTTACAAGTAGAGTATTTAATGAGTGTGCGTGAGTTAAAGCGTTTATGCTCATGTGAATTTAACGCTTTACTCGATATACATGAGCTGCTTTGCATAGCCGCGCAAGAGCAAAAAGTGCAAAACAGCGATGAAGCAAGCGAAGCGCAAAAGGAACAAACTTGCAATTGTGAAACGAATTGCATAGAGCAGAGCGTTTATGCCGATTATTTACTGCATATAGCAAAACTTCGCGCTAAAACCGCACTGCTCGCTATGGAAGTGCCAATGGGCACAGATGCAAATTTTAACCCAAAGAGCATTATAAATACACTTAATCGCTGTGAACAGCTATTGATATTAGAGCTTAAGAAAGTTGCCAAAGGTGAATTATGCCCGTGAAAAAAGCAGATTTTAAATATTGCGATGAGCTTGTAGAGCAGTTTTTAGCTGTTATAGAAAAGCCTGTTAAGGGAAAATCTGAAGTGTATTATACAGGTGTTGACCTTGGAACGGCATGTGTTGTTATAGCGGTACTTAACGATAAAAAACAGCCTGTTGCAGGCGCATACACTTACGCAGACGTTGTAAAAGACGGTATGGTTGTAGATTATATAGGCGCAGTTGATATTGTGCGCAAGCTTAAAGAGCAAGTTGAAAAAGCGCTGGATACCGAGCTTGAATTTGCAGCGGCGGCAATACCGCCCGGAACAAATGAATTGGATTTTGGCGCTGTGAAAAATGTTGTGCAAGGCGCAGGCTTTACGCTAACTAATTTGCTTGATGAGAGTACAGCGGCAAATGCGGTTTTGCAAATGCAAAACGGCGCAGTTGTGGATATAGGCGGCGGCACAACGGGCATATCTGTTTTTAAAGATGGCGAAGTTGCCTATGTTGCAGACGAGCCCACAGGCGGCACACATTTTTCCCTTGTAGTTGCAGGTGCCTACGGTAAAAGCCTTGAAGATGCAGAGCTTTTTAAACGGCAAGAGAAAAACCATGAGGAGTTAATGCCTGTTGTAATGCCTGTTATTGAGAAGGTATCTACAATAATAAGCGGCCATATTAAAGGGCGTAAAATACAAAATATTTCTTTAGTGGGCGGCACTGCTTGTTTTGAGGGCATTGAAAATGTAATTGAACAGCAAACGGGCATTAAAACGCATAAGCCTAAAAACCCAATGTTTGTAACGCCTTTAGGCATAGCGCTTAATTGCTTGCAAGCTAATGATTAATTTAAGGAGCGGTTATGGAGCTTAAAATAATAAAATCACCCTCGGCAGGCGCAATAGATATATTAGCGCGCAGGTGTGGCGTTCAAAGTACAGATGAAATAAAAGCGGCCGATGCCGTGGGGCTTGTGCAAGGGCGTATGATTGAGATGATTGTAGCCGCAGACATAGCCGAAAAAGCTGTTGGTGTAAGCGTTTTTGATATTAGGGGCAGCTGCCCGCAAAATATGATTTTGCTCGCAATTTTCGGCGATACTTCGTCGGTAGAAGCGGCATTAAAACAGATAAAAGCTCAGGGAGAGGAAGGTAAATACAATGTTAACTGCTAAACTTGTAGATAATATTTGGTCTACACGAAAAGTAGACTCTTTGCGTGGGCTAAAGCTTATGCAGGCGGAAATAATAGGCGGTGGAATAGACGTTGGCAAGCGCATTATAGTTGTTGATACAATTAGCGCAGGCATAGGCGACAGGGTTATAATAACAACAGGTTCTTCTGCAAGAAGAATGCTTGGCGATGACACATTGCCGATAGATGCGGTTGTTGTTGGCATAATAGACGCAGACTGTGATTTTGCATAATAAGAGGTTTTATTTTTATGGATTTATTCGCAACAGTTAAAAGCAGTGGTTTAGTTGGCGCAGGCGGCGCCGGCTTTCCTACCCATGCAAAACTTAGCGCAAAAGCAGAATATATTATTTTAAACGGTGCCGAGTGTGAACCGCTACTAAGGGTTGACCAACAACTTATGGAAATTTATCCAAAAGAAATTATTGTTGGCTTTGCGGCGGCAGGCGCGCAGGTGCAAGCTAAAAAAGCGCTTATTGGTATTAAGCAAAAGCACAAAAAGGTTGTTAAAATTTTGCGCCAGGCAATAATTGAAAATAAACTTGAAAATTATGTGCAAGTGTGTGAAATGCAAGATGCCTACCCCTCGGGCGACGAGCAAGTGATGGTTTACGAGCTGCTTGGCCGCATAGTTCCCGAAGCCGGTATACCTTTGCAAGTTGGGTGCGTTGTAATAAACTCGGAAACAGCGCTTAATATTTATAACGCAATGGCAGGAAATGCCGTAACTGAAAAATACATAACGCTTGCAGGTGATATTCCACAGCGCATAACAGTTAAAGTTCCTGTGGGGGTTAAAATATTAGATGTTTTAAAGCTTAGCGGTATTGAAGATTTCAGCGATTATGCAATTATAGACGGTGGGCCTATGATGGGGCCTATGCTCGAAAATATAAACGGCAATATAAATAAAAAGCATAAAGGCTTTATTATATTAAAAAAAGATCACCCTCTTGCCATAAAAAAAAGTACAACACTCGAGCAGGCAAGGCGTGTAAATAAAGCAACATGCGAGCAATGTAGAATGTGTACAGATTTATGCCCAAGGTACTTAATAGGGCACGCAATAAACCCACACCGCTCTATGCTTGGCATGAACTATGATATAGGCGATGTAAGCGCACAGAAAAATGCAATGCTCTGCTGCGAGTGCAATATATGCGAGCTATTTGCATGTCCTGCAAACCTATACCCACGAAGGGCAAATGTTTATTTTAAAAATAAGCTGCGCGAAGAAAATATTCGCTATACAACCGAAAAAACAGAGTTTAAGGCGCATAAAATGCGTGAATATCGTAAAATTCCGAGCAAGCGCCTTATAGCAAGGCTTGGGCTAAGCTCGTTCGATTTGCCGGCGCCCATAACGCAAACTACAATAGTGCCAAGTAGTGTGCAAATAGAAATGCACCAGCACGTTGGTGCCCCTGCAAAGCCTATAGTAAGCGTTGGCACAAAAGTTAATTGTGGCGATATGATAGGCGATATACCGGCTGAAAGCCTAGGCGCCGCAATACATGCAAGCATTAAAGGCGTTGTAACACAAGTTACAGATAGCTTTATTACCATAGAGAGAGGTGCACAATGATTGTTGCAATAGGAATGGTTGAATTTAGCAGCATAGCAAGGGGAATTTACGCTGCAGATCAAATGCTTAAAACATCAGAGGTAGAAGTTGTAACTGTGGCCTCAACTTGCCCGGGCAAATATATTGCCATTGTTCACGGTGATGTAGCCGCTGTAGAAAACTCTGTAAAAGTTGGCGAAACACTTGCAGAAGATTATTATATAGACTCTATCATTATACCTAATGTAGATGAAAGAATTTTCCCTGCAATTACAAGCGTATCTATGCCCGAGCATATGCAAGCGCTTGGAATTATGGAGTCGTTCTCGCTTGCAACTATGATTACATGCGCAGACCAAATTTTGAAAACAGCAGATATAGAGCCACTTGAACTTCGCCTTGGCAACGGCCTTGGCGGTAAATCCTACTTTACATATACAGGCGAGGTTGCGGCGGTGCAATCGGGCACAGATGCAGGCATGGTAATTGCAAAGGAAAAAGGTTTGCTTGTAAATGCTGAAATAATACCCTCGCCGTCAAGGGCGCTTGTGGAAAGCTTATATTAATTTATTTTTAAAGCAAAATAAAATTTAGGGTGGTGCACTTGAAGAATTTAATATGCGCTGATGATATAATAAAAGCGGCTAAAGCAGGAATTCAAACTGTTTATATAGACAAAA
>CAYJPD010000050.1:0-14384 GCA_964371975.1 uncultured Bacteroides sp.
TTACCAGACTGGTAATTACTAAGGTTGATTATTTTAATGCAAAAGAGAGTTAAAGTGAAAGAGCTAATTACAAAAGGGCGCACTACTCCCTTGGTGTTAAGCCTTTTTCAAAATTGAATAAAAAAGAGCAGTTATCACCAAAATGGCGAAAACTGCTCTTAATCTATTGGACATCTTTTTTTATTGAATTTTAGCATAAAATGTAAAAATGCCAAAATACAACGAAATAGCGTGACAAAATAGAGGGCATCTATTTTATCACGCAAAGATGGTGCGCTTGAAGGGATTCGAACCCCTGACCTACTGGTTCGTAGCCAGTCACTCTATCCAACTGAGCTACAAGCGCAAATATATGTTAGCGATGAGCACTTACATATACTATCATAAACTCACAATGTTGTCAATAGTAAATTATTATAGGTTAACCAACTTTTTAATACTATAATAATATTAAAAAGCACAATAAATATAGTTGAAAGTTACATTTTTAAAGATAAAAAGTATATTGAATTCATTAATACATATAATACTATAAATTATAGTGCGCAAGTTATTGACGGCTATAATGCTATATGGTAATATTACATTAGAGTAAGTTAGTTTAATTTTAAATAATTTGATAAAACAAAGGAGAAAATTATGAAAAAGTTATTGATAATTATTATGGTTTTAAGCACATTGTTGTTTGCAGTTTCGTGTGGCAGTTCAGGCGTGCAAGACGGCGATTATTCAGCGCAAATGCCCCAAGATGAGCATGGTTGGGCAGATACATTAACCGTAACATATTCGGGCGGCGAGCTAACAAATGCAATATTCGAGTCTGTAGGCGAAGATGGCGCTAAAAAAAGTGAACTTGCACCTGAAGAGTACCCTATGGACCCACCACCGAGTGAGTGGATTCCACAGCTGACAGATAATGTAAAAGCAAGCGCAGGCGACCCGAATTCTATCGAAATGATAGCAGGTGCCACTAACAGCTCACAAAATGCAAAAGATATGCTTGCGGCCATAAATGAAAACGCAGAATCAGGAAATACAGATACCGTTTTAGTAGAGGCAACACAATAAACTAAATAATAAAAACTGCTTGGAACAGATAGGAGCTATCTATTCCAAGCAGTTTTTTCTTACTTACTATTAATCGTCATTACACGCCTTCTATATGCCTTTTAAGCATATAATCTGATGCGTCAAGATATCTATTTATACAAAAAACTTGTGTTTCAAATTATATTAAATAGAAAGCGTTTAGTTTTTAAGGCTTTGTAGCGGTGCAGGTATTCTTCCACCGCGCGCAACAAAAACTTCGGGGCTGAATGTGTTTATATCCATAATTGGCGCATAGCCTAACAGGCCGCCGAAATTAAGAGTATCTCCGGGCTTATAACCAATAGCCGGTATTACCCTAACAGCGGTTGTTTTAGAATTAACCATGCCTATAGCGGCCTCGTCTGCAATAAGGGCGCTAATTACGGCAGGTGTTGTGTCGCCGGGTATAACTACCATATCTATGCCAACGCTACAAACAGCAGTCATCGCTTCAAGCTTTTCAATACTTAAGCTTTTGCGCATAACGGCTTTTATCATACCCTCGTCTTCGCTGACGGGGATAAAAGCGCCCGATAGCCCCCCAACATGGTTTGATGCCATTACACCGCCTTTTTTTACAGCGTCGTTAAGCATTGCAAGTGCAGCTGTTGTTCCACAGCACCCACAGCTTTCAAGGCCCATTTCCTCTAAAATATTAGCAACACTGTCGCCTATAGCAGGCGTTGGCGCAAGTGATAAATCCACTATGCCAAAAGGAACATTAAGGCGCTTAGCGGCTTTAGTGCCAACTAATTGGCCCATGCGTGTAATTTTAAATGCAGTGCGCTTAATTAGCTGTGAAACTTCATCAAGGCTTGCGTCTTTCGGAAGCTTTGCAAGTGCGGCACGCACAGCCCCCGGGCCTGATACTCCAACATGGATAACACAGTCCGGCTCGCCCGGGCCGTGGAATGCGCCCGCCATAAAGGGGTTATCTTCGGGCGCGTTGCAAAAAACAACAAGTTTTGCAGCGCCAATACACATTTCATCTTTAGTAAGCTCTGCCGATTGCTTAACAATATTCCCCATTAAGCGCACAGCATCCATATTTATGCCGCTTTTAGTGCTTGCAACATTAACGCTGCTGCAAACAAATTGTGTTTCGCTAAGTGCCTGCGGTATGCTATTTATAAGCCTTTCGTCACCTTGTGAAAAACCCTTGTGCACCAAAGCGGAATAGCCACCTATAAAATTAACGCCCACAGCCTGTGCGGCCTTATCTAATGTTTTGGCAAAATCAACGGGGTTGCCGTTTTTACAGCTTGCCAAAAGCAAAGCAATAGGCGTTACAGAAATGCGTTTGTTTATTATAGGTATACCGTATTCAGCGCTTATTTTTTGTGTTACAGAAACTAAATGTTCAGCTTTCTTTGTAATTTTATCGTATATTTTTTTGCATGCGGCAGCGCTGTCTTCGTCTGCGCAATCAAGTAAAGATATGCCCATTGTTACAGTGCGCACATCAAGGTTCTCGTCGTTTATCATTTTAATGGTTTGCAAAATTTCATGCGTGCTTAACATAAAAAACTCCTTTAAATACGGTGCATAGCATCGTATAGCTCTTGGCGTGTGCAATGAATATCAACGTTTAATTCTTTACCGGCTTCATTCATTTTTACAGCGAATTCTCTGAATTTAATTGTGCAGTTTTCAACATTCACTATCATTATCATTGCAAATGTTCCGCGCAATATGCTTTGCGATACCTCTTCAACATTAACATTATGCTCGGCACACATTGTGCAAACTTTTGCTAAAATGCCAACAGCATCTTTTCCTACAACAGTAATTACAGCTTCCATTTTTTACACCCCTATTTTTTTATTGTACTTATATTATTTTAATATATTTTCGATGCAATGTAAATAGCGCAAAAGAGAATGGCTATTGCTATAATGGCTTAAGCTCGCTTGTATTATTATATTTTGAAATTATTTCCTCAATTGTTTCATCGGGCGTTTTTCCGTTTGTGTAAATTTTGAATTTGGCAACTTGCTCATTTGTTTGCGAATTAATAAATATGCGGTTTAATATTTTCTCGGCCTCTTCCTCGCCAATGCGCTCATCAAGAATTTCAAGAGATTTTTGTTTATCGCTGCAAGGAAATAGTAAAAACACAAATTTTTCGTTTCGCATTAAATTTATAAATTCCTGCGCTTGTAAGTCGTCTTCATACACGCTTTGTCCGCCACCAAATTCAATCACAGCTTTATTGTTGTTTTTTATCACAGTTTTTACAGCCTTTAGCTCAAAAGGTTTTTGATATTCATACCACCCCTTAATGCCTTTAGTGCTATATTCTTGATCGGCAGCTTCTTCAGAATATCCCATTTCGAGGTATAAAATACTTCGCAGTTCGTCCATGTCAACATGATTCATTTGTAGCTTTTCGGAAAGCTTTTTGCAGATGGTAGATTTACCGCTGCGTATAGGGCCTATAATTATAATGTTATGGTTCAATTTTAGTTCACTCCTTAATATAAATAATGTATAGCCTAATTGTGCTATCTTTGCAAACACTTATTTTGCATTAAACTCACTCGATAAAATGCTGTAATAAGCGGTATCTACAATACCTTGGTTATTATAAGCCGATTGCCTTAATATCCCTTCATATTTCAATCCGCATTTTAGCATAACATTACCTGAAGCCGGGTTGTTTACATCATGGTTTGCGGAAATTCTATTTACATTCATTTCTTCAAACATAAATGGAATTATTGCAGAAAACGCCTGTGAAACAATACCTTTATTCCACCATTTAAAACCTATAGAATAGCCTATATCAACAGAATTGATTTTCTCATTTATGCTCACAATAGAGATAGTGCCTATAGGCTCGTCAATTTCTTTTAAAACAATTGCCCATAGATAAAAATCATCTCTTTCGTAAGATTTTATCCAATCATTTATAATGTTTTCCGTAACACTGATATTAGCATGTGTTGGCCATGTGAGATATTTAGTAACCCTATCGTCATTGCACCAGTTAGAATAAGCCGGGGTAATATCACTATGCTTAAATTTCCTCAAAATTAATCTATCTGTTTGTATTTCTTTAGTTCCTAAATGCTTCATAATTATCCTCCAATTACTTTATAAATATCCCATGCCTAAATTATACAGTATTCCCTTTGTAAATTCAATGTTGTACAAAACCAAAATATAGCGAAATACAGCTATAAAATAAACAAAAAACAATAAATGAAAAGTAAAAAATAAAAAATATTTACTTTAGGCGCTAATAATTGTATAATAAAATAAATATATAATTAAAATTTAGCGTAAATGGGAGAGAAAGTATGGAACAAATATTGCGCATCTTAGAAAATAATGCAAGAATTAGCATTGAAGACATAGCAACAATGGTAGACAAAAGCCCGAAAGAAGTTGCGGCTATAATTGACGAAGCGAGAGAAAAGCACATATTAAACGGATTTAAAGCTTTGATAGATTGGGATAAAGCGGACATAGCAAAAGTTCAAGCGCTTATTGAACTTAGAGTACAGCCCAGAAGAGATTGCGGCTTCGACCAAATGGCTAACACAATAGCGCAGTTCGATGAAGTTGACAGTGTTTTGCTTATGAGTGGCGGCTTTGATTTATCGTTGCAAGTAAGGGGCAAGAGCTTTCAAGATATAGCTTTGTTTGTTGCAAAGCGCCTTTCACCGATAGAGGGCGTTTTAAGCACAGCAACACATTTTGTGCTTAGAACATATAAAAAAGACGGCGCTATGTATGACAGCGAGCCCGTGGACGAACGGGAGAGAGAAGTTTAATGAATTATAACGAAATAATTGCGCAAAGAGCCACGGATATGCGTGCTTCCGGCATAAGGAAGTTTTTCGATTTAGCGGCAGAAATGAAAGATTGCATATCACTGGGCGTTGGCGAGCCGGATTTTAAAACGCCTTGGAGTGTAAGAGATTCAGGTATTCGAAGCCTTGAAAAAGGCCACACTTGGTATACTTCAAACTCAGGCTTAAAAGAATTGCGCGAAGAAATTTGCACATATTTAAACCGCCGTTTTAATTTAAGCTATACTTTTAGCGAAACGCTTGTTACCGTAGGCGGCTCGGAAGCTATAGATTTATGTATTAGAGCCATTGTAAACCCGGGCGATGAGGTAATTATCCCCGAGCCTTGCTATGTGAGCTACGACCCTATAACTACGCTTACCGGCGGCGTTGCCGTGCCAATTGCGCTTAAAGGTGAGAATGAATTTAAACTTACACCGCAAGAGCTAAAAGCGGCTATAACTAAAAAAACCAAGTTGCTAATTATGCCGTTTCCAAGCAACCCAACAGGCGGTATAATGCGCAAAGAAGAATTAGAGGCAATTGCAGAAGTTTTACGCGGCACAAATATAATGGTGCTTAGCGATGAAATTTATGCAGAGCTAACATATGGGCAAGAAAAGCATGTTAGCATTGCGGCAATAGAGGGCATGAAAGAGCGCACTGTTATAGTGCAGGGCTTTTCAAAGGCATATGCTATGACAGGCTGGCGCCTGGGCTACGCTTGCGGCCCTGAGCCTATAATCCAAGTTATGACTAAAATTCATCAGTCTTGCATTATGTGTGCACCTACAACAAGCCAATATGCCGCAATAACAGCGCTTAAGTATTGCGATGGCGATATTGAAAATATGTTCAGAGAATATGATATGCGCAGAAAACTGCTTGTTAAGAACTTAAATGATATGGGGCTTTCGTGCTTTTCACCGCAGGGCGCGTTTTATGTATTCCCGTGCATTAAATCCACAGGGCTAACAAGTGCAGAGTTTTGCGAAAAACTGCTTTTATCTAAGCGTGTTGCGGTTGTGCCGGGCAGTGCTTTTGGAAATTCGGGCGAGGGCTATGTGCGCATAAGCTATTCATATTCGGTAGAGCATTTAACACTGGCAATGGCAAAGATAAAAGAGTTTTTAAGCGAATTAAATTAAGGTGAATTATGCTTCAAATTGTAAAAGTTAAAGCACCTGCAAAATTAAATTTAACTTTAAATATTGTAGGAGTGCTACAAAATAATTATCATTTAATGGATATGATAATGCAAACAGTTTCCCTTTATGATTTTATAGAAATTGAAAAACATAGTGATATAACGCTAAATATGTTAAATTTTAATTTACCTGTAAACGAGAATAATACAGCGTTAAAAGCGGCAAAATTATTTTTTAAACATACAGGGATAAAAGGCGGCGCAAAAATAAGAATTGAAAAAAACATTCCCGTTTGCGCCGGAATGGCGGGCGGAAGCGCAGATGCCGCAGGGGTTTTAGTTGGTTTAAACAGCCTTTATGAAGCGGGCCTTTCGCAAAAAGAGCTTTGCGAAATAGGCGCAAAAATAGGTGCAGATGTGCCTTTTTGCATAATAGGCGCAAGCGCGCATGTTACAGGCATTGGCGAAGTAATTGAAAAAATTGCGCCGTGCCCAAACTGCTATTTTGCAGTTGTAATGCCAAATGAGGGCGTATCTACAGCAAAAGCTTTTGCTAAATATGACAATGAAAATGTAAAATTGCAAATAGATACAGAAAAAGCGATAAATGCAATGCAAAATAATAATTTGCAAGAACTTTGCCGTAATATGGCGAATGTTTTGCAAAAATGCAGCGAGAGTGAGCACAACGATTTTATATGTGAAAAGCTAAGGCAAAGCGGTGCATTATCCGCGCTGATGACAGGGAGCGGCGCCGCTGTTTTTGGAGTATTTGACGATGAGAATAAGGCAAAAAGCGCCTTAGATAGTTTAAGCCATTATTATGAAAATTATTGGCTGTTAACACCTGTTGCGCATGGCGCTGTAGTGTATTAAAGCAATAAATCGCTAAAGCGTTAGCTAAGAGGCAAAACAGCGAAAAACAGCAAGAGCAAAAGCAAGCGAAAATTTAAAAGCAATAAAGAATAATAAAAAAGAAAAAGCAATAAGAGGTGGAATATGGCACAGCACAATATATATAACGGTGAAGAATTTGCGCAGTTGTTTGATGTTATACTCTCGCTTGAAACTAAAGAAGAGTGCATAGCTTTTTTTGATGATTTATGTACGGTGAAAGAGCTTAGAGATATGGCTCAAAGGGTGCAAACAGCCCAAATGCTGTTGCAGGGCAAAACTTATGAGAACATTGTACAAAATGTGGAAATAAGCACTGCGACTATAAGCAGAATAAACCGCTGTATACAGTATGGTAGCGGCGGTTATAAAACAGCACTTAACAAGAAAAAATAGTTTTATTTTTTTGTTTTTAAAAGCAGCATTAAAATTAAGCCGATGCAGCTTGAAATAACAGCTATAATATGCCGTGCAATTTCCGTTTCAAAGTTATTGGCAAGAAGCGGAAAAAACAGGCTTCCCATGCTCATTCCTATAGCGGTTAGCCCGTAGTTTATTCCTGCGTTTTTTTCGCCGAATATATCTGTAACGCTGCAAGGAATTACCGCGGCTTGCCCCGAATAGGAAAACGCAAGCAAGCAGTAAAGTGCTAATACAAAAATGTTTTGTACAAATATAAAAGCTATTGAGCCTAAAGAAAGAAGAAAAAACAAAATTAGGAAAGTTTTCTTTCTACCTATTTTATCGCTTAGCCACGGCATAATTAGCCTGCCCATTGCTGAAAAAACAGAGGCGATTGCCACGCAAAACAGCGCTATGCTTTCATTTAGGCCGCGGCTAATTGCTATATCTATTATTATAGGGCTAAACAAAATCATGGCGGGTGCAGCAAAAAATATGCTTAAGGTTATAACCCAATATTGCGAAGTTTTCATTATGTGAAAAGGTTTATAATTTTCATCGGTTTTTTCGCCTTGCTTTTTGCTTAGCTTATTCAAAGAATTATGCTTTAAAAGTGCACTATCATTTGTGCGCTTTTTTTTGTGCTCGTTTTTATATTTAGCATTTGTAGCTTCATCGGGGTTTTCAAGCACAATACACGATAAAGAGCAAATAATAGCAGTTATAATACCTAAAGCAAAAAATGTTAAGCGAATACCGCCGATACCTGAAAAAACATTGACAAACAGCGTTAAAACTGCGCCTGAAAGCCCAACGGCAACACCTATAACGCCTGTGGCAAAGCCTTTTTTATGTGAATACCATTTTTGTGCGCAAGACATAACCGCAGGGTATAAAAACGCTGTGCCAAGCCCTACGGGAAGGCTGAACGAAAAATATAGCAAATGTGCTGTATTTGCCGATATAATTGAAGAGAGCAAAAAGCCGCCCGAAAGCAAGATACTGCCTAAAATACCTGCAACACGAGGGCCTTTTTTATCCTGCAAAAAGCCACCGATAACAGAGCCTATACCAAAAGCGCAAATGGTAAAGCTGAATATCAACGCCGCTTTGGAGCTTTGTAAGTTGAAGTCGCTGCATACAGAGCGCTGAAAAACGCCCCATGAAGCAGGAATACCGGTGAAAATTTGAATGCAGGCACCGGCGATGAGAATAATGTATTTGTGTTTTTTTAAAAAAGCTTGCAAATTGCACCTCTGTTAATAATAATTGTGTTTGCTTTTATTATGCACAAAATGTATTTAAAAAACCGTTATTATTTAGTTTTGTTTGACTTTGTAATTTCAAATTTGTATAATGAATTTACAAAGCATTGTTAATATAAAATAATTATTAATGTTGTAAAAAGCAAATATAGTTTAAAGTGTTAATAATTTATTTAAAGCGTTAGCAAATATATTAAGTTAGGAGAATTTGTTATGTTCAATAAAATTGCCGAGCGCGCAAAAAAAGTTATGCCCGGTGGCGTTACAAGTTCCGAGCATAACTTAGAAAATAATTTGAACTCTGCTTTATATGTAGACTGTGCAAAAGGTGCTTGTGTTTACGATGTAAACACAAAAGTATATATAGATTATAATATGGGTGGCGGTAGTATTGTTTTTGGCCACAACCATCCGGGTGTAAGTAGTGCAGTAATTGACGCTTGCAAAAAAGGCATTAATTTTAACGCGCCCAATAAAAACGAAGTTGTCCTTGCAGAGTTAATTGTAAAAGCCGTTGCAAATGTTGAAATGGTGCGCTTTTTTAACAGTGAACAACAAGCTGCATTTTGTGCGATGAAGCTTGCTAAAATGCATACAAATAAAAGCAAGGTAATAATATTTTCAGAATGTTGCCACTCATACTTAAACGATAATGAAAATAAAAGCGATGATATATTAACAGCGCAGTTTAACAATTTGCAGAGTGTGCAAAATATATTTTTGCAAAGCCCGAATGAAATAGCCGCTGTTATAATAGAGCCTGTGGCAACAGGCGAGGGCGTAATTGCACCTGCAAACGGCTTTTTAAACCGCCTGCGTGAACTATGTAGCGAAAACAATGCGCTTTTTATACTCGACGACACAAACACAGGTTTTAGGCTTTGCATGGGAGGCTCGCAGGAGTTTTATGCTTTTAATGCCGATATTGTAATAATGGGTAAAATTATAGGCGGCGGCTTTCCAATTGGTGTAATTGGTGCAAGCGCAAAAATTATGAATAATTTTGGGCCTTTGGGTAAATTAAGCCATGGAAGTGTTTTTGCAGGCAACCCAATTATTATGCAAACTGGCGTGTGTTTACTTACTGTTTTGCAAAATAATAGCGCTGTGTTCTCTTATATTAATAACGCCGCATTTTCTTTGCAAAAAGGTTTCAACCAAATAGCCAAAGCTAATGCAATTAACATTGAAGTTAACCGTGTGGGCTCACTTTTGAGCATAAATTTTGTAGGTACGCCCACAAATAATATTGGAACTATGGGGGCATCGAACGAAAATGCTTATAATTTATTTTACGATTTGATGATGAAAAACGGTGTGCTCATTCCGAATGTAAAAAGTAGAGTTTTTTATGTAAGCGCTGCACATACACCGCAACATATAAATAGCACATTGGAAATAGCAAATGAGGTATTAGCACAAATAAGAAAAATAGATGGAATTTAAGCTTAAATGTGTTTGAAATGTGAAACATTTTTAATTTATAGTTTATTAATAATTATGTAACACATTATGCTGTGTTTTAGCGTATACTATTATTAACGAAGGGGAGAAAGCCGCAATTCAAACCTTCGCACATGATTCCTCCTCACACAAATTATAAACCCCTTAAGTAGCGCCGTGTTTTTACACGGCGCTACTTGTTTGGATTTTTACATATGTGTTAGAATTTGCTTTGCGCCTTTAGCTGTATTATTAAGCTTACAATTGTAAATTAAAACTCAAGCCACTCAAGCAAGGCAAATTTTATTTCATAGGGGCTTTGTATGGCCTTTATTTGCTCATTGCTAAAAACTTTCATCTCGTTGTTTTCCATTGCAGAGGGCAAGCAAAGCGCCGGGTAAAGAACGCAAAACCAATTTTCTCCGTGTGCGTCACCTATTTCAACGCTAAGCGCATAGTAGTCGCCAGCCGGCAAAGTGAAATTATCGTATTCTATAATTGAAAAATACTCTTTTTCAATTTGAACACTTACATTGTAATTAAAGCCTAAGCTTTCTACAACTTGCGTTGCTAATTTTTCAACCTGTGGCTGTAATTCTTTTGCGGTTTGTATAGATTGCTCTATACTGTCACTTTGCGATAATTGCTCGCCGAATGCTTCCACTATAGCGTCTTTAACAGCTAATTTACAGGCTTGGTCTTCGGCGGTGTCAGAGTTTGCCCTTACGTGCAAACGCAAGGTATCTTGCCTAATATTTTGGCAAGCAAGAGCAAAAGAGCCAAACTGTGAAATTATTATAGCGGCAATTAAGCCTGTAAGTAGTGCAAATTCCCATTTTTTCATTTTTTGTCCTCTTTATTTAAAAAAAATTGATTACTTTTGAAAAGTTATAATCAAAGTATTGCTAAATTTTTCCAGTGTAATCAATTTTTTTGGAAATATTTTTTAAAATTAAAAAAGAAGAACATAAAAGCTGTTTTGGTTTTAGCCATAACAGCAAAAAATGAAAAATGAACTTTTAAATAGTTTTACAAAAAAATTGCGCAAGTAACAAGAAAAAAGCAGCATGCTCTTAAATTGAGCACACTGCTTTTTTATGTGAATTTAACACAAATGAATTAGCTTTGAACACTTTCAAGCTTCATACAAATAACAGTTATGTCGTCGGGGCGCTGTGCGCTTAGTCTCGCTTCTTGCACCAGCCGTTTTGCAAGCACTTTAGGGTGCATGTTTTCTGCGGCACTTAGCATGGCACAAATGCGCTTTGTGCCAACAGACATAACCCCGTCGCTTATAAGCACAATAGTATCGCTAACTTGCAATTGCATAGAGCTTGCTCTGCCTGTAACTGTTCCAAGGATGCCTATAGGGAGGCTTTCACCGTCTAAAACCGTAACTACGCCTTGCCTAATTAAAAATGATGCAGCCGCACCGGCCTTGAATATTTGGGCTTTACCTGTATACAAATTAACGGAAAAAGCATCTAAAGTTGCACATGTATCATCATCGCCTTTTAAAGAGAGCGCTACATTTACAAGACGTGCCGCTTCATTTGCCGCAAAGCCTGCTATCATAAGTTTTTCGCTTAAAATAGCGGCTAAGTTACCATCTAACGCGGCGTGTTCGCCTGTGCCCATTCCGTCGCACAAAATGGCGTGGGCACAGCCTTGATAATCTGTGAATGTTTTACAAACATCCGCTGAAATATCATCTATTTTTGCCGGTAAAGTAAAAGCACCGAACATAGGGTTAAATAAATGTTCTTGCACAAAGCGAACATATGTGCAAGCATACATATTTTCTATAATGGCACTTTTAAATTTACAGTGGCATATTGCGGACATATCTTTTGTTAGCGCACTTAAATCATGTTTTGAAAATGCCGTTCTTTGAATTTGTATATCAGCATGTGTACAGCCGTAAGCGTCGGTTGAAACGTTTATTTCAATGGGTTCAATTCCCAAAGAGCAAAAAAGCCTTTCAACTTTTTTCTCTTTGCGTTTATCGGGCATTTCTTCTCTATATACTTGTTTTGCCAATTGTGAAAGCGCAGATGCCATAGCGCTATATTGCTCTGTAAGAGCAGCCCTGGTTGCTTTGTTTTTTGCCGCTGCAATTTTTTTCTGGCTGCCCATTTTATAGCCCGCACTAAGTGCTGAGGTTAGTTTTTTAGGAAATGAGCAATTATTCTTTAAAGGCTCGGGAATATCTGAGGCAAGCACATAACCGCGCGTTTGCAAAATACTTTGCATATTGTTAAATGCGTCGTAAACATCGCCGCTACCCGAGCCCCAGCAAACTGTGTTTTTAGGGCATCTACGGCAAACTGCATGGGTGACAGCATCGCAAATATCCGAATAAGTTTCGCCATATTTCGGAAGTTTATCGCACACAGAATTTAAAGTTGTTCCAACGCTTGCAAGAGCACTTGATATCATTCTAAGGCGCCCTGAAAGAACAGTTAAACTTGGGCGCCCAACAAAATTTGAGCTGCTAATAGGTATGCGCGTTACTGCCGTTAACGGAAGCGCCATAACAATTGCGCACCCAAGGGATACCTCAACTATAAATAAAAGCCCTTGTATTGGCTCGATAGCTAAAGGTAAACCCAATAAGCATGAAATAATAAAAATTAGTGCAACAATAAAGCGGTTTTCTTTTACAAAAAAGCCTGAAACAAGGCAAGCAACACATATTGCAAAGCCTGCATATAAGGAAGAAAAATCTGAAACAACAAATGCAATGCTAACAGCAACACCTATGAGCGTGCCATATTGTGAGCGCCCGTTTATTACGCCTATCAGTGCAACTCCTGCGCCAAATATATGCATAAAGTTTAGCCCGAAAAATTCAAAAGGGCCAAAACATATTAGTACAGATATAACAAGCAGCAAGAGCGAGGCTTTCCCCTGGGATGATAAATCAGAGGCATTATGTAAAGGTGTGCTTAAAGCTATTCGCAATAAATAAGACATGCCGAATATAATTAACGTTTGAGCTATTATTAAAAGCATATCGGAAAATGTACCGCTTTGTGATAATGTAAAAATTAAAGAGCTAATAAAAAAACAAATACTAACAGAAATAGAGTAAAACGCTAACTTTGAAAATGACTTAATTTTTGAAGCGGGAATAAAAGCTTTAAATATGCCTATAAGCAAAATGCAAATTAAATAGGGAATGCTTGAATCGCCGCTTAAAGCTAAAGCATAGCCGGCAACAGCGCCCATGCAAGCACTTAAAGAATATAAAGGGCTGAATGCCGCAGCAAAGCATAGCGCCAAAGGGTTCATAGTGCCAAACATAGTGCCAAACGCGGCAAAACCGCAAAAAATCGCACAAATGCATTGGGACAGTATGAGCGAAATTCTCAAGGAGTATTTTTGTATTATAGGTATTTTGGGTAATGCACGCGTGAAGACAGACATTTTGTTCACTCTTTTCTTTTATATTGTTTTGGCATAATATTGCACAATGCCATTGGAAAATATTATATGATGGTGTAGCGTTAATATTTTGTCGGGTTATGCTGGAATATTATGTTGTTTTCTGCATTAAAAGCAATATTTTTAAATAATTTCAAATGAAATAGTGCAATTGCAATTGCGTTTAAAATTTTTATATGGTAAAATTTATTACAATAAGAAGAATGGAGAAAAAATAATGCAAGAATTGAAGAAAGAACGCATTTTAAGCGGAATACAACCCTCGGGAACTTTTACACTCGGAAATTATGTTGGTGCGGTGCGAAACTGGAATAATTTGCAAGACGATTACGAGTGCTTATATATGATAGCAAATATGCATGCTATAACTGTAAAACAAAACCCTGCAGAGCTGCGCAAAAAAACGCGCGAAGCGGTTGCGCTTCTTTTGGCCTGTGGCATTAACCCTGAAAAAAGTGTGGTTTTTGTGCAAAGTGATGTGAAAGCACATGCACAATTAACATGGGTGTTAAATTGCAACACTTCTTTTGGTGAGCTTACAAGGATGCATCAATTTAAAGAAAAAAGTGCGATGCACTCAGAGGATATTAACGCAGGGCTTTTTACATATCCTGTGCTTATGGCGGCAGATATTTTAGCATATAATGCACATTTAGTTCCTGTTGGCGCCGACCAAAAACAGCATTTAGAGCTTGCAAGAAATATAGCGCAGCGCTTTAATTCGGCATATAGTGAAACATTTGTTTTGCCAAGCCCTTATATACAAAAAACAGGTGCAAGAATAATGAGTTTGCAAGAGCCGATGAAAAAAATGAGCAAAAGCGATAGCAACACAAATTCTTATATTTTAATGCTTGACGATGCTGATACAATTATGCGAAAATTTAAGCGCTCGGTAAC
>CAYJPD010000051.1:0-14379 GCA_964371975.1 uncultured Bacteroides sp.
GAATGAACTTTTTAGAAGCTTCAATTTTAGCTGCATCGCCGTTATCGAAAATGCCAAAGCCCCAAATGCCGCCTTGTAGTTCTGCCATGCCATCTTCTGATGGGAAGTTCATAGCAAATGTTGTAAACTCAGCTTGAGGTGCATAAGTCATTTCGTTAGCTGCATTCCATGCCCATGTAACTGCGCTTGTACCGTTTGCAAATAATTGCAATTCTTCAGCCGCTGCAATAGATGCGTCGCTGCTTAGTGCTCCGCTTGCTACCATGTCGTTAATTAATGTTAAGCCTTCAACCATTTCAGCAGAGTTAATTGTATAAGCTGAATAATCTTCGTTTGTATATGTGCCGTTGTAAAGGTTGCTTACAAGTGCCCTTGTTCCTTGGTCGCCACCTTGGCCGCCACAGTAAACAATACCGGGTGTTTGAATTAAACCGCTATCACGAACAGCTTCCATAGCCATAACAAAATCTTCTGTTGTCCAAGAGCGTGTTTCTTCGTCTATGTATTGAAGCGCGCCTGCTTGTTCAAACACATCATAGTTAATAGCCATTGCATGTGCTGTTGTTACCATTGGGTACTCATAATATGCACCGTCGGTAGCCATACAAGCGTCAAGAGCTGCTTGTGAAACGCCTGCTATATCAGCAGCTGTTTCCTCTGTAATCATGTCGCTTAAATCAACCATGAAACCATTTTTACCCCAGTTTGCCACTAAGCGCTCAGGGCCTTCCATGATAATGTCAGGCGCTGTGCCGGCTTCAATAGCCGCTGTAACTTGAGCATCACCGTTTGCGTAGTCAAGCAATTCATGTTTTACAGTAATTTCAGGGTACATTGCATTAAAATCTGCAATAAAGCCTGCAACTGTGTCTGCATCACCAAAACCACCTATTGGGAATGACCAGAATGTTATTTCAACTGCTTCGCCTTCTGTTTCTACCGGTGCCTCTGATGTTACAGGTGCCTCTGATGCTACCGGTTCCTCTGCCGGGCTACCACAAGCAGCAAACATTCCTAAAGCCATAATAAGTGTTAAAACTATTGCTAAATACTTTTTCATTTTGTGTCCTCCAAATTTATTCTATTTGAGAGATGGTTAATCTCATCTTGCCATAATTGTAACAAGGAAATATCATCAAGTCAACATATTTTTGAAAATAATTTCTTTTTTGTTTAAAACGTAGAATTTATTTTCATTTTTTTGTAAGTATTTATCTTAAAGAATATGCTCTGAAATATTAAACAAAGCATTCCAATAACATTTAAAATTGTTATAATAAACACATGTTTTTTCTTATCTCCAAGCAATGCTATTAAATTTTTATCTATCATTTTTAACCTCTCTCTTTTGCTCTTTTTTGAATTTCAGTGTTTTTTGCAAATGGTCTATTGATACTATTGGGTGTGAGAAATGCAAGCACCGTGATAAATGCACAAATAGCAAAACTTATCAAAAGCTCGTTACCAAACATATTTGCTCTAACTACATAGAGCTTGCCGAGGACATTCGCCACAGTGAGCGCGGCAAAGAGATTTATTCTTTGCGCAGCCAAAATATTGAGCGGGTGTTTGCCGAGGCAAAAGAAAAAACACGCTATGCGTCACACCTTTATTAAAAGCCTCCCAAGAGTACAGAATTGGGTTAGGCTTAAATTTACGGCTATGAACCTCAAAAAGTTGCAATGCGGGCTTAGAAAGCCTGCTTTTTTCTTTAATATTACTCAAAATAAACAAAGTACAGCCTTTTAGGCATAAGAAAAGAGCATGAAATGAACACTCGAGGTTCGAATTCATGCTCTTATTCAGCATAAACATACCGGTAATAAAACTCCAAATATGTTTAAAACAATATATGAAACAAAAAAGTTCAAATAATGTTCATTTTGCTTTTTCAAATCAATTCGTAATAGATTATTATATTTTGTGTGCCATTTTTAAAAAATAATAAATATGTATAACCCTTTGATATATAAAGGTTTATGGGTGCAAAAAAGGAGCTGCTTCCACGAATGCGCCGGTTTCTATTTACTTGCATTAACTTGTATTTCACAAGGTTGCATTTTTTCCAATATGTTTGCAATTTTTTCGTCGTTGTCCTCTTGTTCCAACAGCAAATCAGGTTTAATATTTTCTATATAAGCGCGAATTTCCCCAAGCATTTTCAGATACTGCGGGGCGGTTTTCAGGTTTCTAACGGAATAATGCCTATCAACCCATAAACATGCCATAACAGCAAGAATAACACCGGGTTCAGGCTTTTCCTCTTCGCCATGCAACATATATTCGCGAAACACAGCAAAATTCTGCACTATGTGGGCAAAAGAACTATTTTGCAAATACTGATAGCGGTCGTTCAAGGTGGCTTCAAATGTCTTATCGACGTTTTTTGGGCCATACATATCTGAAAAATTGCAATATCGTTCTGCCATCAGCCTTGCAACGGTATGCCAATGCCCCATTTTTTGAAAAATAAAATGCGCAAGCGAAATAAGCCCAAAAAGCGCCACAATAATTAAAGCAATAATCCACCACATAAACATCAACCCTTAATATAATACTACTCTTCCTCAACTACTTAATGGAAAGTCTTGGCGGTTATTTTGCCGTGCTTCTATGTCAAAAAGTGTTTGCAATGCCGGGAGCATTACAAAAAACCCTTTCCTTGAGCTACGGACAAAATCCCTCGCCAATATTTTGCCCACGATTTAATTGAGGAGCAATGCCTTATTTTGTTTTTAGGTATTCCAAAACTTTAACAAGGTTGGGATAAAAACCGCCCTCTACAAACAAGCTATCGAACAAAGCGCTTCCCATGGTGAATTTTGTAACGCCTGCATCAAACAATTTGTCTATTTTTTCATATGTATCAACACTTCCGGCAATGCAAATATTTGCGCTTGGCAATGCTGCCGTTAGCGTGTCTATAACACGCTCGGGGCTTTCTATATGCCTGTATGCTGAAACGTCTATGCCCGTGGTACCTTTAACTTCTATCAAATCTTTTGCCTCTGCTAAAATATCGGCATACTCGCCCATCAACATTCCGGAACGCCCGTTGTAAAAACAACCCACTTTGCCAACAAACGGGCTATAGCCCACATTTGCTTTTTTCAGTAAGTCGTGTAATACGGGGCTGTATTTTGTGCCTGTTACAAAGTCTACCTCACACTCTGCCGCCAATTTTGCTGCTTTAACATAGGCCTCTTCATTATATGAAATTACTTCAAAATACACGGTTTTACCGGCTTGTTTCATCGATTTAGCAATGCGCTTTAATTCGTCTTCCTCAGGCCCCACATTTTTAAAGCCCCAATCTTGCACTGGTAAATCTTTGCACATGTTAAACACATCATAGCCATCGGCAATTGTTACATCTTTGTGTGTTAGCATTGCAATTAATTCCGGTTTTTGTTTCATAATAGTCATTCCTTTCAGTTGAAAACATATATCGTTTGATAAAATAATTTTATTTTACACTTTCTTGTATTTCTCAAACATAGGTTTGTTATGATAATACAATTCGCGATAAAATGCGTATGCTTCGTCATATTGTGCTTTTAATGCTAAATTTGGCTCAAATTCACGCCCATATTTAATTAGACGATTTACAGCTTCGTTAAGGTTGCTGAAATTACCTTGTGCAACACCTGCAAAAATTGCTGCTCCCAAAGCTGTAGTATCTGAATTTTCTACAATTTTTATGGGCTTTCCTATTAAATCTGCTTTAATTTGCACCCATATTGCCGAGCGAGTGCCGCCGCCGGTAGCGATAATTTCGCCGTTGCCCATTCCCAAAGCATTTAGCCTTTCTATGCTATCTCGAAACGCATAGGAACAGCCCTCATATAAAGCCCTTGTTAAATAGGGCAATGTGTGGCTCATTGTCATGCCAAAGAAAAAACCTCTTGCGGTTCCATTCACTTCGGGGGAATTTGCACCGCCCAATGCCGGGAAAAATATTAAGCCCTCAGAACCTGCCGACACTTTTGCTGCCTCTGCGTTCATTTCGTCGAACGAAGTGCGTGCAAAATTATCCAAGAACCAACGCTCGCAAGCGCCGGATATTAAAGCGGCTTGCTCTAATTGCCAGAGGGTTGGGTCAACATGCAAATGCGTTTTCAACAATTTTGCATCATCGTAAACGGGTTTGTCGCATGCGCCCGCTATAATTTCTGAAGTACCCATAACATTCAATATTTTGCCCGTACCCACAAAGCCCGAACCTATAGCGCTCGCATTGTAATCGCCACTGCCAACAACGGCTTGTGTGGCTGTGGTTAAGCCCAAAAATTCCGCCGTTTTTGCGGTTAAATTTCCCGCAATATCCGTTGCCGCTTTAATGGGGCAAAGCTTGCTTGCTTCTATGCCGGTTATATCCATCATGCGCTCAGACCATTTGCGGTTTTCCACATCGTAAAGCGCTGTTATGGCGCTGTGTGCGTAATCCGACACAAGCTCGCCCGTTAGGAAATGCACCATGTATTCGCCAACTTCCAAAAACGCTTTTGTTTTCTCGTAAACCTGCGGCTCGTTATCTCGAAGCCACATAATTTTAGGTGCACGCAATGTAGAAGTAACGGGAGATCCTATCAAATGAAGCGCCTCATCCTCTGTGATATGCTTGCCTATATATTCGCATTGCGGCTCGGCACGCCTGTCTAACCACAAAATGCATTTTCTCAGCGGTTTGCCATCGTGCCCAATGGGAACAACCCCGCCGTTTTGGCTTGCAAAGCCAATCATGCCTATTTCTTCGGGCTTAACAGATGCTTTTTCCATCAACTTTTGTATAATATCACGCAAGGCACATTCCCATGCGTACACGTCTTGTTCACACCAGTTCGGGCGCGGGAAATCTGGGATATAAGAAGCACCTGCCGATGTTATTTGCACGCCCTCGGGGCTCATTAAAATACCTTTCATGCTTTGTGTTCCCAAATCAATACCAACAAAATATTTCATATACAATTGATCCTTTCATATGTTATTTAAAAAACAAGGGAATAACTGTTCTCTGTTTTCTCAAAGAACAGTATTCCCTTTTTTAAACAGATATTTCTTATAGGTTATGCCTTTGCGGGTTCAGCTTGCGGTTCTGAATCTGCAATTTCGTTAAGGTCGCTGTCGTATTTTTGTTTTTTCATGTTTATGCCAAGGAAAGCGAACACGATGTTAACAACTGTGGGTATCCAGCCGCAGAATGCGAAAGGAATCCATCCGAATGTCCATGTGCCGCCCAAAAGAGCAGAGGTAACCAATATACCGCCACCGCTCCAAGGTACATAACAGCTTGCAAAGGCACAGCCCTCTACTAATGTACGCCCAAGCACTTCAGGTGCAAGTTCTTTTTTGCGGAAAGCGCTTTTGTAAATTTCAGCATTTAATATAACCGATACGAAAACAGATGTGCTTACAAATACTCCGGCAAGGCCTGTAACCGTGCAAGCAAGCACCAAAGCGCCTGCATTTTTAATTTTTGCTACAATGCCGCTGAGAAGAACTTTCAAAACGCCAAGTTCTGTTAATGTTCCGGCAAAAACGAATGCCACGAAAAGCAACATAACCAACCCTGCGTTGCCCATTAGGCCGCCCATAGAAAGCAAGGAGTCTATGCTTTCTATGCCTGTTTCGGAAACATAGCCGTTCCAAAGCATTGCACTGCCCGAGAAGAAATCTACGCCTTGGAATATAACGCCGTTTAATAAGCCTAAGAAAGAGCTTGCTATAAATGCGGGAATAGTATCTACTTTCAACATAAGCAATACAACAATTAAAACAACGGGTGCCAGTGCGAACAAGTTAAGGTTGAATGAAGAAGCCAAGCCGCTTGTCAATTCGGAAACGCCTAACATCGCCTCGGCACTGCCAACGTCAATTGTCATGCCCAAAACAACATACAATATGCAAGAAACAATAAAGCCTATTATAGAGTTTGCAGACATGCTTTTCCATTGTTTGATAGTGTTAGAACCGGAAGTGGCTGCACATAGGTTAAATGTGTCAACCAAAGGCGAGAAACGGTCGCCGTTCATGGAGCCGCCCACGATAGCGCCAACAGAAAAAACAAGAGGAACACCCAATGCGTTACCAACGCTTACAAGCGCAAGGCCTATTGTGGATAAAACGCCCCAACCGCTACCTGTAACAATACCTGCTATAAAGCAAATTACGAATGTTAAAACTAAGTATACAGAGGGAGTTAAAAGGTCCAAGCCCACATAAATTATGTAAGGCACTGTGCCGCCCATAAGCCAGCTTGCCTGTAGCACGCCGCACATTAACAAAATGTACAAAACAGGCATTGTGGTGGAGCAAACTTTTAAAACAGATTTAAATATACTTTCCCATGTGTAACCCAACACAAGAATACCATACACAATGCATAACACCGTGCAATAAAGTAGACCCATAGCTGTGCCCATTCCCCAAGATGTAGCGTTAAGAACTAAAATTGCAACGCTAACAACCAAAAGCAAAAGCGCCTCAATGAATTTAATTGGGCGAGGCTCCCTTTTTGGTTTTGTAATTTTTTCTTTACTCAAATTAATCATCCTCCTAATTTTATTATTCATGCGTATTGCTTTTTTTAAACATTTGAACAACACGAACATGTCCTGCAAGGTTTCTATATAGATTATATCACGCGTAAAATACGATTTCAATTGGCAAATAGCAACAAAAAATTGTAAAATATTTCGCTATATGAACAAATTCAGAGCATTAAACATGATTAGAACCGTATTATATTACCGTTCGTTCGTTTTCGGAATAGAGCGTGAAGCAACAATATTTACACCGGTATCGCAGATATCAGGAACTATCACATCGCCCCTTTGTATAGGCGTTGAAACAGTTACGGCATACAGCGTTTTCAGGCATTGTTGCATTTTTTCGCGCGGTATTTCCGCAGTACTTATAACAGGCAACCGCCTTATATAACCGTTTTGCAAGCTTACCGTTGTTGTTATCATGCGCTTGGGGTTTGTGTGCTCGTTTATGGCGTGTTGCTCTCCGCGTTTGCACATATTGCCGCTTACAACAAGCTTATCACCCGTTTGTGTTACGGCGAGGTGGCAACCTATAGGGCACACTATGCAAATATATTTGCCGTTTGCCATGGTTATCTCTCCTTTACTTCAAATGTTAAATTTTGATATTCGCCTTTTTTTACCGTGCAACAAATCATTTCTGGCGGTGCCACAAAAGCAAAGTTTTTCTTTAAAACAACAGCCTCGCCATCGCTTGTTATAATGCTAACATTTTTTTGTTTTTTTTGTACGCGCATGAAAAACTTTATGTCTTCCAAATTAGCATCGTGAATTCGCTGGGGCACAACGAATGAAACATTATTGCCGCATTTCACTTCAAAGCTTGGCTTTGTTAAATCAATTTCGCCATTTATGTAACGCACGGCACCGCGTGCCGCCGCTTCACCGGAATCGGAAACATAATCCACCAAATCGTAAACAACGGCAACATTGCCTGCCGCAAAAACCCCGGGGAAACTCGTCATGAAATTATTATCTAAAACAGGCGCTTTTGTTTTGGTGTCCATTTCAACGTCAAGCATTGCCGAAAGTTCGTTTTCGGGAATTAAGCCAACCGCCAGAACAAGCAAATCACATTCAACATTTTGCTCTGTGCCCTCAATAGGTACTTTTTGCTCGTTTACGGAAGCAACCGTAACACTTTTTAGCCGGTCTATACCATGTGCGGACCCCACTGTGGTAGAAAGATGCAATGGTATACCGTAGTCGTCTAAGCATTGCACAATATTGCGTGTTAAACCGCCGGGCGAGTCCATAACCTCATAAACTCCAACAACTTCAATGCCCTCTAATGTCATGCGGCGTGCCATTATAAGCCCTATGTCACCACTGCCCAAAATAACGGCCTTTTTGCCGGGTGTGTAGCCCTCCATGTTTATATAACGTTGCACTGCGCCGGCTGTCATAATACCGGCAGGGCGCGCGCCGCACAAAAGCACTTGGCTTGCACTGCGCTCTCGGCAGCCCATCGCCAAAATAACAGCTTTTGCTCTCACTTGTTCTAACCCTCGGCTATTGCTGCAAATATACAATTCTTTTTGTTTTGTAATTTCAAGTACCATTGTATCAAGCATAATTTGCACATTTGTTTTTTCAACTTCATCAATAAAATTCTGCGCATATTCCCCACCGGAAAGTGCCTCGCCAAAACGGTGCAAACCAAAGCCATCATGAATACATTGTTGCAAGATACCGCCTAAGCACACATCTCGCTCTATTATCAAAACACGTTCTACACCTAATTTTTTTGCTTCCAATGCCGCCGCAAGGCCCGCAGGGCCACCGCCTATTATGGCTATATCCACCTGGTGTCTTTTCATCTGCTTGCCCCTCCGTTTCTGTTATCCTCAAGCAAAATAGTGCTGTTGCCGCCTTTCAGTGTAATGTCTGTCCATTGCTTATTGTGCATTTTTGCAAGCAGTTCCAACACGCGTGCCTGGCAAAAACCGCCCTGGCAACGCCCCATTCCGGCACGGGTGCGGCGCTTGATGGCATCAACGGAAACAGGCACTATAGGCGAAGCCATAGCATCTAAGATCTCGCCCTCCGTAATGCTTTCGCAACGGCAAACAATTCTGCCGTATTCCGGTTTTTCTTCAATTAATTTCGCCTGTTCTTCACGTGTCATGCGGCGAAACACCGGCTTTTCAGGCAATGTTGCAATAAAATCTTCTTTTTTACCGGGTGCCATGTTGAATTTTTCCATATCTTCAAGCAAAAGCCCTATAGCCATTTCGGCAATTGCGGGTGAAGCCGCAAGCCCCGGAGATTGTATGCCGCCAACATTTAAAAAGCCGTGCGTTACAGGAGATAATTCTATAACAAAATCTTCCGTGAATGTGGCAGGGCGGCTACCCGAGAATATGCGAATAATATTGTGATAGCCAATTGTTTTCATGCAGTTTTTCGTCATGGCAAACGCTAACTCACTGCGTGAAGTTTCTAAATCCTCTTTATCGGGCACCTCTGTTGCCGAGGGACCAAGCAATGCATTACATTCAATGGTTGTACCCATGCCGCCGCCCTTAGAGGAAACTTTTGTGTTAACCTTATGGTTGTCGTTTATCATTCTGAACAAATGCTGATAGGGCTTTGTTGCCTTATCGAAAATGGCAATTGTGCCTTTTCTCGGGTGAATTGTATAACAGCGATCTCCCGCCATTTCGGAAATTTCATCGGCGTATATGCCGGCGCAATTTATAATATATTTTGTTTGTATAATGCCTTGGTTTGTAACTACACCTGTAATTTGGTTGTTTTCTTGCAGCACATCGCCAACCGTGCAGTTAAACATAAATTTTACACCGTTCATTGTAGCGTTTTCCGCTAAGGCAAGCGCTACATTCCAAGGTTCTACCACCGCCATAGAGGGCACAAACAAAGCAGCAACCGGGTTTATGCCGTGGTCTACCATGGTGGGTTCCAATTCCAAAGCACGTTTTTTATCTACAATTTCAGCATGTACGCCATTTTCCTTTGCCTGCTCAAGCGCAGCTTGCAATTGCGGGTAAAACGCCTCATCGTCAATAACAACCATATTGCCGCAACGGTTGAAATCAAATTTTAAATCTCGCACCCAATCGTCGTACATTTTATTGCCTCGCACATTAAGCGCAACTTTTAAGTATCCGGGCTTTTCCAAATATCCGGGGTGTATATCGCCGTTGTTCGCTTTTGTGGCGCCTGTGGCAACATCGTCGCCCTTTTCCACCACAATAATATTTAAATTATAACGTGAAAGCTCTCTGGCAATACCGCAACCCGTTATTCCCGCACCTATAATAACAACATCTGTATTTGCTATTTCGCCTATTTTCAAGCCACTTTTTTTGTAAACGCTGTAATCTTTTTTAGGCACGGCAACGCCGTTCGCTGTCATATCGCTCACCACGTTTTTCACTTCGGGCATTCTCGCTACCTCGTGGCCAACGTCTATCAATTCTTGCCAATTTGTGCAATCGCCCGCTAATGTAACAATCCCTCTTGCCTCGTTTATGTTTGCCGATAATTTTAAATGCGGGTAATTTTGTTTTAACAACACTTCTACTTTGTTTTGAATCAATTGTGAAGCCTCCATTCGCATATATTTATGCTTGAAACAATATTTATGTTATTTCCCGAGCAACTAAATTATAGCACAACACGCGCGAATAATCAAGTGTTATTTAGCGATATGTGCGTATAATCTTAGAGTATATAAAAATAAAGAAGCATAAAGTTCTAATATATAGCCGTACAGTTATATATTAGAACTTTATGCTTCGAAATTTGTGTAATAAGTGTGGTAAGCATATAACAATTTGGTTGTTTTAACAAAATAATATATATTCTAAGTGTAATTACTTGACTATGTGCAGTTATATGTTATTATATGTATATATATTGCTAATTTTTATGCATTGGAAAGGAATGAACATTATTATGCGCCGTTCTCAAGCTTATTTAGACCATAGAGAAAAATGGATTTTAGATACTGTTCAGGCAAATGAAACCATAAGCATAGAAGAAGTTATCGCACAGTTTGATGTTTCGCCCTCTACTGTGCGTAAACAATTAAATAATATGCATAGCGAGGGGCTTATTATTCGCACACACGGAGGTGCTGTGTGCGTTAAGGAAAAGAAACAAAACGCTATTACACTTCTTGCGCAAAAACAAGCAATTGCCAAAGCGGCGCGCGCATATGTGAAAGACGGCAGTGCAATTGCAATTGGTACAGGCACAACTACATTGTGCTTTGCCGAAACTTTGCATGATGTAAAAGACCTTAGAGTGATAACCGACTCTGTTCCCATAGCCAATGCACTTTACGGAAATGAAAATATTGAAGTGCGAGTGTGCGGTGGGGTTGTGAAAACATTGAACGGTGCTATTGTGGGGCCGCAAGCCGGAAGCTTTTTTGAAAATGTATATGTAGAGCAAGCTTTTGTGGGCGTAGATAAAGTTGCGGAGGATTTTGGCGTTACATCGAAAGATGTGTATGTGTCATTTTCCGAGCGAGGCATAGTTCTAAGCTCGAGAGAGGTGTTTGTCTTGGCAGACTACACAAAAATGGGGGGCGAAGCTTATGTAGACAGGCTAGCAACCTTTAGCGAAATTAACCATATTATTACCAATGAACAAGCGGACGAAATTGTTGTGGGGAAATTGAAAAATATGAATTTAAATATAGTGTTAGCTTAACCGAAACCACCGGTTTAACCGTTGTGTTGTTGTGCCTATTTATATTTTTTTGCGTAGTGGAAAGGAGCGTCATCGCATGACTATAGAAGGTGTTGGCATCATTGCCTTTTGCGCATTGATGATTGGAATTGGTATTCTTGTTTCTAAACAGGCGCAAAAAAGCACAGAGAACTATTTTTTGTCAGGTCGAAATAATTCCCTCTGGCTTATTACCGCCGGTCATGTTATGGGATGGGTCGGCTCAGGAACTCTTGTTGGAGTATATGGCACTGCTTATGGAAATGGCGTAAGTGCTGCTATCTGGTACCCCATTGGGTTTACCGTGGCATTTTTATTTTTCGGCAAATTCTTTGCGTTGCGCTACCGCCGTCTCGGCGCCGCCCGTCATTGTATGACATTGCCGGATATGCTAAATGGTCGTTTTGGGCGTAAATCATCTTCTGTGTTTGCCTTTGTTTTAGGAATACAGGAGTTTGGTAATTTTGCCGGTCAAATTATCGCTATCGCCGCCATTATGAATTTGAGTATGGGTGTAAGCTATATTCCCGCTTGTATATTCGCTTCAGTTATTATTCTTGTATATTCATTGTTTGGCGGTCTGACAGGTACTTTGACTAATACATTAATTCAAATGTGCATTACTCTTGTTGGATTGGTTCTTGCCATTATAGTTGGCATCCAAAGTAACGGAGGTTATGCCGAAATGATGAGCAATATTCCCACAGATTGGGAAACAAACATTTTTGCAGGGCAAACAGTGCCTGCTATCATCGCCAGTTTTATGCCAACTTTTATGACAAGCTTTGTTTACAATGCTTGTATTATGCGTATTCTTTCAGCTAAAGATGACAAAACAGCAGTCAATTCTTATTACGCCGCCTTTGTGGTTGCCGCAATTATTGTTGCTATGACCGTCGTTGGTTGCTATGTTGTGGTAACTTGTGTGCCCGGCCTTGAGCGAGGGGACTACGCTCTCATCGCACTCTTTCGACAAATACTGCCTATGGGTGCCGCCTTGTTTGCCGCTGCTATTTTGTCGGCTTGCATGTCCACTGCCAGTGAGGCAATGCTTTCGCCCACAGCTATGTTTGTATCTAATATCTATAAGGGGGTCTTCCGGCGCAACGCTTCAGACCGTCAGATGATGGTTGTCACGAGAGCCTTCATGGTTGTTTTTTGTGGCATATCTACTTTAATTGCCGTCAATGCCGGTGCTTTGTTGGATTTGGTATATTTCACAGCTACACTCTGTTCTGCTTGTGCAATTCCAACAACGGTGGGATTTTTTTGGAATCGCGCCACTACTGCTGGATATATGTCAGGTTGCTTAGGGGGTGCAGGCGCTGCTATCCTCACTGCAATTATCCCGGCACTGGGAATTGAACCTTTTTGGGCGTGCTTGATTACCTCTATTGTCCTTTTCTTTGCCGTTTCTCTTATGACACCCAAATCGCCGGAAACTCAAATTAGATTTGCAAGACCTTTCCAGACAGCAAATTGGAGAGAAGAAGAGAAATCAACGCTTAAATAGTGACGCAAACACCGTTGTGTTTGGTATGAGAAATTTGCGGGTAATTGTTTTTTTACATATACTGTTTGAAAAAATGGTAGTATAACTTCTGAACAATTTTTTTGAAACCAGAAGTTATACTACCATTTAATTCTTTTATGCTTTTACGTATGTTAGCGACATATCAACAAGAACATCGAGCATCTCAAAGCCGACATTTTGTTCTTTTTTTATTTTGTTAGCCCTAACAACAAGCCTTTCAGCCAATATATCGATATTTGTTTGTATTGTTTAAGTGATAATTGAATATGTTTTTATTAACCAAACAAGCCTAAGACCTAAACTAATAGAACTTTTGTAATTATCGTTTATTCTATCATTAAAATTGTCTTACTATATGTTGTCATTCGTTTTGTATAATTATTTTCTTTAAGATTTTTAAAGCAGAAGAACTGTACAAATAAGAACTCCTATCCAATTATTTGTTTTTGCGTGCTTTAACAAATATAAGCACACCGCCGCCAATGCACACAATTGCCAAAATAGCAATTAATACTACCATTGGAGTTCCTGTTTGCTGTTCACCTTGCACCTGCACATCATCGGTTGTTTCAGCGCTTGATGTAGGTTCTTCTTCGGGCTGTGATGTATCTTCGGTTTCAGAATTTGCCGCCTGCTCATCTTCGGTGCTCGATGTATCTTCAGTTTCAGAACTTTCCGTTTGCTCTTCTTCGGTGCTTGCTGTTTCTTCTTGTGAAGTAGGCTCGGAATTAGAATTGGAAGTGCTTGCAGTTCCCTGCGCAAGTGGCACAGCGGCTGCCTCATCTTTAAAGAAATTTACTATTCCAAATCCGCCGTTAAAAACAAAATGCAGCAGATATTCTTCGCTTGAAGTGAGCGTTCTTGCGTATGCATTTGTAAAGGTTATCGACACACCGCCGTCTGCGTTTGGCTCAGCCGAATAATATGAAGACGGTATAGCACTGCCGTTTATCCAAATGCCTGTAAAAGCGCTATAAGGTCCGCTTGAGCTAAAAGTATAAACCCCGTTTGCAGTGCTTGTTCTTTCTGCTGAGTAGTTAACATCGGCAGGTGTGGTTTGCGGTGTAATTTGCGGTGGGTTTTGCGGTGTGGTAGTAATAATATACGACGCTGCCTTGCCCGATGAAACAAGTGCTTGAACCGAAGTGTCGTTTTCCCAAGTCGGGTTTCCGGCAGGGTACAACAACTTAACATATGTAATGGCGTTTACCACCATATCCTGGAAACCGCTGTTAAAATCCCCGGTAAATTTAAGTATCTTGGTTTTGGGTGAACCTGAATCATCCTCAAAAGCCGCCTTATTAATGTTGGTAACATTGGGAGGTATCGTCAGTTGTGTTAAGTTGTATGTATTCTTAAAAGCTGTATTGCTAATCTCGGTAAGGGTGTCCGGCAGTTGAACAGAGCTTAAAGTAGAACAATCCTGAAAGATCGAGGTACCTAATGTTTTGATCTTTGTGTTGCTAAGGTCTATCGATTGAAGATTTATACAATTATTAAACGTGCTACTATTCATGTCGACCAAGTTTGTCGCTTGGCTAAAATCAACGCTTGTTACGCCACTGCCATGAAACGCATCGCTCCCTATCACTTCAA
>CAYJPD010000052.1:0-14327 GCA_964371975.1 uncultured Bacteroides sp.
TTAAAAACAGATGCCTTTATGCAAAAGATATTTGCCATAAAGAAATGCCAAAAGAAACAATGGTTGATGATGGGCAATTTATAAGGTGCCATAACCCACAATAAAAGCAAGTGTACTGAGCAATTACAAAAAAGTTTTGATGCTGTTTTGTAAGGCTGAATTTTGGCATCTCCTAATTTGCGACAACAATAAAAGCGGAGGACAGCGCCGTTAATGCGCTTATAAAAATATGTATACTTTAGACTATAAAAAATATGCGCAGGCTATCAGAAATGCCGTTGCAGAGGCGGTAGTTTTACTCAAAAACGACAATTGTACACTGCCTATAACACAAAGCGAAAAAATAGCAGTTTTCGGCAGGGCGCAAATAGACACATATTATTGCGGTACAGGCTCGGGTGGTATGGTAAATATACCGTATTCAGTAAATATTGCAGATGGGCTAAAAGCAAAGCGCACAATAGACGAAGAGCTGTATAGCCTATACGTAAATTTTGTGGGTGAAAACGCTTTTGACAAAGGTAAAGGCTGGGCGCAAGAGCCTTTTATGCAAAAAGAGCTTTTATTAAGTGAAGACATTGTTAAAAGAGCTGAAAAAAACAGTGATATAGCAGTTTTTGTTATAGGCAGGAGCGCAGGCGAGGACAAAGACTGTGCACCTGAAAAAGGCAGTTACTATTTAAGCGATATTGAAGAAAACAACTTAAAACTCGTTTGTGATACTTTTGAAAAAGTTGTAGTTATGCTTAATATTGGCGGCGTAATGGATATGTCGTTTGTTGAAGAGTATAATCCTAATGCCGTTTTAATTGCATGGCATGGCGGCATTGAAAGCGGTAACGGCTATGCCGATGTTTTGTGTGGTGATGTAAATGCAAGCGGCTCTTTGCCCGATACTGTGGCAAAAAATCTTGAAGATTACCCCTCAAGCAAAAACTTTGGCGATGAAAAAGAAAATATATACGCAGAAGATATTTTTGTAGGTTACCGCTATTTTGAAACTTTTGCAGAAGATAAAGTACTTTACCCTTTCGGGTTTGGGCTTTCTTACACGAATTTTGCAATTGAAAACACACATTTCATCATTGAAAACGGCAATTACAGCTTTAACTTTAGTGTTAAAAACACAGGTGGTATTGCCGGTAAAAAAGCAGTGCAAATATATGTGCAAGCGCCAATTTTAAAATTAGGCAAGGCAAAAAAAGTGCTTTGCGGTTTTGCTAAAACAAATGTGCTTAAACCAAACGAAGTGCAAAATATAAGTGTTGAAATAAGCAAAAAAGATATGGCGTGTTTTGATGATGAAATATCTGCGTTTGTAATGGAAAAAGGCGAATACAAATTTTATGTGGGCTTTGATGTGCGCAGTGCCGCACATGTCGCTCAGTTTACACAGCAAGATGACGAAATAATAGAAAAGTGCACACCTGCACTTATGCCTATTAAACCTTTTGAAAAAATGGCGACAATATGTGAAAACGGTGCATATAAGCTAAGCTATGACAACGCTGTTTTAAGAAATTATGATATAAATGAGCGTATAAAAACCCTAATGCCAAAAGCACAGGAAAAAACAAACAATAACTATACATTTGAAGATGTGAAAAACGGAAAAATAACGGTAGAACAGTTTGCAAACGATTTTTCCGATATAGAGCTTATTCAAATGTCGAGAGGCGAGGGAATGTGCTCGCCAAAAGTAACGCCCGGCACAGCAGGTTGCTATGGCGGTGTTACCACTGCGCTGAAACAAGAGCGCAAAATGCCCATTGCTTGCTGCGCTGATGGCCCGTCGGGGATTAGAATGGACTGTGGAACAATGGCGCTAAGCTTGCCAAACGCAACGGCAATTGCCTCTACATTTAACGTTAATGTTGTTGAAGAGCTTTTTAATTATCTGTCTATAGAAATGCTTTACCATAAAGCAGACACATTGCTTGGCCCCGGCATGAACATACACAGAAACCCACTGTGCGGCAGAAACTTCGAGTATTATTCAGAAGACCCATTTTTGACGGGCATAATGGCAACTGCGCAAATTATAACCATGAATAAATATAATATTACAGGAACAATAAAGCATTTTGCGGCAAACAACCAAGAGAAAGCGAGAAAAACAGTAGATGCAGTTGTTAGTGCAAGGGCGCTTAGAGAAATTTATTTAAAAGGCTTTGAAATGGCTGTTCGAGATGGTAAAGCTTATAGCTTAATGACGGCATATAACCCAATTAATGGAACGCAAGCGGCGTCTAATTTTGATTTAAACACAATAATTTTACGTGGTGATTGGGGCTTTGACGGCGTTGTTATGACAGACTGGTGGGCAACCATGAATAAAGAGAACGGCGCCTCGAGTGAAACGCATACAGCCGACATGATAACATCGCAAAACGATGTGTTTATGGTGTGTGCAAGCAGCGAGGAAAACTCTAATGGCGACAACAGCGAAACAGAGTTTGCAACCGGCAACTTAACAAGAGGTGCGCTTGTGCGAAATGCGAAAAATATAATAGGTACATTGCTTAAATACAATTGCTCAAAGCCACCTTTAAACGTTGAACTTTTAAATGTTCCTAAAAATTCAAAAGCAAAAATAAACGATGTGGGAATATATAAAATTGATGAGTGTTTGAGCATTGACACCAATAAAATTGACACAACAAAATGTGTTTCGAATAATATAGTGCTAAATTTAAGCAGTAAGGGCATCTATGAAATAACATTCGATTTGTTTGCAGATGCGCCAGAGCTTGCGCAGTTACCTTTAACTGTGAAAGTGAACGGTAGCATTGTGAAAACAATCACGCTAAAGGGCACAAAAAAAGGCGTATTTACGTGTGAATTTGACATGTTTGCAACAATAAACACCTACGTTGAACTATATTTCGGCGAGAGCGGAATGGTTATAAACTCAATTGATATAAAGCGAATAAAACAATATTAAAGGACGACTAAAATGGATATAACAGGAAGTTTTGTTAAACTAAATAAAACACCTTATTATAAAATAAGCAATAGTGAAAAACTGCCACCGTTTTTTATTCAAGTGGCATCTTCAAATGATATATGGATTTTTCTATCATCGTGTGGGTGTGGCGGTTTGACAGCAGGGCGCAAAAATAGTGAGGGTAATTTATTTGCATATACAACAGACGATAAACTTTTTGCAGATAGCGAAACAGGCAGTAAAACTGTAGTAAAAGCAAACGGAAAATTGTGGCAGCCGTTTGAAAAGTGTGGTACGCAAAAATATAGTATTACAAGGAATATCTACAAATCTTGCTATGCTAACAGCGTAATTTTAGAAGAGATTAATAACGATTTAAATCTTAGCTACTCTTATGAATATTGCTCAAGTGAGAAATACGGGTTTGTAAAAACATCTACTTTGCAAAATTTGAGCGAGGAAAAAATAAGCGTGCAAATGCTCGACGGGTTGAATGATATATTGCCGTATGGTGTAAATGCAAATTTGCAGGCAAATTCTTCAACGCTTGTGGATGCCTACAAAGCGGCGGAACTGCAAGGTGAAAAACTTGCTATTTACTCGCTTACAACCACAATTAACGACACGCCAAACCCACTTGAAATGCTTTGTGCAAATATTGCTTACAGCACGGTGAAAAACGCAAAAATTTACTTAAACAGTGACGTTATTAATAAATTTGTAAATGGTGAAAGCCTTGATATAGCACCCGATAGCTATGGCAAAAAATGCGGGTATTTTGCAGTGCTTGAAAAAGAGCTAAAGGGTAGTGAAACGCTTGAGCACTCGTTTATAATGGATAGCGGCTATGACCATGTTAGGCTTGCCGATATAGAAAGCTTTGCAAACGCAGATGATTTTGAAACTTTATATGCCGACATAGAAAAAGGCACAAACGACATAATAAAAATAGTAAAAGATGCGGACGGTGTGCAAAAAACAGGTGATGAAATAGCATGTGCAACACATTATTTAAGCACGCTTTATAATGTTATGCGTGGCGGCACCTTTGAAAAAGGCTATGAATTCGACTATAACTTATTTATAAAATTTATAGAAAAACGAAACAAAAAAGCACTGCAAAAAACAGAAATTTTAGAAGAAATTAAGCAGTGCAAAAATATAAGCGAGTTTAAGCAAATTGCACAAAGCGATAAGCTAATGCACCGCATGGCGCTTGAATTTATGCCTTTGTCATTTTCGCGCAGGCACGGGGACCCTTCGCGCCCATGGAATAAATTCAACATAGCATTAAAAGATGAAAACGGTGAAAAAGCGGTTAATTACGAGGGTAACTGGCGCGATATTTTCCAAAATTGGGAGGCTTTAGGGCTTTCGTTCCCGCTTTATTACGACAATATGGTGGCAAAATTTGTGAACGCAAGCACAATAGACGGCTTTAACCCATACCGCATTAACAACGAGGGTATAGAGTGGGAAAAACCCGAGCCGGAAAACCCATTTGGTGGGCTTGGCTATTGGGGCGACCATCAAATTATCTATCTTTTAAGGCTGCTGCAAGGGCTTTCAAACCATTACCCTAAAACATTAAGCGAAATGCTTGGTGAAGATATTTTTACATATGCAAATGTGCCTTATATTATTAAGGATTACGAAGAAATTTTAAAAGACAGCAAAAACACAATAATTTTCGATTTTGAACTTGATGAAAAAATAGAAAAACAATGCAAAGAGTATGGCTCTGACGCAAAGCTTTTAATGAAAGACGCAGAGATTTACACTGTTAGCTTAGCTGAAAAATTGATTGTGCCGGTGCTTAGCAAAATAAGCAACTTGCTGCCGGGCGGCGGCATTTGGATGAACGCACAGCGCCCTGAATGGAACGATGCAAATAATGCAATCGTGGGCATTGGGCTTTCGATGGTGACAGTTTATCATCTAAAAGCTTATTTGGGTTTTATTAAAGAAATTTTTGCTTTGGCACAGCAAGACTATGATTATTCAAAAGAAGTGATAATATGGCTGAAAGAAGTTACACAAACTTTGGTTCAATATAGCGGCAAATACAGTGGAAATGAAAAAGCCGTGCTTGATGAAGTTGGAACTTCGTTTTCAAATTACAGAAAAAAAGTGTATAAAAATGGCTTTAGCGGTAAGATATCTGCAAGTAATGAAGAAATTTTGCAATTTATACAAAACGCAATAAATGTTGTGAATTATACAATTAGCAAAAATAAAAACGATGTTTATGTAAGCTATAATTTGTTGAATGATGATTTTACATACACCCCCATGAAACACATGTTAGAGGGGCAATCGGCAGTAATTGGAAGTGGTTACTTAAGTGCGAATGAGGTTTGCGATTTAATAAGTTCAATGAAACAAAGCTTGTTTGATGAAACCGAGAAATACCACACACTGTACCCTGTGAAAAAGACGATGAAGTTTTATGAAAAAAACAGTGTTTCACAAAATTTAAAACCTATTGATAGCATTATAATTAAAGATAAAAACGGCAAATTGCATTTTAATGCAGATATAATCAGCGAGGAAGTTTTGCGCAAAAAATGCAGTGAAAGCCATCTGAGCGAAGAAGAAATTAAAGCAATTTGCAGTGAATTTGAAAGAGTTTTTTCTCACAAAAAGTTTAACGGCAGAAGCGATGTTATGTATAAATTCGAGGGTATAGGCTGTGTTTATTGGCACCAAAATGCAAAATTTGCATTGGGCGTACTTGAAAGCGCACAAAAAAGCCTTGCAAAAGGTGAGGACATAACTCAAATTTACAAAGCTTATAATGAGCTGTTAGAGGGCTTTATTTATCGTAAAAGCCCAAAAGAGTGCAAAGCCATACCAATAGAGCCATACTCGCACACTTCTTACAATAAAAACAGTGAGCAACCCGGCATGACAGGGCAGGTAAAAGAAAGCGTAATAATGCGTCGCGGCGAGCTTGGTGTGATGGTACAAAATGGGCAAATTACATTTGAGAGTGCATTATTAAGGCGTTGTGAATTCGATGAAAGAGGAGAAGTTCATTTTACTTGCTATGGTGTGAAATGTGCTTATAAAAAGTCATCACAAAAAGGTGTTATGCTGTATAAAAATAATGGTAATAAAAAGCAAGATAGTTATGTTTTAAGTGCTCAAGATAGTAAAAGCATGTTTGATAAATTAGGCGAAATTAGTTTAATCGAGATTTTTTGTTAAAGCTAAGTAGGCTAAAAAAGAAGTGTATTGTATAGTATCGATGCGAGTTGAACTGGTGTCGATACTATGTAAAGAGAATGAGAGCGATGGGTGCAAAAAAATTGACAAATGAGGTCTTTACTGTATAATTTTTTCTGTTATCCAAATACTGGTATTAGTAGCGGTCATTTAGGGTGATAGATAACTACGGGGGTGTAGCTATATCGCACTATGGGAGGGCGATCTCGCGGTAAAACGACCCCGAGGCGGAATGGCTTGAAAATTAAATTAAAAGTTGAGAAATCACGATAAAACGCAAGAAAACTAAATACGGGGGGTGTGGCTCACCTGGGAGGGGGAGCTCGCGGTAAAACGACCCCGAGGCGAAATTGCTTAAAAACCAGACGGTAATATAAAAAACAACGATAAAAAGCGAGAATAAGAAATATATGTGTGCAATTCACTAATAAAAACATACAAAGTTTACGGTAAAACTATTCAAGAAAAACAAATGAACTTTCAGCTTGGTACAATGTTGTACTAAGCTGTTTTTTTGTTGTTTTGAAAGCATAATACATGTAATTAGAACTTTGCCGCAATTTTGCCACAGTTTTAGCAAATTGATTTCACAAAGTATTGATATTATTAATAGCAGTAAAAGCCTGTTGAAACATAGCAAAACATAATATCATTTAAGTGGGAGAGAATAATGCAAGACAACAACCAATTACAAAGCAGTAAAGAAAATGAAATTGTAAAAGATAACGTAAAAAGCAAGGGAAAAAATAAAAGCAATAGGGACACAAAAAAGCGCAATAAAATTATAATTACATCCATTGTTTCTTTAATAGTTGCAGTAGCTATTATTATAATAGTTTTTGTTTTCTTTATGCCGCAAAACAATGTAGCAACAATGGCGGGCGCAAATTTTAATGCAAACCAAAACAACATGTTTATGGAGGAAGAAGTAATTGTATCCGACATAGTTGTAGGCGTAACGGAAATGGGCTCTGCAAGTTTAATAAGCACAGATATTAGCTTTGATTTTCAAACTACTATACTCGAAGTTGTTGCAAAACCCGGTGAATATGTAGAGCAGGGTGATACAATTGCAATTATAGACCCAGAGCAGCTTGAAGAGCAGTATGATGAAGCAATGCGCTTGCTTGAAAGTGCACAGCTTTCGCTTTTGAGTGAACAGATAAGTTTGCAAACAACAACATTAAATGCAAGCCAAACTTATGATGATAGCATTATAAATGGCGAAAATGCGCAGAATGTTTATAACTTAAATATTGCTGAACTTGAAAGTGGTTACAATGAAATTGTGGCGGAAATAACAAGCCTTGAAGCGCAGAAAACAGCACTTGAAAACCAAATAGCAACAGTTAATGCACTTACAGCACAGCTGGCTACATTAAATAGTGAGCTTGCAACAATTGATGCACTTATTGAAATGATAGAAAATATAATGAATTCGACCATAACATATGACCCCGCCGTTCATATAGGCGCTGACAATAGTAATGACGGTATTGTTGATGCCGCTGATTTAGTGACGCCAACTGCGAACAAAACAGCAAAAGAAGCCGAGATAACAGCTAAAAAAGACGAAATACAAACGGCCGAGGGCACACAGCAAAGCGGCAGTTCCTCAAGTGGCGGCACAAGTGGGCAAAGCCTTGATGACCAACTTGCCCAAATAGTGGCGAGCATAAGCCAAAAATACACAGAGCGTGACAACTACGCCGCATCTATGGAACTTGAAAAAATTGACTATTATCAAGAATATGAAAAATCAATTCAAACATACACAAATGCAGGCACGCAGTATAATGTAACAGTACAAACAGCAGATAATAAACTAACAGAGGCACAGCTTAATGTGGAAGAACTGCAAGCAGAAGTCGATGCACTTACAAGCCTTGCAACAGACGGCACTGTTATTGCAACAACAAGTGGCTACATTTTAAGCATACAAGATGAAGGCGCAAGCATAAATGCAAATGCAACAATTGCTTCAATTGCAAACAGTACAACAGCGATAGTTTACGTTAGCATACCACAAGAGGATATTGCAAGCGTTGAAATAGATATGCCTGTGAACATTGTGTTTGACGCTTACGAAGATAATATAGTTACAGCAGTGGTAGACAGCATTTCGCTCACGCCGTCCGGTGGTATATCAAGCAGTGTAAACTATACAGTAGGTATGGAAGTTTATGTGGGTGCGTTTGAAGGCATGGTGATTTTTGAGGGAATGACAGCCGATGTCACATTTGTTGAAAAACAGGTTCTTGACGTTCTTGTTATATCTAATAAATGCGTTGAACTTATAGACGGAAAACAATATGTGAAAATGTACGATGAAAACGGCGAAGTAATAGAAGTTGAAGTGACGACAGGCTTTTCTGACGGTTTTGACGTTGAAATTGTAAGCGGCTTAAAACAGGGCGACGTTGTACTGCTTGAAAGCGCGGTGAGCCAGAATGCGTCTTAATGAGATAATGCGCCTTGTTTTTATAAATTTAAAGCAAAATAAATTCAAGGTGTTTTTAACTTCGCTTGGCATAATAGTGGGCGCTGCAACAATTGTTATGGTTATAGCAATTGGCGAGGGCGGCAAACAAGACGTTGAAGAGCAGTTTAAAACGCTTAACGCAGGCACAATTACAGTAACAAGCGGCGGCGTTGACATGGAAAGCATGATGGGCATGATGGGTGGCGGAATGCCAAGCGCAGGAATGCCAAGCGGTGGCGGAACGCAAAGCGGCGGCGGAACGCAAAGTGGTGGCGGAACGCAAAGCGGTGGAGGAACGCGTTCTACAGGAGGCGGTACAAGTTCACGCAGCGCTTCAATGTTACCGATGTCTGAGGGTGCAACTTTAACGCAAGAAAACTTAGAAGAGATTATGTACTTTGTGCCTGATATAGTGGACGGTGCAATTTTTGCCACGGTGGAAAGCGATGTTTTAAGTGATGATTTGGAAGAAGCTTTAACTTTTGATGTTATAGCAACGCAGAGCAGTTATGCCCAAATTTCAAACTTAACATTGTTAATAGGTAGCTTTATAACTGACGAAGAAGTGGAAAACGAAACGCGCAGTGTTATTTTAGGTTATAACACAGCTTTTGAACTTTTTGGCTCGCCACAATATGCGTATGATGCACGCATTGAAATTGACGGCAGAGAATATGTTGTAAACGGTGTTCTCGCGCAAATGGGCACAGTTGTTTCGGGCGTAAACCCAGATGATAGCATTTTTATGCCATACTCAACAGCAGATAAATATTTGCTTGAGCGTGATACACAGCCGCAAATTTCAGTGCTTGCAACAAATGTTGACGCTGTGCCAAGCGTAATTGAAAACATTGAGCTTGTGCTTACACAGGCAAACCCAAATGCAACATACACAGTGGAAGATGCAGGCGCAACAATGGACGCCGCAATGCAAAGCGCAAACACATTAAGCGTGTTGCTTTTGGCAGTTGCCGTAATAGTTTTTATTGTGGGCGGCATTGGCATTATGAACGTGCTTTTTGTAAGCGTAAAAGAGCGCACAAGAGAAATAGGCATATTAAAATCACTTGGTACAAAAAAGCAAGATATATTGTTTTTGTTCTTGCTTGAAGCAGGTATGATAGGGCTTATTGGCGGATTACTTGGCGTGGGGCTAAGCTTTGCTGTTATGCCGCTCATGCAGTATACAGACATGACCGTTGTTATTACAACATCGTCAATTTTACTTGCATTTTTGTTTGCGCTTTTCACAGGTACTGCTTTTGGTTTTTACCCGGCGTGGAAGGCTTCGAATTTAATACCTATTGAGGCTTTAAATAATGAGTAAATATATAAAATACAGTTGAAAGCGATTGGCATAGCTTAAATGTCTATTGCACTATTTAGATTGTATTTGGTGTGCTATAGTAGATGTGTTATTCTGAACAAATGTGAAGAAATGCAATTGCAGCAAACCTACAAATAACGAATACCTCGACTATACTTGAAATGACAAAACACAGAGAAATGGAGAAATTTTAATGAAAAAACTTGGCTTAATTTTAGTAGTAATATTAATAACAACAATGTTTGCAGCTTGTAGCGGTGGCGAAGAAAGCACATCAACACCGGGCAGCGCACAAGAACAAACACAAGGAGCGCAAGAAGGTGGAAATGCACCGCAAAACGGTGAGCAAAACGCAAACGGCGAAGGCAATATGCAAGCGCGTGGCAATGGAACAACAGGGCTTGTAACAGATGTTGTAGGCAATGAAATTACAATACAAGTAGGCGAGATGGAAGGCGGCATGGGCGGCGGGCAAATGCCTGAAGGGGCAACATTACCCGAGGGTAGTGAAGGCATGGGCGACATGACACAAGAGGAAAGAGCCGAAATGCAAAACGGTGAAATGCCGGAGGGCATGACACCTCCCGAGGGCACAGGTGATAGACAGCAAGGAGCAAACGGTAGCGCACAGCGCCCAGAGGGTGCAGGTGGCGAAGGTGCAATGGGCGGCGGTATACAGTTAGAAGAGGGGCAAGATTACAGCGAGATAGTAACACTTACAGACGAGACAAGAACGTTTAGTGTGCCTGTAACAACGCCTGTTGTGCAGTTTGGCACAGAGATGACATTCTCACAAATTACAGAGGATATGTATATTACAGTAATGCTTGACGAAAACGAAAATGTGACATCGATAAGTATTTTAGGGTGAATTTAATAGATAGTGTTTAATTAAAATAAACAAAATATAATATACGATTATATACAATAACTTAGTTTACTGTGTGTATTATTATCAATTATACAACTTAAAGTAAATTAAAAATGCTGCAGAGAAAGGAATAAACCTTATGATTACAATGAAAAGCATAGTTAAAAAATACAACACAGGTGGCGAGGAGCTTACTGTTTTAAAATCGGTTGATTTTAATGTAAAAAATGGTGAGTTTGTGGCGGTGCTTGGCCCCTCGGGCAGTGGCAAAAGCACGCTTATGAATATAGTAGGCTGTATGGATTTGTGCAACAGTGGTGAATATTACCTTGATGGTGTTGCGGTGCACAGCTTAAAAGGTGAAAAACTAACAAGAATACGCAACGAAAAAATAGGGTTTGTTTTTCAGCGTTATCAGTTAATTCCCACATATTCGGCATTGCAAAATATAATAATGCCCCTGTTAATACGTGGAATGTCGCACAGCGAGGCAGTTGAATATGCACAGCCTACAATAGATATGCTTGGGCTCACACAAAGGGTAAAACACCGCCCGTCAGAGCTCAGCGGCGGCCAGCAGCAACGTGTTGCAATTGCACGTTCGCTTGTGGGGCAGCCTGCAATTTTGCTTGCAGATGAGCCAACAGGTGCACTCGATAGCAAAACAGGCGCAGAGGTTATGGAGCTTTTTCATAAACTTCATAGCATGGGCAACACCATTGTTATGATAACGCACGATGCAGAACTTGCGAGTAACGCACAGCGAGTGGTGCAAATCATAGACGGAAATATTTACACAGGGCAAGCGCAAAAACAAATTAAAATTATAAATAAAGAAATTGCTTAAAATTATTCTTGCGTATATTATCGGGTTATGGCGAAATAGTGTTGTATAATTTGCATACAATACTAAAAGCCATAACCCGTGTAAAGTTTTCACTATTCATTAACATTTTAGTGGTATAATGAAATTTATATTATCGCTTTTCAATCAAAACGAAAGGACATTTGTGAAAATGAGCAAACTTATATACATTGCAGATGACGAAAAAAACATACGTGATATAATTGAGGGCTTTTTGAAAAAAGAAGGCTTTGAAACATGTGCGTTTGAAACAGGCGATGCTTTGCTTAATGCCTTTTGTAAAAAAGCTTGCGATTTAGTAATTTTAGACATTATGATGCCCGGAAAAAGCGGAATTGAAATATGCATGGAACTGCGAAAAGAGCACAATGTGCCTATAATAATGGTGTCTGCAAGGGATAGCGAGCTTGATAAAATTACAGGCCTTTCAATAGGTTCAGATGATTATATAACAAAGCCGTTTTCGCCAATAGAACTTGTAACCAGGGTTAAAAGCATGTTTAGGCGCATCAATATTGAGCGCAGTGCGGCGCAACCACCGCAAAATGATATTGTAAAATTTGGCAATGTAAAAATGGATAACTCAGCACACATGTGCATAAGTGATGATGTAAATATTGATTTAACACCCATGGAGTTTGCGCTTTTGCTTTATCTTTTTGAAAATTGTAAAAGGGCCGTAAAAAGAGAAGAGCTTTTAAAAAATGTGTGGAATTTTGAAGAAAGCATAGATACAAGAGCAGTAGATGATGTGGTTAAAAGATTGCGCAAGAAACTAAGCAAAACAAATGTAAAGATTACAACAGTGTGGGGATTTGGATTTAAATTGGAGGAAAAAGAAAATTGAAAATAATATCACTGAAACAAAAAATAATAAGGCCATATGTTGTTTTAATTGTGGTGCTGCAATTAAGCGTTTTAATTATTTTTAATATTCTTGTGAATTTTTATGCTTATAACCAAGCGGAAGAAAATTTAAGCAACGCTGCAAAAAGGCTTAAACAAGACTATACTTATGCAAACGGCGCACAAAACCATGATAACAGAATGCCACCATCTTTTTTACTGCCTGTTTTGGAAAAGGGCGAAAATATGCAGATAATTGTTGCCGAGGACGGGCAGTATATTGACATTGCCCGAGGTGGGGAAGACAGTCTACCCGAGAATATAGTGCAAAAAGCGGGTGAGCTAACAAGCACAGCATTAGAAGAAGAGATAGTGTCTTTTAATGTAGGCGGTGAATATTACCATGCAATGTGGATTAATATTGAAGAACTGCCCGAGGGGCAAACGGCAATTTATATATCACAAGGTTATTTTGCCGAGGGTTTTGTTGCAATGGTAAATGTTTTAATGGTTTTTATTTTAGTATTAAGCGTAGTGATTTTTATAATTATTTCGCAAAAATTAGCAAAAGGCATAGCAATGCCAATTCAAGAAATTTCAAAAACCGTAAAACAAATGAAAAGCGTGGAAATTTTAAATGTTAGCGAAGATCAAAATAGCATTGAGTTAAAAGAACTTGCAACTGAAATTAATGAAATGAACGAGAGAATATATAATTACGATAAAAAGCAAAAAGCGTTTTTGCAAAATGTTTCGCACGAATTGCGCACGCCGCTGACGAGTATACAAGGCTATGCAGAGGGCATTATGCAAAATGTTTTTGAGGATAAAGATAGCGCTATGAACGTGATATTGCATGAGACAAAGCGGATAACTTATATTGTAGATAGTATATTATCACTTGCGCGAATGGAGAATTTTGAGGGCAAATATGTAATGTCTAAAATGAATTTGTGCAAACTTGTAAGCGATTGTTTTGAAGCAATAAAAGGGCTTGCACATGGCAATAACAAAGAAATATTAATAAATTTGCCCAGTGAAGAAATAAATATAACCGCTAATGAAGAACTCTTGCGCCAAAGCATTATGAATGTGCTTTCTAATGCTATTCGCCATGCAAAAAGTAAAATTAACATAAGTGTAAAAAACGATAAAAGCAATGTTGTAATTTTAATAAGTGACAACGGGGGCGGAATAAGTGAAAGAGATTTGCCACATATTTTCGAGCGTTTTTACAAAGGCGAAAACGGCAATTGTGGGCTTGGGCTTCCAATAGCAAAATCGAGCGTTGAGATGATGAAAGGGGAAATAACAGTAAAAAATAAAGATAATGGCGCACAGTTTCTGATGAGTTTTGAAAAATGTGATGAAGGGTAGAAGATTAAAATTATCATGTTATAACTAACAAAGAATGCTTAAGTGTTGGCTTGTGCAATGACCTTTTTACAGGCATTTATTACAGCTGTAAAAGGCACAGAAATTTATGGCTATAAGATTCGTAATGGTTAAATTTTATATAACGCTAAAGAAACTATATATTTGTTGGTTGTTTATAATATTGTAAGGTTTAGGGATGTTTAACTGCTAATGCGGTTACATAAAATTGAATGCCATTGGAGCGGTAGCTTTTTTAAAATTCTTACTATGCGGTGTAAGAATTTTAAGCTTTAAGAAAAAAGTGATAAATTAAGGTGGATTAGTACAAAAAAATTGACAAATTAGGTGTTATCCTGTATAACATATTCTGTTCTCTAAACACAA
>CAYJPD010000053.1:0-6229 GCA_964371975.1 uncultured Bacteroides sp.
TAAAAGCTCATATTAAAAGCTTAAAGTGTTTTTGCAAGTTCTTTAATATAATTTTTAAAGTCTTCGCCTATTTCCTCGTGGGCAAGTGCCACTTCAACGCCTGCTTGCATAACGCCAAGCTTTGCGCCCATGTCGTAGCGTTTTCCGGTGAAATCCACGCCCGTCATTCCCTTTGTTCTCGCCAAAACCGCCATGGCATCTGTAAGCTGAATTTCGCCGCCCGCGCCCGGCTTTGTGTTTTCAATTATGTCGTAAATATCCGGGGTTAAAAGGCAGCGGCCCAAAATGCTATATAAGCTGAACTCTTTTCCGGGTGCCGGCTTTTCTATCATATCGGTAACGCTGTATAAATTATCTTTAAGCAAATCTACCTTTAAAGACGAATATTTTTGCACAGCCTCTTTGCTAACTTCTTTAATGCCTACCGCCGCTTTGCCATATTGCTCGTATGCCCTGCAAAGTTGGGCTGCTACAGGGTCTTTGCCCAAAATAACATCGTCGCCGTATAAAACAACAAACGGCTCATTGCCTGTGAACGCTTTTGCCTTTAAAACAGCGTGCCCAAGGCCTTTCATCTCTTTTTGCCTAACAAAGAATATATCTGCTAAATTGCTTATATCTGTGCAGGCTTTAAGCAAGTTTGCTTTTGCCGCGTCGCCTTTTTCAAGCGCCGCGCTAAGCTCGGGCGATTTATCAAAATGGTCTTCTATAATGCTTTTGCCACGGCTTGTAATAATTAGTATTTCTTCAATTCCGGCCGCAACCGCCTCTTCAACAATATATTGTATTGAGGGCTTGTCAACAATGGGCATCATCTCTTTAGGCATTGCTTTTGTTGCCGGCAAAACTCTTGTGCCAAAGCCTGCGGCGGGTATAATTGCTTTTCTTATTTTTTTCATAAATAACTCCTCAATTTTCTATATTTTAAATTAAATAGTATAATTACTTGCATATTAAGTGCGAATATAAGTTCTATATATGCGGCTTTCATCTCAGTGATTGTTTAATTATATAGCGCTAAAATATTCTCAGGGCCTACCAATAAAACAATAAAGTAAGAAAGCGCAATCATTAAAGCTAAGAAAACAATAACCGCAACAGTAGACGGCGCACCTGCTTTAGCAAGTTTCTCGTGGTAGGCGTCTACACTTGTCATATCTGTTTGCAGCTGCTTTATAGTTTTTGCCGCGCTTTGCCTGTACAAATAAAAGGCATATAGGCCGAAATAAACGCTCATGCCAATATTAAACATAGAGCACGCCGTTGAAATTAGCATCAAGCCTTGTGCACTTATATTGGAAAAAAGGCTTAGCCCCATAGATTGAAAAACCGTTATAGTTGTTGGTATATTTGATATTAGTGATACTAAAAAGCTTACAAATGCCCAAAACCACATTTTTCTATATAAAAAGTATATGGGCGCAACAAAAAGCGCGCTTATGCAAAAGGATGTTTTTTTGCCAAGTTTGTCCATCCTTGCAAATTGCATAAGATATTGCGTTGAATTTTTACCTATAAACGCCGCCCACTCCGACGCTGAAATATCGTCGTACTTTTTAGCCATAATATTTTCGCCAAACAACTGCTCGGGGCTAAATGTTTGAAAGCTCACCGCATTGAATATATCTGTGCTTGTGTTTTGGTTTAATGTTGGCTGAACTTTTTTCTTTTCTGTATCAGACAAATTCAGCTCATTATCTACACTCTCGCTTTGAATTGCACAGCCGCAGTGCTCGCACACTAAAGCGTCTTTTTTATTATCGGCGCCGCAATTGGCACAGCGGTTTTTTTCAGCGCTGTTCTTTTCGGGCGTAAATTCATAACCTTGTGCGTGCTTATCTTCAAATAAGCAGCGGTGCTCTTTTGCATAGCACTCTCTGTGGTAAGGCGTTCCGCACTCGGGGCACACTACCACATCGTCATTATTTTTAAATTTGTTATTGCATGCACAGCATGTTTCCCCTGTGAAATTATACATATTATATCTCCGTTTCAATTTGAATATATTATAACATAATTTTGGAAATTTTAAATAGTATATTTTAAAACTTTACATTTTTGCAATAAAATTATATAATTATTATACCTAAGTACAAAATTTAGCCTTAAACTATTTAAACAGTACTGTTTTAAGTGCAAATGCGGCTTTGTTCATTCTGTTTTTGTTTTTTTATAAACAAGCGCCTTGCGAAACTTATGAAAGACAAGCCTTTTTTCTTTGCGCTGTTTCTGTTTAGAAAAGAGATATTATGATAATTATTGACGATATAAAACGCACACTAAACGAGCTTGAACCTGTTATTAAGGATTTAGCCGACGCTCTTGCCATCAACCAAAGCAAAATGCGTTTAAATGAGCTTGAAAATAAAAGCGCCGACCCTGATTTCTACAATGACGCCGCAGCTTCCGGCGAGGTTTTTGCCGAGATGGGCGAAATAAAGCAAAAGCTTGCCTCTTATGAAGAGCTAACGCAGAAATTGTCAGACACACAAACGCTGCTTGAAATGTGTGAGGAGGACGACAGCGACGATTTACACGCAGAGCTTGAATTATCTGTAGATGAGCTTTCGCAAAAAACAGAGGAAATACGCCTTGTAACTTTGCTTACGGGCGATTACGATTCTAACAACGCAATTTTAACATTCCACGCAGGCGCAGGCGGCACAGAGGCGCAAGATTGGGCCGAGATGCTTTACAGAATGTATTCGCGCTTTGCGGCAAACCACGGCTTTTCGGTTAAAGTGCTCGATTACCTCGACGGCGACGAGGCCGGCCTTAAAAGCGCATGCATATTGATATCGGGCACAAACGCCTACGGCTTTTTGCGCAGCGAGCACGGTGTTCACCGCCTTGTGCGCATTTCCCCATTCGATTCCTCGGGCCGCCGCCACACAAGCTTTGCCTCGCTTGAAGTTATGCCCGAGCTTGACGATAAAATAAAAATTGAAATAAACCCTGCCGATATTCGCATGGAAGTTTTCAGAGCTTCGGGCGCAGGCGGCCAGCACATAAATAAAACATCAAGCGCTGTGCGTTTAATACACGAGCCAACAGGCCTTGTTGCAAGTTGCCAAAACGAGCGCAGCCAAATTCAAAACAAAGAAATGTGTATGAAAATGCTCGCCTCTAAGCTATACCAAATAAAAGAACGTGAACACCTTGACAAAATAAGCGATATAAAAGGCGTGCAAAACGCAATTGCTTGGGGCAGCCAAATTAGAAGCTATGTTTTTATGCCCTACACATTAGTTAAAGACCATCGCACTAATTTTGAAAGCGGCAATGTAAGCGCTGTTATGGACGGCGCAATAGACGGTTTTGTAAATGCATATTTAAAGGCACACAGCAAAGGCGAGGCTATTTAGCGCTTTTACAAATTTGCCATAGTAACTTTTTGCAAAAAAAAATGTAAATTTTACAATTCTTTGTGCAAATTTATATTAATTATGTATAATGCGTTAATTTTTTGACAATGTACTTGCACTTATCGTTTTAATATTGTACAATATAAAGCATAAGACAAAACACGGAAATTTCCGTGTATAATAAATGTCTAAAATCAAGGAGGTTTTTTATTATGGCAGTAAAAGTTGCAATTAATGGTTTTGGCCGCATTGGCCGCTTGGCATTCCGCCAAATGTTCGGGGCAGAGGGTTATGAAATTGTTGCGTTAAACGATTTAACAAGCCCAAAAATGCTTGCACATCTTTTGAAATATGACACAGCACAAGGCCGTTACGACGGGCACACAGTTGAATGTGATGACAATTCTATCACAGTAGACGGTAAAAAAATTCAAATATTTGCAGAGAAAAACCCTGCAGATTTACCTTGGGCAAAAATTGGTGTTGACGTTGTTTTAGAATGCACAGGTTTCTTTGCATCCAAAGCTGCTTCACAAGCACACATTGATGCCGGCGCACGCAAAGTTGTTATTTCTGCACCTGCAGGTAACGATTTGCCAACAGTTGTTTTCGGTGTTAACGAAGATATTCTTAAAAAAGAAGATACAATTATCTCTGCTGCATCTTGCACAACAAACTGCTTAGCACCTATGGCTAAAGTTCTTAACGATAATTACCCAATTCAAAGCGGTATTATGACAACTGTTCACGCTTTCACAGGCGACCAAATGATTTTAGACGGCCCTCACCGCAAAGGCGATTTACGCCGCGCAAGAGCCGGTGCATCTAACATAGTTCCTAACTCAACAGGCGCTGCAAAAGCTATTGGCCTTGTTATTCCTGATTTGAACGGCAAGCTAATCGGCAGTGCACAACGTGTTCCTGTTCCAACAGGTTCAACAACAATTCTTATTGCTGTTGTTAAAGGCAAAGATGTTACTAAAGAAAGCATCAACGCTGCAATGAAAGCTGCTGCAAGCGAGAGCTATGGCTACACAACAGACGAAATTGTTTCTTCTGACGTTATTGGCATTTCAGAAGGTAGCTTGTTTGATTCAACACAAACTATGGTTACTAAAGTTAGCGATGACACATATCAAGTTCAAGTTGTTGCTTGGTATGACAACGAAAATAGCTACACATGCCAAATGGTTCGCACAATTAAATATTTCTCAGATTTAGGCTAATATAATTTACGCTAAAGCGGCAGTTCACATTGTGAACTGCCGCTTTTTTAACTGCCTTTTTTATACATGCAAAAAGCTAAAAGAGGCTGTAACATATGTTACAGCCTCTTAAACTTAATTTAACTATTTATTATAAGAAATAAGTTATAATTCTTATTGCAAATAGTACGAAGATTATCCACATTATAGGGTGAACATCTTTCAATTTGCCGCGAGCTATTTTTAAAATCATCCATGTTAAAACGCCAAACATAATGCCGTTTGCTATTGAATATGTGAAAGGCATCATTATTATAGCTATGAATGCGCCAAGAACATCTGCCATGTCGCCTTCGAATTTAACTTTTTTGATACTGCTCATCATGAATAAACCAACAATAATTAAAGCCGGTGCTGTTGCAAAGCCGGGAATTGCACCGAATACAGGCCAGAAGAACATTGCTAAAACAAACATACCTGCTGTTGTTACTGCTGTTAAGCCTGTGCGGCCGCCCTCTGCAACACCTGCGCTGCTTTCAACATAGCTTGTTACTGTGCTTGTACCAAGGCATGCGCCTGCTACTGTGCCCACAGCGTCTGCCATTAAAGCTTTACCTGCGTTTGGCAGTTTGCCGTCTTTATCAAGCAAGTTGCCTTTTGCCGCAACGCCAACTAATGTGCCTACTGTGTCGAACAAATCTACAAATAAGAATGCGAAAACAATAATTGCAAATTCAATTGCATTTGTCATTACAAATTCAAAGTTGAATTTAAATGCTGTGTCGCTTAAAGCGCCAAAGCTTGGAATAAAGTCTGCCGCACTTGTAACTTGTGGTATTAATGAGTATGCGCCCACTTCAGGGTTAATTACATACCAGCCTGTTAGCTGTGCAACAATTCCAAGTAGCCATGTTATTAAAATGCCCCATAGAATAGAACCTTTAATTCTAAAGAACTCCATTATACCAATAATTATAACGCCTATAATCGCAAGCGCAACAGGTGCCGATGTTATATCGCCAAGCGCAACTTTAGTTGCAGGGTCTGCAGCTGCTATGCCTGAGTTTTGTAGGCCTATAAATGTTATAAACAAACCAATACCGGCTGTGATACCGTATTTCAAGTTTTCAGGAATGCTATTTACCAATGTTTCACGGAATTTAAACAGTGAAAGAATAATAAATATGATACCCTCTACTAAAACTGCTGTTAAGGCAATTTGCCAAGCATTTTCGTAAGAACCAAGCTCACCTAAACTAATTGTGTAAGCAAAGTAAGCGTTAAGGCCCATGCCGGAAGCAAGCGCTATTGGGTAATTTGCTAAAAAGCCCATCACAACTGTTGCAATTGCAGCTGCTATGCCCGTTGCCAAGAAAACACCCTGTGGGTTCATACCTGCATCACCTAACATTGCAGGGTTAACAGCTAATATGTAAGCCATTGCCAAGAATGTGGTAATACCTGCCCTAATTTCTGTTTTGACATCGGTATTGTGCTGTTTCAACTTGAAAATTTTCTCCATAATATCCTCCATACAAACAAATTTCGCAACTTTTGCAATATTGCTTTAGCAAAAAACAAAATGCCAAGATAACCGTACACAAACCGCAAATTCAATAGCACGGCCGTCTAAGCGCATTTTCTAAAACAACATATTTT
>CAYJPD010000053.1:6329-14023 GCA_964371975.1 uncultured Bacteroides sp.
ATTTATAGCATCTGCGAAAGTTAACCGCTGTAGCGGCATTTAAGCTTTCTGTCTTTTGCTTGTTCTCACGCTGTAAACAAATGTTAAGCTCAAAGAAAAAAATAAATTTTCCGCTCTGCTCGTAGCGGCAAACGGCACAAAAGGGCGCTGCATAGGGAGCTGCATTGCAGCTCCCTTTTGTTTAGAATTTTCAAAAGAATATTGTGGCGTTACATTACCTATAATAATTTAAGCTATAATTGGCATTTACAAATTAGCATATATAGCATAGATGCTGTCCCAAGTTAATTTATCCACAAAGCCTGTAACAGGTATTGCTAAGTTTACCTGAAACTCCTTAACGGCGTTTAACGTTTGAACATCGAATATACCGTCAACAGGTGTGAAATTGGCAACGCAATAGCGCACTGCAATAGCGTCCATATACGTTTGCAAGCGGTAAACTTGCAGGCCTACACTGCCAAGCAAAAGAACATTCCCTGCGTATTCCCCGTCGGGCACTTCGTTTTGTCTAAGTGCTTCAGATGCACTGGTTAAAAAGATAATTGCCATAGTGTTCCATGTGTTTTCATCTACAATTCCACTGCTTTCTAAATTAAATTCCTCTTGGAAGCTTAAAACAGCCGTTTTTAATTCACTGCCGAATATGCCGTCTATTTCGCCTATTGGTGTGATGCTTTGGAAGAAATACCCTATGTATTTTAGCATATATTGCACAAATGCAACGCTATCGCCTTGCGAGCCCTCCACTAAATCAAAGCCGGGGTACTCAAAAACTTCAAGGCCTGAAACCGGCCCGTCAAGCGTGCGCAATTTTGAAAACTGGCTGTAAATACTGCTCCAAGTTGCAGGCCCTACAATTCCGTCTACGCTCAGGCCCTCTATCTCTTGCCAAATTTCAACAGCGTTTTGTGTTGCCTGGCCAAAAACACCATCGTATGCAATAACAGGTAGCGGCGTGTAATATGCGCTTAGTAAATATAAGTAATACTGCATTTCTTTAACATATATGCCTGTGCTTCCTAATACTAAAGCCGTTCCCGGATACGTTCCCGGGCGTGCGGTTGGCGCGAGCAACTCGTTTATTAAATCTGTATACACTTCGTAAATTTTATCCCACGTTAAGTTGCCCACAATTCCGTCGGCACTAAGGCCATAGTAGTTTTGGAACGCTATAACGCTTTGCTGTGTACCTGTGCCGAATATACCGTCTGCGCTTAAATCGGGCACATTGGGGTTGTTCCTTGCAACTATGCGCAAATAAAATTGCATACGCTTAACGTCGTCTCCGCGGCTGCCAACACTAAGTGCTGTTCCCGGGTATTCGCCCGGCGAAGTGATGCCAGGCGTTGTATCTAAAACGCCGCTTGTGTATTCCATGTAAATTTTATCCCATGTAATCTCGCCCACAACGCCGTCTACCGAAAGGCCGTATTTAAGCTGGAAAGCCTCAACTGCCGCTTTAGTGGCGTTGCCGAAAATTCCGTCTACCTCAATATCGGGCAAATCGTTTGAAAACTGCGCTATCTCATCAAGCCAAAACTGAACTTGCAAAACATCGTCGCCCGTGCTCCCAACCTGTAACGCTGTGCCGGGGTACTCGCCGTCTACAAGCGTTCCCGATGGCTTTTCACCCTCTGAGGTCAGCTCTGCTAAATCTTTAACAGAAACATAAATATAAGATATTTTATACCATGTGCTTCGCCCCACAATGCCGTCTGCCGTTAAGCCAAAATGGCTTTGCAAGTTTTTTACTACCTGCGCTGTTGCGGCGCCGTAAACACCGTCTATCGCAACAGTGCCAAAGCCGGGGTAGTCTTCAGCTATGCGGTTAAGCTGCCTTTGAATTATTTTAACATCTGTGCCTGTAGAGCCTATTGTAAGTGCACTGCCCGGGTAACTTTCAAATATTTCGGCTATATTTGTTGTTCTAACAACCTCTAAATCGTTGCCATAGTAACTGCGCAATATTTCAATTGCGTTTAGGCCTTGCTGTGCCAGTGTAACGGTTCCCCACTGCTTCATACCGGGGCAATCTACCAATTTTCCGTCGCAATACTCGGCAAAATACGGCTCTTCAAAGCCTTGACGCCTTAAATATGTGTTAAATATTTCGTCGGCTATTACGCTCACGCTCTCGAAAATAGTGCGCCCGTGCACATAATATTGGTCGTAAGAGGTGGAATTTGTAATGTCGAAATCATAACCTTTGCTTTTATACCACTCTGTATAAAGCCTGTTCAAAATTATATTAATTTGCGCGTGTATATTTGCCCTTAAAGATTGCTCGGGCCATGTTGGGTATATTTCGCTGGATGCCACGTTTTTAACATAATCTATAAAATCCACAGTAACATCTTGCGCATAAGCGGTTGGCTTGCCAAGGTGCACTGTTACGGTTTTTGGTATAACAACATCTTCCAGAATTTGCACAGTAGGGCAATTCCCAATAGGCCCCATTGCGCTTCCTCCACCGCCTGCAAAAAGGGCGTGCGGTGGGGTTTGCACAACATCGGGCAATGGCGCTACATCCCTTACATAAGGCGATAAATTAGCAGGCTGTAATAGCATATTGGCAAGCGATTTCTCGCCATCAAACACCTGAAAATTGTAAATTGCAGCGTTGTTATAGCCCTCAACATCTGCATAAATGTCATATTCAGCATACGGCTGTGCCTCGTTAAATTCATCAAGCGATAAATATTTTGGTGGGCAAGAAAGCGATAAATTATCTAAAATTCCCTCACTGTTTGTGTATAAATCGAATAAAACGTCGCTTGTGCCTGCACTTGTAACTTTTATGTGCACATTTGCTATAGGCAAAGCGTCAAAAGCGGCAGCAGTGCGCACACGCAAAACGCCTGTGCCGCCTAAAATAAATTGAGCCATGAAAAAGTCTCCTTCCAATTGTTAATGGTATTTGCTAATTTATCTTATTCAACTCAAAACAAACTTGCCACAATTTATGCAAATTTTTTACAGCTGCCACTTTTAATTTCTTGCAATTTATAATATAATAGAAATGTAAAGGCAATCGCTTTATCTTGCTTGCAAATGTGTGATTTTGCACTGCAATTAATCTCAAAATCAGCAAGCTTATAATTTGTAATATTAATTGCAATAATTACAACATGTATAATTTATTGGTATTTTTTATACATATTGTAATTTTAAACTACAATTATACACAAAGAAAGAGTTTTATATGAATACTAAAGATTTGGCAACTAAATATGATTTTAAAGTGCTTTACGAGGGCGAAAACCGAGAAATTGAAGGTGTTTTTTGCGGAGATTTGCTCTCTTGGGCTATAGGCAGGGCAAAAGAGGGCGATGCCTGGTGCACGGTTATGGGCAATGTAAACACGGTAGCGGTGGCGCTTTTGGCCGATTGCTCTTGCATAATTTTGTGCCACGATAGCGCCGCAGACGAAGCTATGCTACAAAGGGCAAAACAGCAAGATATTTGCCTGCTTGCCACAAGCTTGCCCGAATATGAAACATGTGTTTTACTGAATAAAGCGCTAAACGCATAATTGAAAGGCACAATATGCTATACGATTTACATATACACTCGTGTCTATCGCCCTGTGCAGATGATGATATGACGCCTGCCACAATAGCCGGCATAGCAAAATTAGAGGGCGCGGATATTATAGCGATAACCGACCATAACTCGGCACAAAATTTGCCTGCCGCAAAAACAGCTTGCGATGAGTATGGCCTAAAATTGCTGCCGGGCATAGAGGTAACAACCCAAGAAGAGGTGCATGTTTTGTGCTATTTTAGCTCGGTTGAAACAGCGCTTATTTTTAGCGATATGCTATATAATTCGCTTATTGCTATCCCTTACGACGAAAAAATTTGGGGCAAACAGCTTATAGTAGACGAGCACGATAATGTAAAAGGCAGCGTGGGCAAGCTGCTTTCTGGGCCGGTAGAGCTTGATATATACGAAGTGAAAAAGCTTTGTGAAAAGCACGGCGGCGTAGCTGTGCCCGCACATGTGGATAAAGACAGCACTTCTGTAAGCTCTGTTTTAGGTTTTATGCCAAGCGATTTAGATTTTGATATAATAGAGTACAAAGATAAAGAAAAGCTCGAAAACCTTATAGAAAAAAATTATTTACCTAAAGGCAAGGAGCTTATTTTTTCTTCAGATGCACATTGCATAAGTAATATTGCAAGCAATTTGCAAAATTTAAGCGAAAACAGCTCTTTGGCAAAGTTAATTTCGCAGTTATGATTGTTAAGCATATTAAGCAGTAAGAACATTTGCCATTTTAGGCTAACTATGCTATAATGAGTAATTGCATCAAACATAGCATTATGTAATTATGTAAAAAAAAATAATAATAGGTGAACTATGCAAAAATTTAAATTTGAACCAACAGCCATCCCTGAAGTAATTGTTGTTACACCGCAAATTTTTGGAGATGAGCGCGGTTATTTTACCGAAACATATCAAAAAGAAATTTTTGAAAAGGAAGGCATCACTTGCGATTTTGTGCAAGATAACGAAAGCAAGAGCACTAAAGGCGTTTTGAGGGGCTTGCATTTTCAAAAAGAACACACACAAGATAAACTTGTGCGCATTTTACAAGGCGAAGTTTTTGACGTTGCTGTGGATTGTCGCCCAAACAGCCCTTATTTCGGCAAGTGGGTTGGCGAAACTTTAAGCGCTGAAAACAGAAAGCAACTGTTTGTGCCAAAGGGCTTTGCACACGGTTTTTTAGTGCTTAGCGACGAGGCGGTTTTCGCATATAAATGCAGCGATTTTTATCATCAAGCAAGCGAGGGCGGAATTTTATACAGCGATGAAACAGTTGGCATAAAATGGCCCCATCTTGAAAACTGCGAATTTAATTTAAGCGAAAAAGACACAAAACTTCCAAACTTTAACGGGCAAGATTTTTCGTTTTTTGAAATGTGGTGACACAGTTATGATGAAAATTTCAGCTTATTTTAAAGATTTTATGCGCTATAGGTTTTTGCTTTTTAACTTAGTTAGCAGAGATTTCAAGCTTAAATATAGGCGAAGCGCTTTAGGTGTGATGTGGAGCGTTTTAAACCCTCTTTTAATGTGCCTTGTAATGTGGGCGGTTTTTTCAAGTATTTTCGATTTCCGCGCAGCAGGCATAGAAAATTTCACGCTTTATATATTAACAGGCCAGTTAATGTGGAACTTTTTTGCAGAGGCAACTAATGCATCAATGAGCAGTGTTCTTTCAAATGCGCCGCTTTTAAGGAAAGTATATATACCTAAATATATTTTTCCGCTTGAGAAAGTTTGCTTTGCGCTTATTAATACAGCAACGTCGTTTATTGCGCTTTTTATTGTTATGATATTTACCGGCGCAACGCTACACCCCACGTTTTTACTTGTACTTTACCCTATTTTCACTATGTTTATCTTCTGTTTGGGCGTTGGGCTTGTTCTTTCTTCGCTAAGCGTTTTTTTCAGGGATATCATTCATCTTTGGGGCGTTTTTTGTACCGCGCTAATGTATTTTTCCGCAATTTTTTACGACCCTTTTTCCATGCAGGGCAGTGGAATATCTATTGTGCAAACTTTTATTAGGTTTAACCCTATTTATTGGTATATAAGCGCTTTTCGCAACCCTGTTCTCTATGGCATGAATTTAACGCAGAACATGTATGTGGTTTGTGGTTCTTTAGCTGTTGTAATGTTATTTTTCGGGCTTGCAGTGTTCAAAAAACAGCAAGATAAATTTGTTTTATACGTTTAAATTTTTATAAATTTGCACTGTGCAACGCCGTTGAAAAAATTTTGACGGCAAATGGGTTTTGCGCCCTAAAATGTGCGCTTTTGCGCCTTTTATACTAAGGAGTTTTTAATGCCGAATATTATAGAAGTAAATAATGTTTCCATGTGCTTTAATATGGCTAAAGAAAAAAACGAGAGCTTAAAGGAATATTTCGTTGCGCTTGCAAAAGGTAAATTGCGCTTTGATGAATTTTGGGCGCTTAATGATGTGTCGCTTAATGTTGAAAAGGGCGATTTTTATGGCCTTATAGGCCTTAACGGCAGCGGAAAAAGCACACTTTTAAAAATTATAGCAGGCGTTTACAAGGCAACGAAAGGCAATGCGGTTGTTAACGGTAGCATCGCCCCTTTAATAGAGCTTGGCGCCGGTTTTGATATGGATTTAACAGGGCGAGAAAATATATATTTAAACGGCACTGTTTTAGGCTTTACGCCAAAATATATTACACAGCGCTTTGACGAGATTGTAGAGTTTAGCGAGCTTAGGGAATTCTTAGACGTACCACTTAAAAATTACTCGTCCGGCATGGTGTCGCGCATTGCGTTTGCAATTGCAACTATTACAGACCCCGACGTTCTTATTGCCGATGAAATTCTCTCTGTTGGCGATTTCTTATTCCAAAAAAAATGTGAACAGCGCATGAAAGAAATGATGGCAAACGGCACAACCGTTATTCTTGTTAGCCATTCCATAGAGCAAATAGAGCGCCTTTGCAACCGTGTAACGTGGATTGAAAAAGGTAAAGTTCGCATGAGTGGCAACGCCGCTGATGTTTGTGCTCAATATAAAATAAGCTCTAAATAAAGCTAAACTACCAGCTAAAAAACTAAAGCCCTGTAAAGCGAGGAGCGATTTAATTGGAAAATAAAAGTGATAATAAAGTGCAAAGCGCTAATAACGCAGCAGAGCAAGATAGCGTATCCAAAGCTTTAAAGCGTGTTTCAAACCCTAAGCACGCCGCCAGCCTTACAAAGCGTGCGTTTAAAACGCTTAAAACCGATGGCCCCGAGGCGCTTTACCGCGAGGGCGCTTATAGGTACGATTTAATGACAAAAGGCGAAAGCTGGAAATTTAGGGCCGATATTCCGCTGGAAAAGCATATAAGAATGCAGCGCAAAGCGGCGTTTAAAATTAAGCCGTACTTTTCAATTATTGTGCCTTTATATAACACGCCAAAGCCATTTTTGAAAGACATGATAAAAAGCGTTTTAAAGCAAAGCTACCGCCATTTTGAGCTTGTGCTTGTCGATGCCTCTGATTTTAAAAACAGGTATGTAAGCGAAACTGTGAAAAGCTTTGGCGACAAGCGCATAGAGCTGTTTCGCATAGCTAAAAATAACGGTATATCGGAAAATTCCAACATCGGCATTAACGAGGCAGAGGGCGATTACATTGTTTTGCTCGACCATGACGATTGCCTTGCAAAAAATGCATTGTATGAAATTGCAAAAGCAATAAATGAAAAAAACGCAGATTTTATTTACAGCGATGAAATAGTGCTTAATCAAGATATGAAAAAGCTTGCGGAATATCATTTTAAGCCCGATTTTTCGCCGGATTATCTTGCAAACTGCAATTACATAACGCATATATGCGCTTTTAAAAAGGAACTTTTAAACCAAACAGGTCTGCTTAGAAGCGAGTTTGATGGCGCGCAAGATTACGATTTGATTTTGCGCCTAACGCAAGTTGCCAAAAATATTGTGCACATACCCAAAGTGCTTTATTATTGGCGCAGGCATTCGCAATCTACCGCTAACGACATAAGCGTTAAGCCCGAGGCTATAACAGCCGGAGCAAAAGCTATCGAGGAGCATTTTAAGCGCAAAAATATGCAGGTGCTTGTTGCGCCGCAAAAAAATCATCCGGGCGCTTACCGTGTTAAATATGCGCTGCAAAGCAGGCC
>CAYJPD010000054.1:0-13983 GCA_964371975.1 uncultured Bacteroides sp.
TGCCCATTCCGATGTACAGCCCTGTGTTATCACAAATTCCATCGCCATCTTCATCGATAAAATTTGAATATGTGCCGATATTATCGCAAACTCCGTTACCGTCAGTGTCGGCATAGTTTACACCTTTTGTAGGTGTCGCTGCAAAAGCTGTTGCCCCTCCTACTGATAATACAAGTGCTGCTGTTAATCCTATAGTAATAATTTTTTTCATGATAAATTCCTCCATTTTGTTATTTTTATTTAAGGCTTTTTTGCCTTTTCACTTACAACACGAGTGGGAGGAATAAATCCTTTCAAAAAAATTTATATTTTTAATATAGCATAATTTAATAAGATTTTAAACATGATTTTATTTACATTAAATTGACATTAAGCACAATATATGCTAATGTAACCTTACCACATAATTCAGATTCTATACTGGAGAACGCACAATGGAAAAATTAACTATAAAAAAAATTGCAACACTTGCTAACGTGTCAATAGCCACAGTTGACAGGTATCTGCACAACCGCGGCTATGTAAAATATGAAACAAAGAAAAAGCTTGAGGAAATTTGTACGCAATACAATTACAAACAAAATTATATTGGCAAAGCTATGGTTATGCAAAAGAAAGAAACAAAAATTGCTGTTATTTGCAGCGACCCTGATTCCTCTATTTTCTCTTTAGAAATTTATGAAGGCTTAAAAAGGTCTAATAAAAAATGGGAAGACTTAAATGTAAGCTTTATTTACCACTTTTTAAAAGAAAACAGCATAAAAGAGATTTTAGATATTTTAGAAGAAGTATCGAAAACTGATTATGCCGGGTTAATAATTAAACCGTTAAACAACAGTAAAGTAGCTGAAAAAATAAATAATCATTTTAGTAAAATACCAATTGTAACCTCTGCTTTTGATTTATCGGGCATTGAAAGCAAAATATGTTTTGTTGGACATAATCATTTAAATGCAGGGCGGCTTGCTGCAAGTGTGCTTTGTAAAATTGTAAAAGATGATATTAAAATGCTTTTAATATCAGACCCTTTAGAAATGAGCTCCAGAGGTGAAAAACTAAAGGGATTTTTAACATATATCAAAGATAAAAATAAAGCTTTTGAAATATCTAAACAAATTATTATTGAGGATAGGTCGTCTTTCGATGAACAAAGTCTTATTAAGTTACTAAAAAACAATTCCGATACTAATGTAATTTACCTTAACTCTTTTTATGCTTTAACTCAGCTTTATAAAATAGGTAGAGAGCATAGTTTAAACCAAACCACCATTGCATTTGGCAGTAAAACAACACTGCGTAACCTTATCTGCGATGACATTGTTGATTATGCTATTTGCGATAACCCATCTGAAATAGGTTATATGAGCGGCGAAGCAATGATGCAACATATTGTTCAAAACCGCACATACGAAAACAAATGGATAGAAACTAAAGAAACCTTGGTTTTTGATGCCAACTGCTAAACGTTTCTTAATTCATTTTTTACCCTTTAAAATTTTTAATTTAAGCCTACAAATAATAATTGTTTAATTATTACTTGTAGGCTTTTTTGTACAAATAAATTTAAGTTTTTGTTACATCTTATACAAACTTTAATGAATTCAAATGTTTTTTTATAAATTATTGTTGACTTGTACTATTTTATATGCTAACATCTTACACATGGTAACGTTACCTCAAATAAGTGTACGTTACCCTACACATTAATATTGGAGGAAAATTATGAAAAAACTACTATCATTACTATTAGCTTTATCTATGATTCTTACTTTAGCTGCATGTAGTACAGCACCGGCAGAGGAAGCCCCGGCTGAAAGTACAGCAACAGCTGAGACCGACGCACCCGCAGAAGGCGAAGAGAATTCTGCTGTTTTAACCGAGGAAATCACTATCAAATTTGCGAACCACATGGTTTTAGAGGCTGCCTCAGCTCCTTTCTGGGAACAATTCAAGGCAGACTTTGAAACAAAATATCCTAATATCACCATAGAATATATAACTGCACCTTACGGTGAAATTATGAACACTGTTATTAACATGGCCGGCGGCGGTGATAAAGTTGACCTAATGGTTGGTGAAGCCGGCTGGACTTCTACCCTTGCAGACTCAGGCCTTACAGTACCTGTTGCACAGGTTATGGGCGAAGAATTCGCTAGTGACTTTTTACCGGGTGTACTTGAAGCAACAACTATGAATGGCGAGATTTATGGTACACCAATGTACATGACACCATTTGTTCTTTTCTACAACAAAGATATTTTTGAGCAAGCAGGACTTGACCCTGAAACACCACCTACAACTTATGATGAGATGCTTGTAGCAGCAGAGGCAATTTCTCAATTAACAACTGCTGATGGCAACAAAATATATCCATTTGGCCAAACAACAGGTGCCGTTTCTGTTTCCGGCACATCTTTAACAGCAATGGTTTATAATTTTGGCGGTGAAATTTTAACTGCTGACGGAGAGCTTAGCACAGACAACGATGGCTTTAGAGATGCTTTTGAAATGCTTGCACAACTTGATGAATTGGGCTACAACCCACAAAATGCGCTTTTGAAAGATTTGCGCAATCTGTTTGCACTTGGCCAATTAGGCATGTATTACGACCAAGCATGGGGCTTCTCGGGCATAAGCTCAATTAACCCTGACGCAGCAGCCTTTACTGCAACAGCTGCACCTCTTGCAGGCGGCAGCGGCAATGGCGACAGCGTTGTTTCTGCACACACTTTATTCTTTACAGATAATGGCGATTTACAAAAAGAGGCTGTAAAGCTTTTAGTTGAAGAACTTGTTACAGAAGAAACATTATCAAGCTTCATTTCAGAAATCAACCTTGCATATCCTGCTAAAAACGATATGCTTGAAATGGAAGCTATCAAAAACAGCAGTATTCTATCAGGCGCTTCAAATGCACTTGACAGCGCAAAAGCAGTTCCTGTAATTCCTGCACTTGCAGACTTGAACATAGAGCTTACAACTTTAGCACAAGCTGTTACTGTTGGCGACCAATCTTTCGATGATGCATATGCTACATTCAAAGCAGCGGCTGAAGGTATTGTGGAATAATATTACGCAATACTAAGGCATACTATAACAACTTAGCTTATAATTGAAAAGGTATTGGCAAAATATTTACCGCCAAAAACCACCCGCTGCATGGGCATTATAATTTAAGCTTGCTATATCATAAATAATAAGCGAAGTGCAACCATACAGCATTATAAAACACTATATGGTTGCACTTTTTTACTTATGAACGGAGAAGTTTATGAAGAATTTAAGAGCCGCCTCTTTGGGCAGAAAATATGGCGACAGCCTTTTCTCTTGGGCGCTTGTTTCCCCTACAATGTTACTTACATTTTTGTTTATCCTTGTGCCTGTTATCGACTCTATAATTAAAAGTTTTACAAGTTACGAGATAAGAAATGTTATTTCCGGTGAGCCCGGAACTTGGAATAATTTTGAAAATTATATAAACCTATTTGCAAACGCAAAGCTTGTGCCTGCTATTGTAACAACATTTACATTTATGATATGTGTTGTTGTTTTGCAGTTTACAATAGGCATGAGCCTTGCAACACTGCTTAATGCTAAAATTAAAGGCTCGCGTTTTTTGCGCAGTATAATGATGATTCCCTGGGTTGTACCCACTGTTATATCTGCTTTAATTTGGCGGTGGATTTATCAGCCACAATATGGTTTGTTAAAATATATAGCAAGTTTGTTTGGATTTGACGAATTTGCAATACTCAATGACCCCGACACAGCTCTGATAGGCGTTATTATCGCTGTTTTATGGAAGCAAATACCACTTACTGCACTATTGCTATTAGCTGGCTTGCAAAATGTGCCCGGCGAAATTTTAGAAGCTGCCACTGTTGACGGCGCAAGTAAATCTCGCACATTCTTTTCAATTGTTATACCAAGCATGAAAAGCGTTATTAAAATAGTTGTTTCCATGTCTATAATTGAAAACTTCAAGCAATTCCCTTTAATTTGGAACTTAACCGGTGGCGGCCCCAATAACTCTACAACCACGCTTGCTGTTTTAAGTTATAGAGAAGCGTTTGTGTCTAACGATTTAGGCTCGGGTGCGGCAGTAACCACTGTGTGGATGTTGCTTATGATAATTGTAATATTTTTCTACAATAAATTCATGGCTATAGGCGAAGATTAAAATTGCCTTTTAGAGAATTTATAATATCATATATTTGAACAAATTTAACTATAATACAATTAGCTGATTGGAGCATTTACATATGAAAAAAAACTATTTGGCAAGTACAACAAAATATTTAGTGCTTGCAATAATTCTTATTTTTTTATTGTTCCCTATTTTGTGGGTGTTTTTAACATCAATAAAAACAAATATGGAAGCTTACAGATACCCCCCTACTTTTTTCCCCGAAGTTTTTAGTTTAGACGGCTATTATAGGCTTTTTACAGAAAATAACGAATTTTTCACTTATTACAAAAACAATATATTTGTCGCCGGCATAACTGCGATATTCACAACATTTTTTGCAATACTTTCAGGTTATGTGCTCTCGCGTTTTAATTTTGTGCGCAACAAGTACTTAATTGCTCTGCTTTTGTCCTCGCAAATGTTCCCTGTTATAAGCCGTATGATTTCACTATATGATTTACTGGGGAATGTAGGGCTTATCAACTCTCACGCAGGGCTTATTTTGGCGCTTACGGCAGCGCAATTACCTTTTACCGTAATGCTTATGAGCAGCTTTTTCGAAGCTGTTCCCATATCAATAGAAGAAGCTGCAAAAATAGACGGCGCAGGTAGGTTTCAAGTACTTTGGCAAATTGTTACACCACTAGTTAAGCCGGGTATGCTTGCAACAGGCCTTTATGCCTTTTTAATGACATGGGACGATTATTTGCACTGCGTAACACTTATTCAAACAGATGAACTTCGCACACTTTCCGCAGGCGTTATGCTTCGCTATTTAGGAGAATTATCATTTGACTGGTCGCTTATAAATTCAATTTCAATTGTGGCAATGTTACCTATGATAATTTTATTCTTTGCTTTCCAAAAATACATGGTAAGCGGGCTTGTTGCGGGCGCAGTTAAAGGTTAGAAAGGTAATAGGAATGAAACCAAATATTATACTTATAACAGCAGACCAAATGCGCGGTGATTGTATAGAGGCACTTGGGCACCCTGATGTAAAAACGCCGAATTTAAACACGATGATTAACCACGGTGCTGCATTCACAAATGCATATAGCGCTACGGCAACGTGCATACCGGCAAGGGCCGCCTTATTTACAGGCTTATCTCAAAAAACTCACAAAAGAGTTGGCTATGAAGATTTTGTTGATTGGAACTACGAATCAACTATTGCAAGCGTATTTTCAAACGCCGGCTACCACACGCAATGCGCCGGTAAAATGCACGTGTGGCCGCCTAGAAAGCTTATGGGCTTTCATGATGTTAAGCTCTTTGACGGCTTTTTGCCACACCGAAACACAAACAGCCCTGCAAACATGTGGTGGAACAGAGCTTGCGATTATACGCAATTTTTGCAAAGAGAAATAGGCCACGCTGCCGATTTCAACGACGCCGGCATAGGCGCAAACTCTTGGGTTGCACGCCCGTGGCCATACAGCGAGCACACACACCCCACTAACTGGACAGTTACAGAGTCGATTGATTTTTTAAGGCGACGTGATACTACAAAACCGTTCTTCTTGTACACATCATTTTTAGCACCGCACCAACCACTTTTGCCGCCCGCACATTATTTAGATATGTATTTGAATAAAGATTTAGCCAAGCCGATAATAGGAAGCTGGGTTGATGAGAGCAAAGCAAAAGAACACCCCGATGCAGATTGTTACAGCGGCAAATTGCAAGATGATGACATGAAGCGTTTTAGAGCAGGCTATTATGCAATGATTACCCACATGGACCATCAAATAGGCAGGCTTTTAAGGGCACTTACAGACGAGCGCTTATTAAATAACACAATAATTCTTTTCACTTCAGACCACGGTGAAATGCTTGGCGAGCATAATCAGTTCAGAAAATGCCAACCATTTAATGGCAGTGTAAAAGTGCCGATGATTGTATACGACCCCGGCAATAATTTAAACTTTGAGCACGGAAAAAAAAGCACATCTATTGCAGAATTGCGTGATGTTTTGCCAACATTAACCGATGCTGCCAATATTGATTGCCCCGGCTGTGTTGAAGGCACAAGCCTTATAAAAACACTTTGTTCCAATTGCAAAACAAGAGAGTTTTTACACGGAGAACACACAGCAATGTACGATGCGAATTTATCCGCACATTATATTGTTAGTGAAAATTACAAATATATTTGGTACTCCGACACAGGCAAAGAAATGCTTTTCAACTTAGAAGTCGACGAGAATGAATGCTATGATTTAGCTTGCGATAATTCGTATTTGAAAGTTTTACAAAAGTACAGAAATTTGCTTATAAAAGAATTAGCCGGTCGCCCTGAGGGTTACAGCAACGGCAAAAAACTTATTGCAGGTAGAACTCCTGTTAATATTTTAAATTAGACTTATTTTTTGTTTTTATATTAAAATGTGCGGCATAACGCAAAAAACATTTACATTAATTATAAGTAATTTGCCACGACAAGTGTATTGTCTAACATGACGGAGTTGCCCCCAAAAAAAGATTTTGCAAAATTAGAGCAAAATTTTTCTTATAAAACAGAAAATGCAGGCAACACTATGTGCATTGACGAATATTTTTCTGACATATGACGGAATTTTTGCCGCCGCTTTTTTGACAGACTAAAACCACGGGCCTAAAAAAGCCTGTGGTTTTTAGTTTATATTTATTAGCTGCTTTAATATAAATATTATATTTGCTGTTTTATTTGTATGCTTATTTATAATAATTTAACCGCAGCAGCCGCCTTTTGCGCCATCTCTTGTTTTGCTGTTTTCTTCGGGGTTTTCCATGCAAAGGTGAACAGCTGTTAGTTTAAATGCTAAAGGCAGTGCCAAAATATTCGGGTTTTCGCCCACATATTTTTTCTTAGCGTCGGCTAAGGCTTCTTCAAAGCTTGCCCTTGTTTTTAAGCCCATGCCGCGCGCTATGCCCGGCTCACGTGCACCCACAATATAAATGGCGCTTGTATGCGCTTCGGCAAGGTGGCCGCAACTCATCATGCTAAAGCCGTGGAACGGATGGAATGCATTGCAATATCTATACTGCCTTATATACTCTTCGTTTGTTGCAAAATACTCGCCATAGCGGTTCATATCGGGCAATGTGTTCATATAGTCTTTTTGGAACATATCGTAAAGCTCTTTTGCGTAGGGCCAGCGCTCTTCGTGGAACCAGCCGTCGCAAGATGACGATACAATAAACACGCAGTTATCGCTAAGTATGCGCTTATGGCGAATTACTTGCGCTGACAATGCTTGCATCATTTGAATGGGGTTTGTGCCCATACCTGCGCCATAGTGGAAATCTTGCGGCATACCAAATACAACAACGTCGTATTTCTTTTTCGCCCAGTGCACATAGGTGCGCTTATCGGCAACGGCCCATGATACAGGCTGCATCTCTTTTGCCCAGCCGCTATGTATAGCTATTTGGCGGCTTTTTGTGTCCAGCACAGCGTCACAGCAGAAGAATTTTTTACCCATTTTCTCTTCCATAAACATGCCTTGAGTATCAAATTTACTGCGCATTTCGCTTTGTGCGCTAACAGGTGTGAAATCCTCACGGTGCATTACTTTTGGCACATGGTGCGCTGAAATGCTTTTCCAATGTGTTATGCCTGTTGAGCAGTGTTTGTAGCCGCCTGAATAACCACCATAGGGGTTACCCGATGCATGGCCTATTAGTATGGCAATATCGGAATCAAACACACGTTTGTTCATTATTACGTGGTCACCGTTGGGTGCAATGCCTAAATCAACAAGGTCGTCGTAGTTTTCGCTGTCGTGGCTGTCTATTTGATCTGTATGATAGAATTCGTTAAAAAGCTCCTCGCCAAGAATTGCCCTGTTTTCAGCAATTGTTGCACGCGAATGCAAGCCGTTTGAAATTAAAAGAAGGATATTCTCTTTTTTTACACCTTTTGCATAAAGTTCATCAAGGCAGGCTTTAATGGCAACTTTGCGGTGGCTTGTGGGCTGGATGCCGCCTTTAACTATATCGGGAACAATAAATACAACTTTGCTGTTCTCATTTGCTATAGTTGTAAAGGGCTCTGTGCCTATGGGGTTTCTTATGCTTTGCAAAGTTGCAGAATATAGGCTGTCCCAATCTTGCTTAATGCACTCGGGGTCCGGTACGGTTTCACCGGGTATAAATACATCGGTGTTATCGGGTAGCTCTGCGTTCATCATGCCGTTTCCATACTCAAATTGTAAATTCATTATTTGCCTCCTAAATATTTATTAATAATTTCAATGTACTCATCAGGGTAAAAACCTATTTCGCCGCTAAAACGTGTAAGCGCAATTAAACCGCCGTCAATTTCTTTGATTGATGCTAACATTTCAGCATTTTCTTCTTTTAAACCGCCGCCATAAATTACGGGCATACCGCCTGTTTGCTCTTTTACAAATGTGGCTATTTTTTTAATATAATCTGCACCTGCGGGCGTTTTGCCGGGGCCTATGCTCCAAATAGGCTCATACGCTATTACAATATCGCTTGTGTTTGTGTCTTTTAGGCCTATGCTAAGCTGTTTTCCTAAAACATCTTGCCAGTTCTCTTGCTCATCGCTTGTTTCGCCAATGCAGTAAAGAACTTTTAAACCTGCTTTTTGTGCGGCCTTTATTTCTTCGTTTAAAATTTCGTTTACATATTTTTTGTCTTTGATGCCTGCAAATTCTAAAATGCCCATTTTGTCGGCACGCTCTTCACAGTGCCCTATAATTGTTGTTGCACAGCCAATTTCAACCATGCTGTTAGCTGTGCGCTGTGATGTAAATGCGCCAAAATTTGCCCCGGGTGCTGTGTCTGCTCTATGCACGGTTTGGCAACCTATATTTATTACAGAACTTTCATTTTTTGCACTTACAGCACTAATTAGGTGCGCCTCGGGGAAATACATGCTAAATTGCACATCTTCGCCGTATTGTTTTAATGTGTCTTGCGTGTTTTGTACAATGGTTTTTCCCCATTCTGCCATTGACGCAAGCCTGTTCACGCCCCCGTTTTTGGGTGAGATATCAAAGCGTTTTAAATTTAAGCAAATATGTTTCATAATTTTCTCCTAAATATTTAGTTGTTTAATTACATCGTTTACTGTTGGCGCATTGCCGCTTGATACATAGCAATATGTTGTAGCGTTTGCAACACATAGCTTTTCTTGTGCTGTTAAAGCTGTTAAGCAGGCAGCCATATAGCCGCCGTTAAAAGTGTCGCCCGCGCCTGTGGTTTTTACAGGGTTCTCACAGTAATTTTGCACAGCAAAAGCACTGCCTTTTTCTCTGCTTGCACAAACCGCAAAATACAAAGTGTGTATAACAATTTCGTCAATATCTGTTTTTTCTCTTGCTTCAACTACTGCATTTAAAACTGCATTTAAGGCGTTTGGGTTATTAACATCTTTTGGGTAACTCACGCCCAGGGCACTGCACAATATTGCGCCCTCGTGCTCGTTTAAGCTAAGCGTTTGCGGCAAAACTTTATCTTGCTCTTTCATCGCATTAAGAGCGCTTAGCAAAGCTTTGTTTGTGCGCTTATTTATATTTGCAAAATCATGTAGTATTCTTTTTGTTTTACCATTGCTCTTGCAAATTTTAACTATATTTGCAAGAATATTTTCAAAATCATACATATTAGACCAATACCCAAGCCCAACTATATCTTTATTAAGAATAGATGTAATTTCAGATAGCGGGTATTTTTCAATTACATTTTCCCACTTTAAATTTATTATGTTTTCAAGGTTAGGCATCATTATTTTGCCGTCAGAAAACTCAAGGATATTTATATTGGCAGGCTCGCCCAAAGAATGAATTTGCACTTTATTGTTAAACTCATCAAAAAGCTTATCATAGGTATCAGCGCCAAACATGCCCAAAAAAGATGTGCTAACACCAAGGTTTGCAATAGCTCGCCCGGTGTTGCAAACAAAGCCGCCGCTAATTCTGCGCTTTAAAAGCCGCTCTTTTGCCATGCCTCCTGTTTTTCGCGCTGATATAGAATTTGCAAAATCCATCATATTTGGCATTTTACTATACTCTGTGGCGGAACTGCGGTTATCTATAAGCTGCCAAACCTCGTCTATCATACCGTCAATTCCAAGAATAGCGCTGCCTTTTAAATTTAAAAGCTCGTTTTTTATATTGTTTTTTTCCACAATGCTCCTCACTTTCTCACATAATTTTCTTAATGTATACACTCGTATGTATAATTGCTGTATTATTTTAAGCTATCGCTTTTAATATACTATATTTTAATAGTTTTGTCAATGCAAAAGGGCGTGATAATTAAGTTTGTCAGGGTTTGCAAATTTAACATTAAAAAAAATATACTGTTTACTGCCAATAGGTATTGACAACTTAATTCAATTGGTGCATAATGAATGTACACTCGAATGTACATAGGCGGTGGTTTAATGAAAAATACTAATTACAAGGCCACAAGAAAAGATGTGGCAAAGCTTGCAAATGTTAGCGAAACAATAGTTTCTTATGTTGCAAATGGCAACCGATATGTTGACAATGAAAAAGAAAAACGTGTTAAAGAGGCTATGAAAACCTTAAATTACACGCCAAACCCCATAGCTCGCAGTTTGAAGGGTAAAAATTCTAAGCACATACTTTTTATTGTAGACCAAATTGATAACGAGCATTTTGCGCGCATTGTTAAAGCTATGGACGAGCTGGCTTATGAGAGGCGCTATCTTGTTTCGCTACTGGGCAATAGGCACGATGATGATTTTATATCGCATATACTTTCAAGGCAAGTAGACGGCTTAATTATAAATTCTATGAGCACTAGCGAGGAAAATATACAGCGGTTAATAAGCGCCGGCATACCGGTTGTTTTAATAATGAACAAAGATTATACAAAGGATTTCGAAAGCACTTGCAAAATTTACACGGGTTTATACGAGGGCATGAGAGATGTTATAGAGCGCCTTTATAACAGAGGGCGAAAAAATATATTATATGTTGACAGAATGAGCGAAAAAGGTGTGTTTTCAAATTTATTAGACCATAGGTACCGTGGTTATTACGATATGTGCAAAGAGCTTAGCATCTGCGACCCACAAGAAAATTTTATTTCAAATTGCAGCAGTATAACTGATATATTCAATGAAATAAAAAAGAAATTGGAAAAAGATAAAAGCGTAGATGCCATTATAGCGCGCAACGATTTTCTTGCTACTATCGCAATGAGGGCAGTTGTTGAAACAGGGAAAAATGTGCCAAGTGATATCTCGGTTGTAGGCTTTGATAATTCAAGTATATCAGGTTTTACATCGCCAAAACTTTCAACGGTTGAAATTAACAGAGATGAAATTGCAAAAAACGCAATTGAAATGATATGCAATATGCTTGAGGGTGAAAAGCCATACAGCGTTAATTTAAACACAAAATTTATAAACGGCGAAAGCTTATAATTTAATGACATTAGGAGAAAAATATGCTAACAAATAATTTAGACATGTTAAAAAAGGCAGCAAAAGAGGGTTATGCAATACCTGCAATTAATACACAAGGTGGGCAATATGACATAATAAGGGCTTGCTGCAAAGCCGCAGAGGAAATGCAAAGCCCAATGATACTGGCACACTATGTTGCAACGGGCGCATATTCAGGGCACGATTGGTTTTATGAAACGGCAAAATGGTGTGCAAACAAGGTAGATGTGCCTGTGTCTATCCATTTAGACCACGGCGATAGTTTTGATATATGTATGCAGGCGATAAGGCTTGGTTTTACAAGCGTTATGATAGATGGCTCTACTAAGCCCATAAAAGAAAATGCACAAATGACAAATGAAGTTATTAAAGTAGCAAAACATTTTAATGTGCCTGTTGAGGCGGAAATAGGCGAACTTTTGCGCCTTGATGGCGGCGTGCCTATGGAGAATAAAAATATTGTAAACCCCGAAGATGTAAAAGAATTTTTAAGCCTTTGCGCCCCCGATACCCTCGCAATAGGCATTGGCAACGCGCATGGTTATTATAAGGGCAAGCCTGAAATACACCTTGAAGTGCTACAGGCGGTTAGAGAATTTACAGATATACCCCTTGTTTTGCACGGCTGCACGGGTATGGATGAAGATGTGATAAAAAAAGCGATATCTTTTGGCGTTGCAAAAATTAATTTTGGAACAGATATACGCTTTAAATATGTTGAGCACTATGAAAAAGCGCTAAAAACTGACCATAACGGCCACTCGTTTAAGCTGAGCTGGCAAGCAAGTGATGCACTTTGTGAAGATATAAAACAAATAATAAAATTATCAGGCAGTGCCGGTAAAGCATAAGGGAATAGCGTGAAACACGCTAAGTATTTATTTTGTTTAGCGTGCCTTTTTCTGTAAAGAAACTATTCAAAACTATTTGTGCTATGCACAGAATGGAGATTAATATGAAAAAGAAATTAAATGTGGGCTTTATTACAACGCTTTCTGGGCGTTGGCCAAGGGAATTACCCCAAAAAAGGCTTGAGCAATACAGCGAATATGTTAAAAATAATTTGCCATGTGCAAATATTATAGAGTACAAAGAAATTGTGTCATCAAAAGACAATGTTAAAGAGTGCATAAGCGAATTTAAAAGAGCCGAAATTGATTTGATAATAATGGTGTATGGCGCATTTACCGGCGACGATATACCATGTGCCTTTGCAGATGAGCTAAAAGTGCCTATGATACTTTGGGCGCCGCGCGAAGAGAGCTGGGACAGGGAGGACCGCCTTTACGCTAACGGGCTGTGCAGTGCAACAATGAACGGCGCAAGCTTAAAGAGAATAGGCGCGAGTTACCGCATTTTATTTGGCAACTATGATGAGGAGCGTGTGCAAAGCCGCCTTGATGATATTGTTAGCGCTTATGCCGCAGTTAAAAATATAAAAGGCTTAACTTACGGGCTTTTCGGCTATCGTCCAACAGCTTTTTATAATTGCTCGTTTGATGAAGTTACAATTAGAAGAACTTTTGGCATTAATATTGAAGAAACAGATTTAAAAGTTGTTTTTGATATGATGCAAGAGCTTAGCCAAGATGAAGTAAACGCTGAAATTAACAATGTGCAAAATTTGTGGAAAACAGACGATGTGCCCGAGGGCTATCTTGAAAACCACGCAAGATTATATTTAACATTAAAAAAACTTGCACCTATGCAAGGCTATGACTATGCCGCAATTAAGTGTTGGCCGGAGATGGGCAATTTAAAAACCACACCTTGCGCGGTGCTTGGCCGCCTTGCTGATGCAGGCGTGCACATTGGCTGCGAGGGTGACGTTGACGCAGGGCTTGCGAGCGTAATGCAAAATATTTTAACAGACAGTGCCACATTTATTACCGATTTAATTAATATAGACGAAAAAGAAAACACCGTTACATATTGGCATTGCGGAAATGCCGCGCCCAGTTTACACAATGAAAAAGATGCCGTAAGAATGAGCGACCACCCTCTTGCAGGGCAGGGAACAGCTTTTTATTGCTCGCTAAAAACTGGGCCTGTTACAGCTGCAAGGCTAACTAATATGAACGGAAAATACATAATGTTTATTTTAAGCGGCGAGGCAATGCCAACAAAGCGCTGCACACGTGGCGCTATGGTAAATGTAAAGGTGAAAACGCCTGTTTTAGAGCTTGTAGACAAAATTGCCGAGAGCGGTATGAGCCATCATTACAGTGTTGTTTGGGAAGATGTAGCCGATAAATTAGAAGAAATAGCAAAGATACTGAATATAGAAGTAATAAAGTTATAATTAGTTAATAAAAATCCACCAGCTAAGCTGGTGGTATTACAGAGGCGCCTATAAGGCGCG
>CAYJPD010000055.1:0-13885 GCA_964371975.1 uncultured Bacteroides sp.
TCGCCTCTTTGATCATTTCGCTATATTTTGCGCACTGCCAAGCATATTTTCAATAAATATCCCATACCCACGGGTAGGGTCATTCACAAAAACGTGCGTCACCGCGCCGATTATCTTGCCGTTTTGGATTATCGGTGAACCGCTCATGCCTTGCACAATGCCCCCCGTTTTGGCAAGCAGCCTTGGGTCGGTAACTTCTATAATCATGTTCCTGTTGGGGTCTTGCCCGTTTAACGCAACTTTTTCAATATTTACTGTGTACATTGAAGGGCCGTTGGCATCTACTGTTGTGTAAATATGCGCATCGCCTATTTGAACTTCCTGCGCGAACGCAACTTCCATTTCTATGCCTTCAACATAACTGTTTATCTCACCGTAAACCCCTGTTTCTCCATTTGCCATAATATTACCTATAGCTATATTATTAATGAATTTGCCTTTTAATTCTCCCGGGCTTCCAACTGCGCCTGCAACTGCACCTATAATTTCAACCTCAACAATTTCACCTTTTAAAAGCGAAATTGTTTGTCCTGTGTCCACATCGTGTATTGAATGGCCCAAACCACCAAAATAAGAATTATAGGGGTCTATATACGTCATAATGCCCATTCCTGCGGAAGAATCCCTCACCCACATGCCTGTGCGCCATGTGTTTGTGGCCTCATCTTTAACAGCTGTTATAGTTGTTTGCATAAGCTGTTCTTCACGCATAAATACTACTTTGGTAGATACACCTTTTGTTTTTTGTATTGCCTGCGCCACATCTTCATTTGTTTTGGTTTCATACCCACCTATGGATTGTATTACATCGCCCATTTCAATACCTGCTTTTTTAGCAGGGTTTTCATATCCGTTTTGTGTATATATATCGCTGTACCCCACAACCATTGCGCCGTCTGCAAACATTTTAATACCAAAAGGCGTTCCGCAAACTTGAACAATTCTGCTGCTTACTACTTGCGCTCTAACTGTTTTAACAGGTATAAAACCTGCTAATGTCAAATCTATATTATAAGAATTCCCCATTTCTATATTTGTGCTTGCGCTTGCTTCGTGCGCTATTTTTATTTTAGGCACCACAAAAGGCAAGCCTGCAACTTGCAACTCTTCTCCCTCTTCTACTAAAAATGTATCGGGTAAAAGCGTTGAAATATAAAACGCAAATATAAATACCGATACTATAAAACCGGTTATTACAAAGCTAATCCATTTAAGAGTTTTTAGCATGTTTTCCTCCTGCACATTATTACTACTTAAGTAGTATGCGCAGGCGAAACTCGCATTAAACCATGTAAATTTTATTATTTATAGTAAATTAAGGTATAATTCTTATTATATATGGCTGTTTAGCACCAAAAAATAATAGCCACAACATTTATTGTAAAAAATGAAAAAATTCAACTTTAAAAGCGCTTTTATTTAATAAAGCTTATGCGCTGTTATAAAAATTTAATATTTGTTCATTAAATGTTATTGATTGATAATACAAACTATGATATATTTTTACAAGAATTTTAAATAGGTAAGGGGTAAAGTAATGAGCAAGCTCAAACAATTTGTAAAACGCAGAAAAGGCTTAATTATTTTTTTAGTGATAGCTTTAATAATAGTTGTTGCGGCAATTAGTATTATTTCAAATTTTTCAAATGCTGTAACATCGGCGCTAACAATGCCATCGATATCACAGCTTGTAAGGCAAGATATCTCCAATGTTATAATGGCAAGCGGTAATACATCTGCTGTTGATGTGAGGCAAGTAGAGGCAGAAGTTTCAACAGCGCAAGGCGGCTATAAAATATCGAGCATTGATGTAGAAGTTGGCGATACAGTTATGCAAGGGCAAGTTATTGCCATGCTTGATACACAAGACGCAAAACAAAGTATAACAGATGCGCAAGAGAGCGTAAACGACGCCTATGCGGATATAGTTGATGCAAATGAGCAAGCAGCGTTTGATTTAGGCGTTGCACAGCGCCAGGAGGCAGATGCGCAAAACCAGTATAATATAGCAAAGCAAAATCATGAGGATAACCTAACTGTGCTAAATGCCAATTTAACAGCAGCACAAAATGCTTACAATGCAGAATTGGCACTGCAAAAAGCTGTAGTAGACCCTCTTTTAACAGCTTACGGTGCTTCTTTAGCTCCTGCGCTCACAGATTTAACACAAATTGAAACGCAACTGCAAGCAAATTACGATGCGCTAACAGCAACACAGCAAAAAAACCCAACAGAACAGGCTCATTTAGATATAGTGAAAACATATACAGATACAATTGCGGCAAGGGATGCCGCGCTTAGCCCACTTTCACAGCAAGTGCAAACAGCACAAACGGCTATAGAGCAAGCAATTTCAACTTATGAAGCGCAAGAGCGTCAAAATAGCCTTGCAATAGAGAGTGCAAAAGAGCAAGTTTCTCGCACACTTTTGAACACGCAAAGCGTTGACACAGCAAATACACAATATGATACTGCGCAAACACAGCTTGAAACGGCGCAGAATAACTTAGACGATATGTATATATACGCGCCAATAAACGGCGTAGTTACACAGTTGAATTATGAAGAGGGCGACACTATAGCAGGTGCGCTTTGCACAGTGCAAAATTTAAGCTCAATGCAAATTTCAACAACTGTTGCAAGCTATGATGTTGTAAATTTGCAAAAGGGGATGCAAGCTGTTATTACAACAGATTCAACAGGCAATGAAGAGCTAAGCGGCTATATAGAAAGCATTTCCCCCATAGCGGTTGACGAAGCAGGTAATTTTGAAGTAGTTGTTAGGTTTGATGAGCTAAGTGAGAATTTACGTGCGGGAGTGCCATCAAAAATTACATTTTTAATAGAGCAAAGCACAGGTGTATTTGCAGTGCCGTTTGATGCTATTGTAGAAGAAGATGGCGAAAAGTTCATTTATGTTTACGACGAGCGCCCAACGCAAGAGCAACTTATGCTTGGGCAGGAGGACGGGCGCAGGAAACTAAGCGTTACAACAGGCCTTGAAACAGATTATTATGTTGAAATTATAAGTAGCGAGCTAAAAGAGGGAATGTTTATAATGGACGACCCACTGGGTTTAAATGTTGCGCCGGTTCAAGATATGCTTATGATGTTTGAAACAGGCCCCACCGGCGGTGGCGATATGCCGGAGGGCGGCCCACCTGCAGGCGGTATGCCGGGGTAATAATCTGCTTTAAAAACATTTAGAACGGAGAAATCAATGTCTGATAATGTAATAAAATTAGACGGTATTTATAAAAAATACTTTATTGGCAAAGAGAATGAACTGTGCGCATTAGACAATGTATCGCTTGAAATAGAGCGCGGCAGTTTCACTTCCATTGTAGGCGCTTCGGGTAGCGGAAAATCTACGCTAATGAATATAATAGGTGCGCTCGATAAACCTACAGAGGGCGCTTACCTTTTGGACGGTGTTGATATTATGTCAACGCATGATAGCGAGCTATCGGGTATACGCAATAAGAAAATAGGCTTTATTTTTCAAAACTTTAATTTAATTCCTCGCATTAACGCGCAAAAAAACGTTGAGCTTCCTATGCTTTACGCCGGAATGTCTATGCGTGACAGAAGTAAAAAAAGTTTAGAGCTTTTAGAGATGGTTGGAATGGAAAAGCGCAGAAAGCATAAACCAAACGAGCTGTCAGGTGGGCAAAAACAACGTGTGGCAATTGCACGTGCCGTGGCGAATAACCCTGCTATTTTGCTTGCGGATGAACCCACAGGTGCGCTGGACTCAAAAACAGGGCGCCTTGTGATGGATATATTCCACGATTTGCACAAAAACCATGGTAAAACTATTATACTTATAACTCACTCGCCTGAGCTTGCGCAGGAAACGCAAAGAGTTATAACTTTGGTAGACGGCGTAGTAGTTTCCGATAAAGAGGGGAGCAGAGCGAATGAGTTTAACTGAGAATATTCTGCTTGCCATAAGTGCCCTTTGGAGCAATAAAATGCGCGCGCTTTTAACTATGCTTGGAATAATAATTGGCATAGGTTCGGTTATAACTATATTTACAATAGGCAATTCTCTCGACGGTTACATTGTAGACCAAATGAGCACTATGGGAGCAAACAATGTTACCGTGGGCATACAGCAGCGCTCTGATGAGGGCTCTGCACGAAGTGGCGGCATGACACAAATGAAAGAAAGCGACATGCTTTCAGACGATATGCTGAGCGATATTACAACGCAGTTTGCAGACGTCGTACAGACAATTGACATCAAAGTGCAAGTTGGCTCAGGCACGGCCACAAATAACGAGCTTTACGCAAATTTTGATATGACAGGCGCAGGGGAGATGTCTTACCTTGTGGATAACCTTGAAATTGTACAGGGGCGGTTTTTGCTAAGCCGTGAGATAGAAGACGAGAAAAACGTTGTGGTTATATCCGATTTGTTCGCCGAAAACTTAGGCATAGATGAAAACCCTATAGGAAGCCAAATTATGCTTGAAGCAAGCGGAAGAACACCTGCGCTTTACACAGTTGTGGGCGTTTATAAATATGAGGCGTCTGCCTTTGGCGGCTTTGGCACAAGCAGCGAGCAAGATACAAGCACAACAGCGTATATACCACACACAGTAGCGTCTAAAATTACAGGCGCCGCTGATGGATATGCAAGCGTTACAGTGCTTACAAAGCAAGGCTCAGACAGTGGGGCGTTTGCAACAGATGTGCAAAGCTTTTTAAATGCACGCTATTATTCAAACAACGATAATTTTGAAAGCTATGCCTTTGCTATAGAAAGCATAATAGAATCTATGCAAAGCATGCTTGCAACAATGCAACTTGCAATTTCGGCAGTTGCGGCAATATCGCTGCTTGTGGGCGGCATAGGTGTTATGAATATAATGCTTGTATCTATAACAGAACGCACGAAAGAAATTGGCACACGAAAAGCACTTGGCGCAACTAATTTTTCAATTAGGGTGCAGTTTATTACAGAAAGCGCTATTATTTGCCTGATTGGCGGCATAATAGGCATTGGGTTTGGCGTTGCGCTGGGCACGGTTGCATCTAACCTTCTAAGCTTCCCGGCAAGTGCCGATGCTATGGGCATTTCAATAGCAGTTGGGTTCAGTGTTGCCATTGGTATTTTCTTTGGCTACTACCCATCTAACAAAGCGGCTAAATTAGACCCTATAGATGCACTTAGATATGAATGATATAAAAAGCGGAATGCACAGCAATGTGCATTCCGCTTTTTAGCTGAAAAGTACTCGCTTGGTTTTGCTTTAACTCTCAAAATTTTAGCATAATTTTCTATGCGACGAATAATACTAAAATTAAAAAGAATAAGCTTTGTTTAAATAATTAAAAGCCTATAGCGTTAAAAATTATATAAAAACATTAAAGTGATTGCAATTATTATTTATATTTGTTATTATAGTGTTAAGTGCAAATGAAAGCGTATGCAACTGTAATAGTAAATGTTTAATATTGCTCAAAATTTCAAATGCGGTTTTTGTAAAAATTAGAATTAAAATATTTAAAAAGTGAGTATTTAAAAAACAAAGGGGTAACTCTATGGAAAATCATTGCAATGATGCAAACAATAAGCTATTAGACTCAAGGTTTAATATATTGAGCTACGAGCAATTTCTTATAGATAACAAGGAAAGAAAATTTACAAAAATTTGCATGACAGAAGTAATTAATGCAGATATGATGATTGCTACTTTCGGCGAAGAAAGATATAACAAAACAAGTGCCGAGATATTAGCTATGGGAAATCAGGCATACAAAATGATGGGTATAGACAATTTAATACATGTATATATCCACACATATAAAACGTTTATGGCGGTAGCAACAGATGATATAAGCGATGATGACTTTTACAATTTAATGAAAGCAAACCATGAGCAATATGAGCTTATTCGGGCAAAGCAAACAGGGCTAAGCGGTGTTTCAAGGTTTGCTGTTGCATTTGGCGATAATTTAATAGATAAAGTATTGAGTGCCTACTATTTAAATCAAAATCAGCAGAATAATTTTTTGGTGGCATCAGACGAGAGAGAGCGCCTGTTAGAAAAGCAAGAAAAAAATGTAGAAATATTAGAATTGCTAACTTATGCAATTGAAAACGATAAGATTAAGCCGTTTTACCAAGGCATATACAATAATGGCACAAAAGAGATAAAAAAATATGAGGCGCTAATTAGGGTTTATGATAAAGATGACAATTTATGTATGCCGGGCATGTTTTTAGAGGCATCAAAACAGCTGAAAATGTATTTGCCGCTTAGCAAAATTGTAATAGATAAGGCGCTGAAAGATTTTGAGGGCAAAAAAAGCGAATTGAGCTTTAATATTTCTTTGTTAGATGTTCAGTCGGATGAATTCAGAGAATGGCTGCTTGAGAGGTTGAAAAAACACCCAACACCTGAAAGAGTAATAGTAGAATTTGTTGAGACAGAAAATTACAACAACTTAAATTTGCTGTTTGATTTCCTACAACAAGTGAGGAAAATAGGTTGCAGAATAGCAGTTGATGATTTTGGCGTGGGCTATGCAACTTACACATCTATTATATCGCTGAAGCCCGCAATAATAAAAATAGATGGAGATATAATTAAAACTATAGCATTTAATAATGACAGCAAAACAATTTTGCAATCTATAAAATATATGGCAGATTTAATAGGCTCGGAAACAGTTGCTGAATTTGTGGAAAATAATGAAATACAGGAGATATCTTTGCAAAATGGCATACAGTATTCGCAAGGTTATTTGTTTGCAAAACCGGAGCCCATTGAAAATTTGAATGTTTTATAATATTTTTAGATGCATAAAGCATAAAAATAGCTGAGTTAAAATAATTTTAAAGGTCCTACCAACTTCGTTGGTAGGACCTTGCTTTGTGCCTTGTTTTTGTTTATGCAAAAGCTCTTTTTTTGCTTTTTTTACGTGAATAAGGTTTTTTGGAAAAATGAGAACCATGCCCACCGCTGTGCTTTGCTTTTTTGCGCGATTCTACTTTTGTGGTGGCAACAGGCCTGCCGCAAATTTTTATGCCTTGCATTTCAGCAACTACAGCGCGCAAAGCATCGCTTGGAATAGCAACAAAAGTATGGTCTTTTTCTATTGTCACTTTGCCTATTTGCTTTGATGACATGCCGGTGCGCTCGGTTATAGCACCAATAATGTGGTTAGCGCTGCAGCGTGAAGAAGAACCGATGTTTAACATAATCTTACTAAAGCGTGAACCCTCATCATCATTTCTAATTCTGCGCTCACCTCTTTTTTCAACGGTTTGCGCAGGGATGTTTGGCAATTCGTCAAGGTCTTCATTGCTGTTTTTTAGCGCCATATTTGCAAGCGTGCAAGCTATGGCATATGTGTCATGGCCGCTTTGCACTAAAGAATCTACCATTTGCTTTGCATAGGCGTTTGCACCCTCTTGCAAGGCATGTTGAACTGTTTGTATGTTTTGCAAAAGCCTGCTTTCTTTAATATCTTTTGCATTTGGCAATGCTATATGCTCTATATCAGATTGAAGTTTTTGTGCAAGGCGTTTTATTGTCATAACTTGTTGTTTGCCACAGCAAATTGTAATTGCTGTGCCGCTGCGTCCGGCACGCCCTGTGCGCCCTATGCGGTGCACATAGTAATCCGACATTCTTGGTATATCATAGTTGAACACAAAATCTATATCGCTAACGTCAATACCGCGAGCGGCAACGTCTGTTGCTATTAAAATTTGTGTTTTGCCCTTTTTAAATGCCGCCATAACATTTGTGCGTTGCTGCTGTTTCATATCGCCGTGAATACCTTGAGCCGCATATCCGCCCTCACAAAGCATTGTTACAAGCTCGTCTACCATGCTTTTAGTGTTTGCAAAAATAATGGCGCGTTGTGGCTTGTTATATGCAATTAGAAGCTTCAGTGCTGCATCTTTATGCTGTTTTTTTACATCGACATATATTTGTTTAATTTCTTTTAGGGTAGCTTTGTTTTGAACAAGGTTAATTTGCACGGGGTTCTTTTGGAATTGCTTTGTGATATCCAAAATACCTTTTGGTATTGTTGCCGAAAAAAGAACTGTTTGGCGCTCTTCTGGTGCTCCTTGTAATATAGTTTCAATATCTTCTTTGAAACCCATGTTTAACATTTCATCGGCTTCGTCCAGTACAATCATTTCAAGCTTGTTTAGTTTTAATGTGCCGCGCCTTATATGGTCCATTATTCGGCCGGGTGTGCCAATTACCATGTTAGCGCCACGCAAAAGCCTAAACTGTGTTTTGTAGTCTGCACCGCCGTAAATATCTGCGGTTTTCACATGAGGCATATAAGGCGACAGTTTGCGAATTTCTTCGCCGCATTGCTGTGCAAGTTCCCTTGTGGGCGATAGAATAAGTACTTGAATATTGTTAGCGCTTTCTTGTATGCGCTCTACCGCCGGAATTGCAAATGCTATTGTTTTGCCTGTTCCCGTTTGTGACTGTGCTAAAATGTCAACACCGGAACGTGTTAAGGGAATGGTTTGCGCCTGTACAGGGGTAGTTTGCGTAAAGCCCATTTCGTCAATGGCTTTAAGAATGTTTGGGTGCACGCTTAGTTGTGCGAAAGTAGTTGTGCTCATAAATCTCCTTTTGTGTGAACGTCAAAAAAAATGCGAGATGCAATCGCATCTCACCTTAGCCGTTGCACCTTAGATTTATGCGCATAAAAGTGCACTATGGCTATACATTACGTTTCGATTACATATTGTAACATATAAACAAAATAATTGCAAACTATATTTATGGAATAAATATGTTATTTTAAAAATGTAGCATTTAATATGCCTTAATATCGTAAGAATTTAATATTTGCTTTTAAAAAAATATATTGAAAAAATTTTTTTGCCCTGAAAAAGAGAGGGGAATGGCATGTGTAACATTACTTTTTTAAAAAAGTAGCAGACACTAAAAATTTTAAAATTGAAATGCTATGCGAGTTTTTTGTAAAATGCAAAAAAAGGCGTGGTAATGCAATTATTTTAACTTGACCAAAGTGCTATTTATATGATATTCTATTAGATATAAAAAAGCACAAAAATTAACAAGAAACACAGGTGTAATGCAGTGAAAAAATATATAGTTGCGCGGTTAATAGTTTTAGTACTTGTAATTACAGGTGTGCTTTTGTGCGTAGGCGCATATACAATGCTACATCTCACATATACCGGTTTTTATAATGAGGCAAGTGTGCAAATTGCGCAAATTGAAGAAATTCTGCTTGAAAATGACATAGAAGCAGAGAACTTGCAAGAAGAATTAAAAGCGGATTTTTTAGTTAGAGCAAAAGCTGCTGCATACATGATACAGCATAATCAGGATATTATTTATGATATAGACGAGCTAAACAATATTGCTGCTTTACTGCAAATTGATGAAATTCATCTATTTACTCCCGAGGGGGAAATATATAGCGGAAATGTTACCGAGTATTATGGGTATACGTTTGACTCAGGCGAGCAAATGGGTTTTTTTGCGCCTCTTTTAGACGATTACAGCCTTGAACTTGCCCAAGATGTTACACCTAACACCGCAGAGGGCAAAGACATGCAGTATGTTGCTGTTTGGAGCGAGGATAGGCAGCATATAGTGCAAATAGGCATTGAACCGTTGCGCCTGCTTGCTGCAATGGAGGCCACAGAATTATCGTATATATTTTCACGGCTAACCCCGGCAGCAAGTACAATGTTTTTTGCAATAGATATACCGACAAATAGGGTTATAAGTAGCACAAATCACATTATTTATGGGCTCAGTTTAAGTGATTTAGGCCTTAGTGATTTTGATGAAGAGGATGCAAAATCAGCCCACAATGTAAAAATAGATGGCGAATATGGGCATGTTCTTCTGCGCAAACAGTCGAATGATATTTACATTGGTTACTATCAAAGCCACCCTTCTATTTATAACTCGGTTCTTTTAAATATTGTACTTGTTATTGGTATTTCTTTTGTTGTAGCAATTGTTATGATAGTACTTATTTATTTTATGTTAGACCGTGTGGTGCTTCATCGATTGCTTAAATTGGAAGAGGGAATAGAGCTTATTGCAAGCGGAGATTTAGAATATAAAATGGATGTTGGCGGTTTACCTGAATTTGATGCGCTTAGTAGCAATGTAAATTATATGGTAAAGCAAATTGTTGAGTCTTCAAGGAAGTTTGCTACTATTTTTGAGCAAGTTAATGTTCCTATAGCCATGTATGAATGTAAGGCGAATGCAGTAATAGCAACGGGTAAATTAGCGGATATTCTTCATATTAGCAACGAGCGCTTTGCAAAGGAATTTAGCTCGCCAAAGGCTTTCCTTGCCCTTATTGAGGATATTATGTCCAATAAGCATAGCAACGAGATAAATTTGTTTGTATTGCACACAGAGTTTGGCGATAGATACTTGAAAATAATGCGCTACCAAGAGGGTGAAAGCGACTGGGGGCTAATAGTAGACTCCACAGTGGAAATTAATGAAAAGTATGCTATTAAAAAAGAACGAGATTTAGATTTCCTCACAGGGCTTCTGGGCAAACGAGCATTTTTCGAGCAGTTAGAAACTATATCCAAACGGCCGCAAGTTATAAGAAAAGCCGCAATTTTTATGTTCGACTTAGATAATTTGAAGTATGTTAACGATACTTGGGGGCATGAAACAGGGGATAGCTTTATTAGTGAGGCTGCTAATGTATTACATAAGCACAATTATTCAAATAAAATTTGCACCCGCCTTAGCGGTGATGAATTTGCAATGTTGCTTTATGGTGCGGATGATTATAGCGAGGTAGAAACTTGGTTAGAGCAAATTAAAAGTTTACTTAAAAAAGCATACATAAAAACCCCAACAGGCGATGACCATAAGGTTAGTGTATCTGTAGGCTATGCACTATACCCCGAGCAAGCGCAAACGTTAAGCACTTGCCTTAGCTATGCAGATAAAGCTATGTATAAAGCAAAAAGCAAGCTAAAGGGCAGCATAGAAAAGTATGACGGGCCCACTTGAAAACAGTTATAGCAAAGCCAAATGTTTTAGTGCACACAAAAGCAGCGAGCTTTCCTGGTTTAGGAAATTCGCCGCTTTTTTATGTTATATATACTAAGTAATTTACGGAAAAATATAAATTATAAAGCAGTGTTTTAAGCTTTAACTGAAACTACCTTGCGGTGCTTTTTATTGCTTTTTTTAATTTCATACATTCTGCTATCGGAAATAGCTATCAACTCAGCCGCTGTTATAACTTCATTCGGGTGCTTAAATGCCACACCGTAGCTTATAGATGTTGCATAGTTTTTGCTATACATTTTTGGGATATTGCTAACCGCTTTATAAGATTGTATTAATTTCTTTGTTACTTCATCTTCAACCATGCAAGTGCCAACAATTACTATTTCATCGCCGCCATACCTGCAAACGGAGTCATCCTTAAAATAATCTTGTAAAATTTCTGCAACAGTTTTAATATAAAAGTCGCCTTCTTCATGGCCGTGTTCATCATTCACTATTTTAAGGCCGTCAAGGTCTACAAAAGCTACAAAAAAGAAATTGTGTGCGTCTATCATTTTTTGTATAAGCTCATCTGCGTAGTTCCTTGTGTACAAATATGTAAGAGGGTCTTTTATAGCAACTTGCTCTAAATTTTTTATTTTTTCTAAATCTTCTGTGTTTTTATGGCTTAACCTTTTATATGTTTCGGTTTGAATTCTAAGCTCGGCGAGGTTAAAAGCAAAAACAATAAAAACTGCAAATGCGCTAATTGTTACAAACCCTAAAACCACATAATGATAAAGCAATTCTCTGCCGCCGTCTACCGATATAGTAAGCAAAAACACAAACAAAGTTGCAAAAAGAATAGAGTAGGCAGTTGTTAAAAACGCAAGGTTTTTGTTATCTGAAAGAATTGTGTCTAAAGAGTTTCTCGGTATGGATTTCCTTGCTAGGCTAATTGTTGAAATAGAAACTGTAAAGCAAATTATAGCAACTATAACAGAAATATTAAGGTCAGACATAACATCAACTATTATGCCATGATGAAGCAAAGCCATTGTAGCTAAAACAGCTAACCTTTTTGCAAATAAATTAATTGTAAATGTAACTGAAATAAATAGCATTTGAATTAAACTGGCGTGAAAAACTAATTTCGTTTCAAGTAGTAAAACAATTGCATAAAGAAAAATGGCGACAGGCTCATAGCTTATAGGAATATAGAAAACATAAACAAGCCAAAAAACAAAGTTTACAAGCCCACATATTATACCGGCAAGCCAAGGGAATTTGTTTAGGTTAAATATGTAAGAACAGTATGAAAAAAATGTATGTTGATAAGCGATAAAAGATATTACAAACAAAGCGCACAACAATATTATCATACAGTATCTTCCTTTCTGTTTTTATAAAACATAGCTTTGTTTTTTCGCATGTTCTCGTCTGCGGTGGATAAAATATAGCTTACACCTTGTTTTTTTGCTTGCGCATCTACATAAACTGAGCCTATGCTTGCGGAAACCAAAAACTCTTCTGTTTCGTTTTGGTGCTCTATATATTGCGCTATTCTATCAATAATATTCTCGCAATCCTCGCCTTGCGATTGCGGCAAAACTACTAAAAACTCATCGCCGCCAATGCGAGCTACAATATCATGTTCACGAACGGTATTTAAAATAGCATGAGTAATTTTAGTTATAAGCCTATCTCCGGCTTTATGCCCATAAGTATCGTTAGTGTATTTTAAAGCATTTATATCTAAGAACAAAACATAAAAGGCATCGCTGTTTGTTTCATCTTTGCACATTTGTTCAAGCAAGCTCATTATGTAGCCTCGGTTATACACACCTGTTAGCTCATCTTTTTCAATTTTCGCAAGTAATATTTTCTTTTGTTGCGATATGTCTTTTTGCTCACCTATAACTTTATCGGTATACCTTTTATATAAGCTGGCATCGATTAGGTTAATAGCATATAAAAAGAATAGATAGAAAATAAGAAGAGATGCAAAAGAAATTGTTAAGGATAAAATTATTTGTTCAAAATAATAGATGTCGCTAACAATTGTGGCAGAATGGTCTATTTGCAAAATGACTATAAGAATAATTGATACAAGAAGTATAACGGAATGCCTGCTTTTTACAGTTACCCTTTGTATAGAGGTGTTATCTATATATTTTTTAACAAGTTCATGCGCTAAAGATAAAACAATGCACACTATAATGGCAACAATATGGTCGTAAATGGTATCGTTAAGAAGCACATTAGGTGGAATTTTTAAAACATTGCTGAAAATTATAGTTATGGGCGTAGCAAGGGCTGATATGTGTAATGCAAATATTGAGGCCCCGCAAAAAACCTGTATAAAATCCGTTTTAGATATAAGCTTAAATTCTATGGTAAGCGCTACTAAAAAAGCCAGTATAATTAAAAACAAAGGTAAATTAATATATTGCACAACGGCAAAAATCAAAGAATTTATAATTGCTAAAAATGCAAACAGCCATTTGTTTTTTATGCCGCCTACCAAAAGGGTTGATGCATAAGAAAAAATTGAATATTGGTAGAAAAACATAGTTAGTAAAGAAATGGCAAACAACAAAGTGCTTAGTTCAATTGTCATAAATGGCTATATCTCCTGTAGAAGTTTAATAAGTTTATAATGGCGATGCTTAATAAATCATATGGTTTTAATATGTAAACAAGAAACAAAAGACTATAATAATCATAATATTACATTGCAGCAGAAATACAATTATCAATATTTTATTAATTTTTCTGTTTGCAATAAATTATGGCGAATGTGTTTATATTTATTTTACCAAAAAAGCAGTGAAAATTCAAGGGAGTTCACAATATAACTTGCTTAAAACCTCGAAAGATGCAGT
>CAYJPD010000056.1:0-4630 GCA_964371975.1 uncultured Bacteroides sp.
AAGGCTTAACTGAAATTACAGTTTCTATTTTAGATAATAATGATGTAGATGCATTACCAATTACCTCAAACTCTAAAAACCCGCTGTTTGCCGATAATTCCAATAGCGCTACACCGGACCCACTAAGCGTAAGCGCAAATATTGCCACAGCAAGGCATTTAAGCAATATTCGCCACCAAGCAAGTTTTGCAGATGTTACTTATGTTTACACACAAATTGAAGATATTAACTTTGCAAGCGAAAACGGCTTTGTGGAAATTAACAGCACTTTTGCCGAAGATGCCGCCATAATCGATTATGCATGGAATTTAAAAATGCAGCCTCTGCCTGAACTAAAAGGTAAATATACAGGTTTTTATTCTGAATTAATTTCAGCAAGCGAAAGTAACTACGGCGTGCACACTATTCAAAATTTGAATATATACAATGTAAATAAAGACGTTACAGCAAACGAAATTAACGGCAATTCTGTAGGCCTTTTTGAAACAGTTTCGGGTGAAATTTCTCACCTTATGTTTATAGACCCATACCTCGAAATTAAAAACACAACAAGTGGCACCACGCCCGACGAAGGAAAATATGCCGGCGTTGTTACAGGCTATTTAAGCGGCACAGCACACCATATAACTGTAATGTCAAGCAGTGATGTAGCGCCCATACTTGATGATGACAGCGGCGTTGATGTTAACCTTGATGCTCATATAGTAAACGACTATGTCGGCGGCGTTGTTGGCATGGTTAGCGATAGCATTGAAGAAGACGCCTTGCACCATATTCTTTACCTTGCGGTTTCACCAGCTGAAACAATAGGCGAGGTAGGAAATGAAACATATTACGAAAACCCTATTATCGGAACTAATTTGCGCATAGGGCTTACAACAGCTACTGCCGAAGCAGAAGACGAAACTAACCTAAACCAAGCCGGTGAAGACGGCCCTGCACAAAAGGCTATTGATGACGATAGCTGTTACTACCTTGTAGGCAAGCAGTTGCGCCCTTATGATAATGACCCTGATAACGATGCCACTACCACACCGCCCGACCACAGCAATTTAAATGTGGGCACTGTTACAAACGGCTTTGGGCAGGGCATTAGCACTAACGACATGTATAACGATATGCAAGACACAGAAAGTGATTTTTATAAAAACTTCATGTCAACTACTACAGCAGGCATTACCACCATTGAATATAGTTTTGTTAAAGATGCTGTAAACCCAATAGACCCACTTAAAGTTGATGACGGAAAAGATACACCAGGCACAAACACAAACTATGTTAGCTCGCTTGGTTACCCCTACCCTTACTACGGCCATTTCTTGCCAAACGAACAGGCTATTGACCAAACAAGCACCGACAAAGACCTTAACTTTATATGGCCTGTTGCTGAGCTTGAGCCATTTAAAGCTGAGTTTGTTTACTATGAAGTTTACGGCAATAAAACCGATACAGATGCGCCCGAAGTTGGCATTTATCAATTGAATAGCGACGGCAGTGTTACTACAGACACGTTAAAAGATATAGATGCAAATACCGATTACATGATTTTAAACGACGGCTATGCAATTAAAGTAAACCGCCCATATTCTATGTTAGAAACAGGTGATTTCACGTTTGCCGTGAACGGCACAGCTTTAAGTGAAGCCGAGCTTAGTTTATGGCTTAACACATACACCGATAACGACCGACATAATGAATTTACAAATTATTTTAGAAGCGATGTAACATCTACGCATATAGAATCTGTTTTCACAATAGACAACACATCGTTTGAAAGCGCTGTAGACACTTATAGCGACACTACAGATGTTATTGAACTTAGCATTACAAACGGTAGGCAAGCGGCAAGTATTGCGTATATTAACCCGCTATTTGCCAAGGCTATTTACACAGCCGATGCTGCAAACGCCGATGATATGACTTATTCAGTGCGCACAGCAAGGCATTTGAATAATATCGGTTATTATACAGGCTCTGAATCTGTTAATTCAAACTTCACGCAAGAATTAAACCTAAATTTATCTAATTATAATGGAACCGAACCCACGTGGACTGAGTCCACAACGTGGTTTTATTCAGCAGTAGACCCCATAATTTATTACTCGAACTTAAAATATGCAACAGCAGATAGCTTAGGAGGCTCGGGCCTTAACATTAGCGGAAGTGTTGCCGCAATAACAAGCGCATTTAACGCAAATTATGACGGCGGCGACCATACCATAAGCAATTATACAGCAAGTTCCGCAGATAATACCGCTTTATTTGCGCAAACAGGCGACGCTGCAGTTATTAAAAATTTAGTAATAGATAACTTTAATATAACCGCAACAGGTAGCGCAATGGCAGCGGCAGTAGTTGCCACAAATGCAGGCGAAATTACGAGCGTAACGGTTAAAAGCTCTACTATAAGCGCAACAGGTAGAGGAACAGCCGCGGCAGTAGTTGCCACAAATGCAGGCAAAGTTACAAATGCTACGGTTGAAAGCTGTGAAATAGAGGCAAGCTTATACATAGATAACTCAGGCGATACTGATGTGTATTACCGCCCAACAAATGTAGGCGGCGTAGTTGCCTTAAACAGCGGCACTATAGATAATGCTGTTATTTTAAATTCAAGCGTAAAGCGTGACGAGGTAGCCTCGCCCGCCACAGATGGTATACTAAGTTATGGCGCAGGCGGCATTATTGGTAGCAATAGCGGCACGCTTAGAAATTCGGGTGCTGTAAACACAAGTGTTACTGCTCTTGATAACTTTGTTGGCGGCCTTGTGGGCATAGCAACAGGTACAGAAAGCCTAATTGAAGACAGCTACTTTGTGCACAATGGGCAAGATGATACAACAGGCATACCTGTAGCGCCTATTAGCTATGGCACAACTGCGCTAACAGGCACAAACCCACGTTATTCAATAGGCGGCATAGTTGGCGGTATAGTTAATGGTGAAGAAATATCTTCAGGCAATACAGTTAACGACACGGCTACAATAAACGATACCCTCTACCTTGCGCTTGCACCAAGTATGGATACCGATGCGGATACAAACCCTGATGAGAGCTACCCGTTAATGGGCACAAAAGCCGAGGGCTTTACTACTTTGCAGAATAATATTTACCTTTCAGGAAGCTATTATTCAAGCGATAACACTAATTTTAAAGCTTTCGCCTATAATAGCGATGCTTCGCTTACTGTAATACCTACAGGTGCTACAGCAAATGCGCTTGTAGCCTTACCAAGCGAAAATATAGAGCTCGGCTGGCTTTCAGCCTTTGGAAACGGCCAATTAAGCGGCTGGACACTACAAACAGGTAGCGCATACCCAACACCTAATGCTACTGTTATAGCAGTGACAGATGCACCTTATGCGGCTAACCGCCCAAAACAGCACACAACATTTACAGGCACGGGCACAGTAGCACAGGAAGAGGACATTTTCAGCGCAAGGCTTTTATATGGCGATAGCGCAACAGCCGCAACAACAGGCTTTGTTACCGACACAGCGGTAAGCGTACCTGTAACGCTTGAAATTACTAACACAACCGCAAGCCCTATTAATTTAAGCGAGTTAACTACGCTTGAAATAGGCTTTGGCAGTTATGCAGATTATATTGATACTACCGCATTTGATTCTGCTTCAAACCCTGTAAGTGTAAAAGACAATTCGGGCACACCGCAAGGCAGCGCAGATTATGCTTTTGATGCTAGAAGCAATGTTTTAACAATTGATATGTCGGCTTATACTAACGTCACTTATACTACCCTTGCCGTAAATCAAAAAATTAGCTTTACATTTAATTTAACAGCTAAAAACGAATTTACAAATGCTAACTTTACAGATACAAGCGGCAATGCGACACCTATTCCAACCGCCTACTACCACATTGCCATGCAGGCAAGTTTAGGCATTACAGTTGGCGGCGCAGAAAAAGTAGCAACGCTCACAAGTGATAAGCTATATATTCAGCCCGAAACTTCAATTGCAACTACATTTAACGGCGATAGTGCGCCTACAACAATAGCAAATCTATCACCAGAAGATGAACTTAATGTTGAAGCAATTATTAGCACAACAAACGCAACCGGCTACAGCCAAAAGGGAACTATAACGCATACTATACCCGCCGGCTTTAACTTAGATGACAGCTCTTTGAAATTACTTGTTGGCGGTACCTTTGTTGATCCTACAGCTACTAACCACACTATAATATATAACGGAGATCGCACAATAACGCTTGAAATAAAAGGTATTACGCCTAGCGAAACAGAGCCTGCAAAACTTATTTACATTTTAACTTATTACGGCAACGGTGATACATATAATTTTGAAACAAATTACAGCACCTATGTTTATAACGGCACAGTGCCGGTTGTAAATAATGTATTTGCAAAAACAGGGCAAGTTACAATAGAAGCGTTACCTGCACCTTCACCCTCACCTGCACCTGCTCCTGCACCAGAGACTGCTTCATTAAACGGGGATAACGAGCAACCTGTGCAAAGTATACCGCCACAAGAAAACGAATCAGGCGTGTTAAAACAGCCCGAAGGTTCAAGCAGCGGCAGTGGCGCTGAAAGCAATAACGAGGGCAGCAGCGGTGAAAATGGCAGTGGCGAAAACGGCAGCGGTGAAAA
>CAYJPD010000056.1:4730-13424 GCA_964371975.1 uncultured Bacteroides sp.
TGTAACAGGCTTTATAGTGGTAGATGCAAATATTAACTTGAACGACGAAAATCAAGAAAACCTTGCAGAAAAAGCAATATATCGCATGAGCTTTAAACTTGATACTGCTGCTGAATATGATGAAACTAGCGGCGTTACAACTTACGGAAAGTGGGCATTGGTAGAGTATGAAAAACTTACACAATAAAATAACTAATGCGCTTTTAAATAAAAAAGGCGAAATGCTTATAGAAACTATTATATCTATTATGCTTTTCACATTCCTTATTGTTGGTGTAACTATGATAATTACATCTGCAACAAACGGTATTAGAACCACCCAGCGCCTGGCAGACACAGCGCAAGAAACGGCTAATATAATGCTAAGCACTGCGGCATCGCCCACAGCGCCACACCCAGACGCTGTTATTAGCGATATAAGCGTTAGCATTACGCTTGAAGTTAGCGAAACAACGCCGCCGCTTGCAACACCACCAGATGATGTTACAATATCACACGGGGGCAAGCTTATATCACAAAACAGCATGATTTATTTTTACACCCAGCCTTAATTTAAGCGAAAATTTATAGGAAAGGAGCGCTCGTCAGCTTGAAACTATTTAATAAAAGCGGCAATAATAAAGGTTTCACCCTTATTGAAATGGTTATTGTTCTTGCTGTTTTGGGAATTATACTAACATTTATAACCGCTATTTTTGTGCAAATTATGCGCGTTGAAACAGAAATTGCAGATATTGCGCAAGTGGAAATTATAGCAGCTGAAGCTACAGTTGAATTGATAGACGATTTGCGCTTCGCAAAAGGCATAGATATAATATCGGAAAGTGAAGTTAAAATTACCACCGATGATTATGTTGCAACTTACACTATTGATGCAACAAACGGCATTTTAATGCGCGAGTATGAAAACGACGACCCACCGGGTGCGTATCCTGTTCATGCACAAGGCTTTTATATGGGCACAACAATGTCATTCACATGCAAAGAGGAAGGAACAGTTGCAGGCAGCGATTACACTATTACGCTTGATGTAACATTTTACGAAGACGGTACAGACGAAATTTACAGCGAGCAGTATGTAATTCGCCCAACGCTCATAAACGCTAACGGCTAATGCCTTTAATGTGTTTGTGTATTACTTAATTTTACTGAATTTATTATTAAAAAGTGCAGTAGCTTAAAAAGCTATTGCACTTTTTTTACGTTTTTGCCTTATGCAATTATAGCAATTTGCGCCTAAAACCAAACAGCGCAAAAAAAATAGAGCAGCGGCTTTATTAAGCCACTGCTCTTTATTGCATAGTGCAATTAGTTCATTATTGCAAGTTCTGTTTCAGGGTCAAACAAGTGTAATTTTTTAGTGTTAATAGCAACTTTAACGTCGTTGCCGTTTTTAGCTGTGCTTGTAGGCAATACACGAGCTGTTAATTTGTACTCTTTATATGTTAAGTACAAGTAAATTTCACTACCCATTAGCTCGCTAACTTCAACATTAGCTGTTATTATAGAGTTAGGGTTCTTTGCTAAAAATTCATCGTCATCTTTAATATCTTCAGGGCGTATGCCTGCTTTAACTTTTTTGCCGATGTATTTTTCCATCTCTTCGTTAACTTTGCTCTCGTCTATTAGAAGTTTGTCGCCCTCTAAATCAACATAATATTTGCCGTCTTCTTTAACTAATGTAGCATCTACAAGGTTCATTTGTGGGCTGCCGATAAAGCCCGCAACGAACATATTGCAAGGGTTATCGTATAAGTTTTGAGGTGTATCCACTTGTTGAATAAAGCCGTCTTTCATAACAACAATGCGGTCGCCCATTGTCATAGCTTCTGTTTGGTCATGTGTAACATAAATAAATGTTGTGCCAAGTTTTTGGTGAAGCTTGATAATCTCTGTGCGCATAGCTGTACGAAGTTTAGCATCAAGGTTAGATAGTGGCTCGTCCAATAGGAAAACAGCAGGGTTACGAACCATAGCGCGCCCTAAAGCAACACGTTGGCGTTGGCCGCCTGATAGTGCTTTTGGTTTGCGGTCGAGCAAATGCTCTATATCAAGAATTTTAGCTGCTTCACGCACGCGTTTCTCAATTTCATCTTTAGGTGTTTTGCGAAGCTCTAAACCGAAAGCCATGTTTTTGTAAACTGTCATGTGAGGGTAAAGCGCATAGTTTTGGAAAACCATTGCTATATCTCTGTCTTTAGGGGGAACGTCGTTCACAAGGCGGTCGCCTATGTAAAGCTCACCCTTAGATATCTCTTCAAGGCCTGCAATCATACGTAGAGTTGTAGATTTACCACAGCCTGATGGGCCTACCAAAATAACGAACTCTTTGTCTTCAATTTCAAGGTTGAAATCGCTAACAGCAGTAACGTCGCCCGGGTAAATTTTATAAATTTCTTTTAAACTAATACTTGCCATTTTTATGCCTCCTGTGTATTTTATTGATACTCTTGACGAGTTATCTTATTAATAATATAATAATAACAGGTAATAAGCACAAAATAAATAGTAAAATATTGATGTGGAGTGTATATTTTTGATATTTAACAGTTTGGAAATAATTAGCGTTGAATTTTGCATTAATGCTCAAAGTGAAACTAATATAATTAAAGCAAGCGGCGCTGAGTGTACAATCGTTTTTTTAAACGAGGGCAGTGCACTTATAAGCGCAAGCGGCGAGGAAAGTTTACTAACGGGCGAGCTTAATATTTTAATAGCGCGCGGCGATATTGTTATAACGCCTGCGCCCGATTGCACGCTTTTTTGCGTTGGGATAAGCGGTATTGCGGCGCAAAAAGCTGCAAGCGGCTTGCAAGAGCCTGTTGTAACAAGCGAAAGGCATTGCAAGGGTGCAAAATTTGCACTGCAAAATGTTGTAAAGGCTTATAGCGATTATGATAAACAAACGCAAAGCGAAAAAGCGTTCGAGCTTGTTTGTAAGCTTGCAAACGCCAATGAAGATAGCCTAAAGCCTGCAATGCCGGCTTTAGTTAGCCAAGCTGCATTGCATATGCAAAAAAATTATTCGCAGCTTTACGGCATTGAAGAATTGAGCGATAATATGGGCGTTAGCAAAAACCATTTAGTTAGGGAGTTTTCTAAAAACATGGGCACATCGCCAGGTGCATATTTAACGAATATTAAACTTGAAAGTTCAAAGCAATTTTTGGCTCAAAGTGATTACAGCCTTGAAACAATAGCGTCCCTTTGTGGTTTTTCCTGCGCAAATTACTTTTGCAAAGTGTTTAAAAAAAGCGTGGGGATATCGCCGGGGCAATTCAGGTTAAAGCAAAAACAAGCTAAAGAACCGCAAAATGACGATGTTTTAAGCATGGAGCAAAATTTATTTGTATAAAAACCTATTAAAAGGCAACACTTATTTATATCTTTATTAAATAAAGCTATGGGGCAGTAAAAACGATTAAAGCAGTTTTTATATATTAGCGCCCAAAACCATGAACGGAGATATAAATGGGCAAGGTTAAAGTATTTTTTTTAAGTTTTATAATTACATTAATAGCCGTTATCCCTGTTTACGGCACGGCTTACTATTTTAGCGTTGTTAAAAGTAAAACGCTGTATGCAAGCGAAAACCAACCCGAGGTTTATATGGCACAGCCCGTGTTCAGCGATACAAAAACAGTGCTTGTTTTAGTTGGCGAGGGTGATGTTCAAAGTGCAAGCAGTTATATGCTAATAAGCTTCAACGCTTACGAGAACACAGTTTCTATTCTTTGTATGCCGCCCGAAACGGTTATGGTGCAAAACAAACAGCCTATAACATTAAAAGAGGCAACACGCATTGCAGGGCCCTCGCAAGCGGCAAGCGTTATAAGCGAAACGCTTATGATAGAAGTGGATAAATATATATTCACCTCAGCGCAGCTGCTGTGGGAAACGGCAGAAGCTTTTGGCAATATAACCATGCGTGTTTCGCAATATGCAAGCGAAGACAGCCTTGGCGCACTTGGCATAACACAAAGCGAAGCGCAAACACAAGTTTTAACGCCACGCTTTTTCGCTCAAATTCTAAGCGAGGGCGCATTTGCAAAGCAAAACGAATATGAAATGCGCGCGCTTGGATATTCGCTGTTTTTATCAGCAGGGCACGGAAAACTTAGCACAACTTTAAGTGATTTCATAACGAAGAACAGCACAAAAATTGCCACAAATATTTCCGCAAGCGAGCTTGCAAGCTTTAAGCGCATTTGGCAGTTTTTAGACAGACAGCAACCAACATATAACGCCGCCGCCCTGCCGGGCGATTACTCTAACTATGGCGAAGAAATTTACGAGCTAAACGAAGAAAGCCTTAACACAGTGAAAGAATTTAGCTTTAAATTAATTAATGAATAGCCCGGATAGGTTTAAAAAATAAATTAAACTAAAAATGTAATTTGCATACATGCGTCTACCGGTAAAGAAAGAACCTACCAATATCAAAAATTGATATTGGTAGGTTTAGTTTATTCTATACTATTTATAATTCATTCGGGGCTATAATATGTTTCAAATCCATTGTTGATAATTTTTCTGTTTCGCTTCACTTGAAATGCAATTAACGCAATATTTAAAAAATCAATACAACAACCGCCTGCGTTAATTAAAAACAGCAAAAATGTATACCCGTTAAGCAGGCCAAGCAAATGAAAAAGAGGTAATGGCAATAAAGAAAGTAAAACAAATGGCATACAAGATATAATGATAAATCGCCCTTTTTTCATTGACTCATAAGTATAGACAAATCCAAATAAACCATTAAAACCCCAAAATGTTTTATCTGAATTTAAAACATTTGGAATAAATGCCCCGTGAATAAATTCGTGCAAAATTGCATAAACCAAAATAACCACAATAAACACTATTGTATTAACATCAAGGCCAATATTAAAAGAAATTGTATCGCCTGTGAATGCATTAAATATTTCAGGGTTAAAAAAGTATCCCAGAAAAATAATAATTGCCAATAAAGCAATCATAAAAGGATATGAAAATAAAATTGCAAGTGGCAAGTTTTTAGGTTCGCTTATTTTTATCCATCCTTCATTTTCAAGTTTTTCTTTTAATTTCAAATCTGTCTTAGGAGGATGCTTTACATATTTCACAATTTGCTCCTTTAGCTATATGAATAATATCTATAAAAGTATACCACAGAAAAAAACAATGCAAATAAAAAATGTTTATGCAGAAAAACGGCGGCTAATCGCTTAAATTATTAGGGCCAAAAGCAAAGGGTAAAAGCTCGCCTAAAGTTGTTTTTATGTAATCGCTTTTGCTGTTTGCCATTAAAACTACTAAGTCTTCATTGCAAAACTCAAAAAGCATTTGGCGGCAAACACCGCAGGGCGCACAAGGCGCACCATTTGTGTTAATGCCGTTTTTTGCGCCTACAATAGCTATTGCCGAAAACTGCCTTTCGCCTTCGCTAACAGCCTTAAAAAGCGCTGTGCGCTCTGCGCAATTTGTTGGCGAGTATGCCGCGCTTTCAATATTGCAGCCTGTGTAAACTTTACCGCTTTTTGCTAAAAGTGCTGCGCCAACATAAAAGTTTGAATAGGGCGCATAAGCATTTTTTTGCGATATCATAGCTAATTCTATAAGCTTTTCATCTTGCATATTAACCCCCGATATTACACTAAAACAGTTCCAAGTGCTATTTCCATCATATCTGTAAAGCTTTTTTCGCGCTCTTGCGATGTTGTTTCTTTATGTGTTATAAAACTATCACTAATTGTAACAATACACGCCGCATTTTTATTAAGAACGCTTGCGTTATGAAACAAAGCAAAACTCTCCATTTCAACCGCTACACATTTTTTTTCATCGCGCAGTTTTTGCCAATAAGGTGTGGTATCTTGCCTGTAGAAAACGTCGCTTGAATGCAAAACGCCCTCAATAAATGGCTTGTTTAAATTCTTAGCGCTCTTTTTTAATTTCTCGTTTAAGCTTGCGCTTGGGTAAATAATATCTTCCTCGCGCTTGCCCTGAATATATGCATAATTGCTATCGCTATATGCTGCATTTGCAATAATAACGTCAAATATTTTAGCACTCTCGCTATAAGAGCCTGCCGAGCCCACGCGAATTATATTTTCAACATCATATTTTGCATATAGCTCGTAAGAATAAATGCCCATAGACGGCATGCCCATGCCACTGCCCATAACAGAGACTTTCTCGCCCTTATATGTGCCTGTAAAGCCGAGCATAGAGCGCACATTTGTAACTTCTTTAACGTTTTCAAGGAATGTTTGCGCTATGAATTTAGCGCGAAGAGGGTCTCCGGGCATCAAAATTGTTTTTGCAAAATCGCCTTTGTTTGCATTAATGTGCGGTGTTGACATAATTATTCTCCTTTAAAACTATTTATTAATCCACTAAATATTTCGCTTTCATTTCTTGTTGCATTTGCTTTGTAAAATCACATTCTTTTTCAAGGTAATCGCTGAAATCGCTGTATTTTTCATCAATTGCATTTAATGCGCTTAGTAATAATTTTTTCTCAACGCCTAAAACAGATTGAACAATTTCGCTTATGTTTTTATCTTTTAATGTAGGCGCAACTCTTTCAGTAAACATTGCGCGCGTTTTATCTCTATAAATATTTGTTAGCATATAATCTTCAAGTATAACCTCGTCGCTTACACCAAGCGCCCTTAAAATAAGCGCGGCTGCAACACCGGTTCTGTCTTTTCCTGCTGTGCAATGAAACAAAAGAGGCACTTCGTTTTTACTTATAAAGCCAAATAAAAGCTTATATGCATTATTGTTAAACGGCATAAGGCTATAATGTTTAATTCCGTTTTTCGCCATGCCTGCCAGCTCCCATTTGTTCTCTTCAAAAATAGCTTTCATGTCAAAATTTACTTCGTTGCCGTTTTCATCAAGCATTGCATTTTGTGCAATTTGTTTAATGCCCTCAAAAATGGGTTCGGGATTATACTCACGCTCGTTTTCGCTTCTAAAGTCAATAATCGCCTTTATACCGAGCGAATTAAACAGGCTAATATCGCTCTCAGACTTTATTGAGCCAAGCATACCCGAGCGAAAAAACACGCCGCCTTTAACAATTTTCCCGTCTTTATTCCTATATCCGCCAAGCTCCCTGAAATTCTCATTTTCTTCAAATGGCAATGGCTTGCCAACATTTGTTTTATACATGTTTTCCTCCGCTTTTAGCTTTTTCTGAATTCAAAAATATTAAAATAATAGCAAGTTTTATTGCTTGCTTTACATTTCAAGTTATGTGGCTTTTGCTGTTTTTCAGTATGAAAAGCAGCAAAAGAGATAGCTTTTTTTGTAATATTTAGGCTTAGCCTTTTTATGCTTTTAGCAAGGCTTGTGCTTTGGGCTTTTGTTTGCTTTAATGGTTTGGCTTAATTAGTCGCTCTGGTTTTCAGCGTAAAAGCAGAAGAAATGTAAATAAAAATAAACCCTAAAACTCATTTTTGTAAACAGGCAATGCCGCGGCTTCGGCGAAATCTTCACTGTCGAGCGTTAAATTTATATTGTAAAAAGCGTCATTTACAAGGGCTTCTCCATAGCGCTGCTTTAAAAGCGCTTGCTCGCTGTTAAAGCGCACTTTTTTTTGCTTATCCCTCTCATCCAGGCCTCGGCTCTTGCTCTCAAAATGGTACAATTGTGCATAAGGCGTATATAGTATGTTTTTGCCGCTGTTTAATACCCGCAAGCAAAAATCCACATCGTTGAACGCCACTTCAAACTGCTCGTCAAAGCCGTTTGCTTCATCAAATGTTTTTGCCTTAGTAAGCATACAGGCGGCGGTTACTCCGCTAAAATTTTGCACTGTTGCAACCCTAAACATATAGCCGCTACCTGTGCTTTTTGCATATTTATGGCTGTGGCCGGCAAAGCCTCCAAGCCCTGTTATTATCCCTGCATGTTGCAAGGTGTTATCGTCATAAAGCAGTTTTGCACCAACAATTCCCACATGCTCTTGCACGCATAACTGCACCATTTCATAAAGCCATTCGCCATTAATTATTTGCACATCATTATTTAAAAAAAGCAATAATTCTCCATTTGCATATTTCCTTGCAAAATTATTAATTGCCGAGAAATTAAACCCGCCTTTATAATATACTATTTGTATATTACTTCTATTTTTCTCCAAATTGTTATAATAATCAAATGTGCTATTCAATTCAGAATTATTTTCAGCAATTATTATTTCATAATTTTTGTATGTTGTTTTTTGAAAAACAGAAGTAAGCGCTTTATCCAAATCATCAATATGGTCTTTATTGGGAATTATTATGCTTACAAGCGGCATATTGTCTAAATCGTACTCAACTTTATAAGTGCCGGGGAACATGCCGTCTTTAACGCTTGCGCTTTTACCTGTGCGCCTTAAATGCTCGCTAACGGCTTTTTTACCGGCCTCAATAACATAAGGTTTAGCACCTGTGCCGCTTGAGGTTGAATTTTCATGCACTCGCCAGTAATATAATACAGAGGGTATATGTATAGGCGCTGTTACCTCACAAAGGCGCAAGAACAAATCGTGGTCTTGCGCGCCGTCAAAATCAGCGTTAAAGCCGCCCAATTCCTCAAAAAGCTGCCTTTCAACTGCGGCTAAATGGCATATATAATTGCACGAGCGCAAATAATCCTCAGCGTATTGCGGCTTAAAATGTGCCACATGTGCCTTTTTTATACTATTTGTAAATAATG
>CAYJPD010000057.1:0-13415 GCA_964371975.1 uncultured Bacteroides sp.
ACAGCACACCTGCTCCTGCACCTGCTGAATATAATGTAATTTATATGAGTGCACCTTATGGCGATGCAACAGCTGTTGAGATTTTAAATACTAAAACTTTAAACCAAGCTATTGTTATGAGCGAGAGCCCTAACGTAACTGTTCCTATTGGCTTTAATATGTCAGGCTGGGCTTATGAAAACGGAACAAGTGTTAACTTTGCAGCTTCACAAACAGGCGATGTTACACTTTACCCTGTTTTCACAAAAGCTACTACTACACCCACAACCGCAGCAGCGGGCGAAGTGGGCGGCCTAACAGCAGGTAATTTCAGTATAAACCCACTCTCTGAAACCCCTGTTTATGAATATGAATTAGATGTAACTTTCACTAATATTGGCGGCGAATCAAAATCTAAGTACACAGTTTCTTTTGATACAGGCGATACAGTTATATACCCTGCAGCAGGCGCAACCAGCCTTGTTCACACCGAAAACACAAGTTATGTTTTTGTTGGTTGGAAAGTAGAAGGCTCTTACAATTTAAGCAATGCTGAATCTTTTGATATAGCAGCTTTTTATAACAGCGGTGAAGATGGCAAAAAATCAGTAACACTAACAGCTGTATATAACAAGCCAATTTCAGATAACCTTGTAAACACATATAAAATTAAATATATTGATGACAAAGGCGATGTAATTTACCCTGCAACTGAATTGGAATTGCCTAAAGAGGGCGATGTTAGCCAAATAATTACATTCCCTACAATAAGCGGTTATACACTAAAAAACCCAACCGAAACATCATTTACAATGTCTAACAGCCAAGCAGACGGTTTTGTTAAAGAAGTAGAATATGTTGAAAACACAGGTGCTGCTCACTATACAATAAAAGTTCTGCTTGAAAACGAAGACGAAAACGGCAACAGCACTTATTATCAAGATATAACCAAAACTGTAAAAGGCACAGCGAAAGATGGCGATAGCATTGATTATAAAGCCCTTTCAGATGAAGCTAAACCTAAAGGTTATAGCTATAACAAAACAGAAACCGCAAACCATGCCTTAACAATTAATGAATTTAGTTCAGCAACACACACCTTAGAAAACCCATTAGTAATAACAATAGCGTTCAGCATAAACGAGAGCAATGACGATGCTGCTATTGAATCATACTATGCAGTTGAGCACAATTTATTGAATAATAAAGGTGAGGTAAAAGCTACACACATAACTTACCATTTAGTATCAGAGGGCGACATTTTAAGCGAACAAAATGTTTTAGGCAATACTCTTACTTCTTTCGAGCTTGTTTCAAATGCAGGTTGGAATTCTAAAAACACTTATGCAGTTGAAAGCAGCAGCATCAAAGATGGCTATGCAAGCTTTGCAGATGGCGACGAATTAACTAAAGAAGATATTGCAAGCGTATTCGAATCGTCTACAGAAATTAACACTATTGCTACAATTAATTATAAATCAGCCAGCGATAAATATGTTTACGATGTAAAATATGTTTATGAAGATGAAAACGGCGACTATATAGAAATACCCACAGCGCCTTCAATTACAAGAAGCAACAATGAAAACCAATATGCTACAGAATATTATATTGATATTACAAATTATGAGTTCAAAAAAGTTCTTGTTGATGGCACAAAAGTTAATATTTCATCTAACAATATAGTAATTAACGCAGAAGTAAACAAAGAAATTATGTTTGTTTATACTGAACTACACAAACAAGCTAAATACGAAATAAACATTTCATACACAAACGTAGACGGCAATGAAGTTTCTAAAACAGACACAGGCAGAGCTGTTATAGGCTCAGCATTTGATGCCGCAGATACAGATTTTGTAAAAGACCTTTTAGCCGGTAATTACGATACTAAAAACAAAGTATTTGGCGGAAGAAGCATTATAAATACTTCAACAGTTAAACTTATAAAAGCAGACGGCTCAACAGTATTTAATTTAGAACTTAGCGCAAAAGCATTTTACTACGACACTTATAATAGCGATGCATTGCTTCTTGAAGAGCACCTAACAAACAACAAATTAGGCAGCCACGGTGGCTACTACGCTGCAAACGGCGGCAGTGTTACTTTAGACGCCAGCGGTTCTTCCTTCAAATGGGTTGACGAAGGCGGTAAAAAACTTTCAGGCAATACAAGAGTTTTAGGGGACACTAACCTTTATGCATATATTGAACATACCGTTAAAGTATTTAAAGCTAACGGAAAAGTTCGCAATGAGGCAGTTGAACATGGTGAAAATTCAGCTTACAATGTGCCTACCACAAGCGAAGATAACTTCTCACACTGGCTATTAGTAAAAGGCCCAAGCGGCGCAAGTGTAGACACAAAAAGCGATGTTAAACAGCTGCTTAAAAATATTACACAGCCAATTACTCTTGAGCAAGTAGATATCAACGAAGACGATTTCAGCAAAGTATTTAGCGTTACAACAAACTTTACCGCAACAAGATATGATAGAAATGCAGTAGAGGAAAGCGATATTAACCTTACAGTTTCAAGGCTAAAAAACGGCAACGCATATACAAAATATGAAGTTGAATACAGCACAGACGGCAATTCATGGAGCGAAGCATTCCCGAGCATAAGGAACGCTGAAGATTCTACCGCCGTTCAGTACAGAGTAACCCCAACAAATAAAAACTACACAGGCGAAATTACAGGCACTGTACAAGTTGATGTATTACCAATAGACCTTACAATTAATGTTCCAAGCTTTACAACAACACAAGGCACAGCACTAAGTGCACAGCAAATTTCAGATGCAAATGCTGATATTTATACTCAACTTGATACCCAACTAACAACACTTGGCATCATCGACCCAAGCAAATACACAGTTAATTTTGGCACAATTGAGTTTGCCTATGATGCAAGCCTTGCAAACACCGTAGCAACTCACAGTGCAGCTTTAGGTTTACAAATGGAGAAAAGAGGCTCTGCTTACAGCCCAAATGCAGGCGAATCTACCGATGGAACTGTTTATACAATCTCAAAAACCAATTATAATATAACAGTAAACCACGGCGATTTAACAGTTAATGCAGTTTCTACACCTACACCTACACCTACTCCTACTCCTACACCAGCACCTACTCCTGCGCCTACCGATACTACACCTGCACCTACCGATGCTGCACCGGTAGCAGCTGCTGCTGCACCTGTAGCACCTATAGCACCTATAGCACCCGTAGCAGATGACAACGAAGATGCAGGCGAAACCGAAACAACAATTGACCCAACACCAACACCGCAAACAGCACAGCCCGAGGCAGAGCAAGAAACACAAACTACGGACATTGGCGATACACAGCTTCCAACAACAGCAATGCCCGAAGAGCAAAGCGCAGCATACTGGCCATGGCTATTAGTATTAATTGCAGCGGCAGGTGGTGCAGCATTTATCGCAACAAAGAAAATGCGCAAAAAAACAGTTGAAGACAAAAAATAAATTTAATTTATAAACACTTTCTTCAAAAAGTGGCGCAAAACTAAAAAACGCAGTGTGAATACTATTATTCACACTGCGTTTTAATTTAGCTTTTATCTGCTATCTTTTATTATCACATAACAAAAACAATTTCTATTCAGTAGTTTAAACACTTATATATTCCTTATTATAATTGTGTTAATGTATTTGTACAACTAATTATTGCAACAAGTAAGCCCATTATTATACCGGGCAAATATGGGTTACGTGTAGCTTTGAAAATTTTACGCGATATTACTGCGTAAAGAGGTAAGTAAATAACTATTGGGAACAACCAAATACCTATGATACTTCCGCCGAATGTTGGGAAGAAATAGTTTGGCAAATGGCCTGTTGCATAAAAACAACCATACATTACAATTATCATTAATGCGCTTGGCAATGCATTGAAAAATGCATTTACCGCAGTATTAAGCCAAGATTTTTTACCCATTTCAAAGTAATTATAGCTGTTTGTAACTACTGAATTTAATACATAGTAAATTAAGAACAGCGGTGCATAGCAAAGAATAATAGGCAATTTATCTACTGTGAAAGCTTTAATTGCTATTACCCAAATGCGAAAATCTGCTTTGAAGAAATAATCTGCCGCAAATACTATGCTGTAAGATAAAGCAACTACAGTTAAACCCAATGCAATTGTTTTGCATATTTTCTTTGTATCCATTTTCACGCCATTTGCTACAGTGTCCATTTTCACGCCTGTAACTTTCGCGCCGATAGCAACAAGAATTATGCCGAATATACCACAAAGTGCCGCCCAAACACCAATGAAAAACGGTGGCGATTGAGTTACAAATGACGGCATGTTTGGAGCTAGTATACTGTAGCCAAACATATACACAACAAAACTAAAAGCAACCGCAAGTATACTACTAATAATAAACCAAGTTTTAGATTTACCTGTAAGCGCAGGTTGTGGTTTAACTTCTTCTTTAGATTTAAGTGATGCAAAAACAGCAGTTCCAACAAGCACTTTTGTAACGCTAACTATAAACATGAAAAATCCAACAAGGCCAAGGGTGTTAAATGCTGTTTTAACTTGCCAAATTTGGTTTGAAGCGTCAATTGGGTTTGGTGCACCAAATGCATTCTCAAAAAATTCTACACTGCTGGTAACAACAGTTGCTGAAAAATGCGCCCAAGGATGAATTTGGTTAGGGTTATAAATTACGCGTGTTGCTGTTTCACCATCAATTTGTTCTTCATATATTGTGTATGGTTCTCGAGCTTCTAACCCTTCAGGGTTTTGCCCAAAGTGCAAGAACGATTGAGCGGTAGCTTGATGAATATAATCTCTTGGAGCAGTTCTGCTGCCATCTTCCTGTGCCACACGGTGGAAGAATTCGTCATATTGGCAAGCAACAACGCCAATATCTCTTGCGCCGTAAACATCTACAAACTCGCCATTCTCATCTACATAATCTGCGTCGTTTGATACAAATAATGCCGCTGCAATAAGTTGTTCCTCTTGCTCATTGTCAAGGCCAATTGCAACTCTACTTGCTCGAGCGCCGTTAGAGTGGCCTGTAACGCCTATTTTTGATGCGTCTACGTAAGGTAAATCGGCTATCATTTTCACAGCATCATACATACCATTTGCGCCGTATTCCGGTTGCCACCATGAGCCGGCAGGAATATTATCTGAGTTGCCATGTCCATACATATCTATTGACAGCACAACATAGCCCCTTCTTGCATATTCAACATAGTTTAAATCTTGCATTTCTCTGTTATTATACCAGCCGTGGCTTGTTATAATAGCAGGCGCAGGGTTTTCAGCACTTGCTGTGTCGGGAACCAAAAGTAATGCGCTCATCTGTACTCCGGATTCAGTTTCAAACCGCAAATCTTTAACTGTAACATCACCGAAGTTTGATTGAACTATGCTTGCACCTAATGCACTTATAAAGCATAATAGTAGTGCGAGGCACATCCAAAATTTGGGAGATTTTGCTCTTTGTTTCATGATATCCTCCTTGTGTTGCGAGCGAAATAATTAAATTCACTCTTTTAAAAAAATATTTATTAAACAGGCAATATCAAAGATTAACTCTAAAAATATAGCCTGATAATACAAATGTACAAATCCATACAAAATGTTAAATCAGCAATATAGTGTTCCAAATTATAGCAAAAATTTTTATATCGAAAGCATTATGTAAGAAACCCAATATGGCTAGTGCCATTCGCCTTACAAAATTATATCCAGTAAGCTTTCACATGTCAATTAGCACTAACTACCTATCTTTTATTCTATTTTTATTCATAACACCGAAAATTTGAGCATAAACAACAAAAAAAAACTTAAAATTTTTAAAGTATATACAATTTTGATTACTTTGCTGTAATTTATTGACTACTTTTCAACAGCCCTATAATTCGATGTTTGCAACAAAAGTACATATCATAAAAATAAATAAATATAAGCAAATTTTTTACAAAAAGAACAAACATACTTGACAAATTAAACTATTTTTACGTTTTAAGTTAAATAAAATTATATATTTAGTTAAATTCACTATTGACATCCAAACTTTATTGATATATAATATCAATAAGATATTAGAGTGTTTATTGACATCACATCAATAAATTTTCTTTTACACACCAAAACATATAATATGTGTTTACAAGAACAAGGAGATTATTATGAGGAGTATAGCTACATTAGATTTACAATATGCACACAGATTTTACGGCTTTAAAGGCGAGGCACAATATTTGCATGGTCACACAGGAATTTTAACAATTGAAGTTGAAGATACCGTTAACGCCGGTGTAAACATGGTTTTCCCATGTAATGAAATTCAAAAAACAGCGTGGGAGCTTTTGAAAAACTTCGACCATGCCTTAGTTTTAAGAGAAGATGACCCCCTACTGCCTGCAATATTAAAAGTATATGAAGAAACAGGCGTAAAAGACGGAACACCGCAAAACAAAATGAAAGGCGAAGCCTTTAAAACAGAGCTTGCCACCGCCTACCCCGATTGCCGTTTGGTAGTTACAAAAGAAACTATGACAGTTGAAGGGTTTATAAAAATTGTTTACGATTTACTTCACACTAAATTGAACATAGCTAAAATTACATTTACAAGTGGCGTTAATGCCGCAAGCGCAGAATATAAAACAGAAAATCATATAGACAGATGTCCGCTTTGCGGCATAGCTCTTGACGAGCATGGCGTATGCCATAAGTGCGGCTATAAAAAATAACACAGAGCGGTAATATTAATATGAGCGATTTGTATAAACAAATATATGCCATTGTAAAGGCTATACCTAAAGGCAAGGTATCAACTTATGGGCAAATAGCATTTATTACAGGCAACCCAAGGCGCAGCCGAGTTGTTGGGTATGCCATGGCAGCTTGTAAAAACTCCTCTGTGCCTTGCCACAGGGTAATTCGTTCTACAGGGCAGCTTGCAAAAACTTTTGGTGTAATTGGCCAAAGCTTGCAAAAAGATTTATTAATAAGTGAAGGCGTAGAGGTTTCTTTAAACAACACCGTAAATTTGAAAAAATTTCTATGGCAAGGGGAAGCGTCTGTTTTAGCTAACAATAAATGAACTTTGCAAAAATTTGTATAGCAGTATTTATTACACCGCCCAAAAACAGCAATTTACCGCATTATAGCATTTAATTTTAATAATAGCCAAGGGTAGTAACTCGCTACCCTTGGCTATTATTTTTATTATAATGACCAGTTCATGCTCTCGGTTTGCAGCTTTATCATATTCTCATAATCAGCAGATTTTTTCAGCAGTTCGCTGTGTGTGCCCTCTGCCGCTACCTTTCCATCTTTAAGAAGCACAATTTTATTAGCACCTGCAATAGTCCTCATTCTGTGAGCTATAACAATAACCGTCTTGTTTTTTGTTAGCCTTGAAACAGCCTTTTGCACAGCACTTTCATTTTGTATATCAAGTGATGAAGTTGCCTCATCAAGCAGAACAATAGGAGCATCTTTTAAAAGCGCCCTCGCTATAGATAACCTTTGCCTCTCGCCACCTGAAAGCTTAGAGCCATTTTCCCCTATAAGCGTGCTGTATCCCTCGGGCATACTCATAATAAAATCATGGCACTGTGCATTTTTTGCAGCTTGCATAACCTCATCATCGCTCGCGCCTTTTCTTCCTATGCGAATATTCTCAATAACGGTGTTGTTAAAAAGCGTAACATCTTGAAACACAATAGATATTTCTTTAAGAAGTGTTTCCGGTTCTATGCTGTTCACATCTTCATTTCCTATGGTTATTTTACCGTTTTGTATATCCCAAAAGCGTGCGGCAAGTTTCATAGCTGTGCTTTTACCGCCACCGGATGGCCCCACCAGCGCTGTAACTTCACCCTGTTTTGCAGTGAATGTTACACCGTTTAACACAGTTTCGCTTGTGTCGTAAGAAAACCGCACATCTTCAAAATTAATATCATAGCCTTTTGGCTCTATACTTTCTTTGCCTGTTTGAATGTTTGTATTTTCAAATTCTTTCATGCGGTCAACACTTTTCAGCGAGATGAAAATTCCTGCAAGGTTTATAAGTGCACCAGCTAATGGGTCGTAAATTCGTGACGCTATCATCAAAAACACAAGGAATGTTAAAAGCGAAATTTCACCTGCAGCAAGCAATGTTACCCCAAATATCATAGTAGTTGCTATGCCAACTTTTAGTATCATTTGCGATAAATTCACAAATGTACCTGTAACAAATTCAGCTTTAATGCTCGCTTTTTCATGGTTTTCAAAATGCACATCCATAATACTTAAATGTGCGTTTTCTCTGTTGTTAGCTTTTATATCTTTCACATTTTCAAGGCACTCTTGAATTTTATCAAGATATGTAAGCTGGATAGCCATTGTTTTTAACAAAAAATAACCTTGAACTTTTTTGCTCGCAACGCACAATAAAAACGAAACAGGTATTACCCAAGTTAGGGAAATTGCTAACCTCCAATCGAAAACAAACATACCAATTCCCATAATTATTGTAGAAATTATCGAGCCTATAAACCCTGGGATAAAATGCGAAAATGCATTTTCCATCATTGTAACATCGCCCATTATAGTTGAGGTTAAATCTGCTAAATCTCTTTTACCAAAAAAAGAAAGCGGCAGTTTGCGCAGTGTTTCCGCAAGCGAAATTCGCATATTTGCACTTTCTTCATAAGCGGAAATATAGCAAAAATTATATTGAAAATAGTAGAGAATTGCAAGCAAAAGCAAAATGAAAATTGCATAAGCTATATAAACTAAAACTGTGTATACAGGCGCACTGCCTTCTAAAACAGGCATTAGCGTGTCTTGTATAAAATAGTAAGATATACCGCTAACCGCCATAATAACAATATTTATTAATACGGTGATAATACTTGCCTTTAGCAGTTCGCTTGCGCCAAGCTTTGTAAGTGCAAAAGTTTTTTGTAAATATTTTTTCATTATGCCATAACCTCCTTAGAGCTTTTATCACTCCAAATAAATGCATTGTTATATTCCGCCCACATTTCACTGTACAGTCCGTTTTTTTCTATAAGCTCGCCATGGGTTCCCTGCTCTGCTACTTTGCCGTTTGCTATTACATAAATTACATCGGCACTTTTAATTGTAGAGAGCCTGTGCGCTATAATTAAAACAGTTTTGCCTTTTGTAAGCTCGTTAAACGCGAGCTGAATTTGATGTTCATTTTCAGGGTCGGCAAAGGCGGTTGCCTCGTCGAGCAAAATTATTGGCGCATCGCGCAACATTGCCCTTGCAAGTGCAATGCGCTGTGCCTCACCGCCGGATAAATACACGCCTTTTGTTCCGTATATGGTATGTATTCCATTGGGCAGTTTTGCAATAATATCTTCGCACTGTGCGGCTTTTAGCGCTTTTTTTACTTCTTCTATGCTTGCATTAGGTTTGCCCTCGCGAATATTTTCTAAAATGCTCGCTTTATATAAATTTGTGTTTTGAAATACAAAAGAAATGTTTTTCATTAGCTCGGTGTTATCGATATCACGCACATCAACACCGCCTATTTTCACACTGCCGCTGTTTGCATCCCAAAACCTTGGAATAAGCGTTGCAAGCGTGGTTTTTCCGCCGCCCGATGGCCCAACAAACGCTACTGTTTGCCCTTGTTTTATACTTATATTTACATTATCCACAGCTCTTTTATCAGTATTTGGGTATGCAAAACAAATATTTTCCATCTCTATATCAGCGTTTTTTGGAGATTTTGGCGCTGTCGGCTTTTCTAAAGGCTTTTCACTTAGCAAATTTTCTATACGCTCTAGTGCATCACCTGCAAGCATAGAATGTTGCATTACCCACATTATTTTCATAAGCATCAGTGAAGCTATAGGCGTAAAAACAAGGTAGAAGAAAAAACTTAAAAAGAAGCTTTTCATATCACTTTGGCCGCTTATTATAAAAATAGAGCTCAATACCAAAAATATCGGTGTGCTTGCAAGGAACACTTGAAACATAGTCATGGGAATTCTCATGCGGTATGCATACTGCGAAACATATTTTTTATAAGTGCTTATCACACCGTGGAAGCGTTCAAATGAAAACACCGATTGATTAAATGTTTTCACAACAGGAATACCGCGCACATATTCCGTCGCTTCGTTGTTCATATTTTCAAGCGCCGATTGATACTGTTTTAGCCTCTCGGGTTGGTCTTTACCCATTCCCGACATCATAGATATTGCCGCAAATACAAGGGGCAGAAGGCTTATAAGCCCAAGCCTCCAATCGAACACAAACAGAACAACAAGCACAGCAACCGGCGTTGTGTATGCTCCAACTAAATCGGGCAATTGATGGGCAAGATATGTTTCTGTGGCTCCTGCGCTATCGTTAATTATTCTGCGCAGTTTACCGCTGCCCATATTAGAGAAAAAGCCAAGTGGCAATGTCATAATATGTTTAAGGGCGGTTTTTCTCATGTTTTTTGCAATTCTGTATGCTGCAATATGCGTGCACATAAGCGCTATTAAATAAACTGCCATTGCACCAATAGCGCTTCCTACCGCAAACCACGCATTTGCCACAACGCTATCTGTCAGCGTAATATTCGGGTACATTCTAATAATTTCGCTTACACCTGCGTAAATAAAAATTATTGGCACAAGCGACATAACCGCACTTACCCCTGATAAAACCATGCCAAAATTTGTTATGTGCTTATAACTTCCCGCAAAGGCATACAACCTTTTAAGTAGCGGTTTTTGTTTTTGCTTTTCCATAAAAATCTCCTTTAATTATCGCATTTTAAGTTAGTTTTCACTAACTTATTATTCAAAAAATATCAGGGTTTTCACCCCAATATTTTTGTTTTATTTTAAAGCGCCAGAGGGAAAACCCTGCTAATAAATTTATATTTTATGCACTTTGTAATTTATAGGCAGTAGTTTAAGCACCTAATATCTCTTTTGTGCCTGCGTAATAAAATTTTTGAATTTTACCTATATACTCAAACGCTTCCTCTTTACTTAAATTGTGGTGCACAGCCTCCAGCATATTGTTAAGCCCTGATGTTGAAATAACATGAACGAAAAACTTATTTATCTTTGTGGGCTTAAAATTTTCATTTTCCATAAAAACTAAAGAAGATTTCTCCTCCACCTCAATAAGTTCATCTACAAATTTTTCATATTTTGTTCCCGTTGAGCAGCAAAACAACAGCTTAGACAGTTCAAAATCAGAATATAGGTATTCTAAAACTATGCTTGTGCCTTTGCCCATATTCTCTGTAATATCAGCACTTTCAAAATCATAATTGCCCTCTACTTCTTCATGGGCTCTCGTGTAAAGAGTGAGCAAATTCTCTGCAAATTCGCCAACTATCGCTTCAAACAAGCCGTCTTTGCCCTTGAAGTGGTTGTAAACAGCACCCGTTGTTGCTTTTGCCCCCGACGCAATTTCTCTAAGGCTTGTATTCACAAAGCCTTTTTTAAGGAATTCCTGTTTAGCACATGCCATTATACGCTCTTTTGTAAGCTCTGAGGAATAGCTCAAAACAACTCACCTCGCATAACTATGATATTTTTAATAACAATGTTATCACAATGTATTGTATTTGTCAAGAAGTAACTGCTAAATATTGTTTAAGCTGTTAAACTGTAAGTTAAAGCTGCAATTTAACAAACACAAAAAACCTATTGACAAATTTATAAAAACAATGTATATTAGAGTAAGTTAGTATAAGCTAACTTACTCTAATATATTTACCACCGTACAATAGCGGTTTATTTTTAACCCTTAAGTTAGATTAAACTAACTTAAGTTACTTAAGGAGTTGCATTATGAGTGTTGTAATCGTTGGCGGAAACGAGTGCATGGAAAGAAGATATATTGATACATGCAAAGCTTATGGCTGTAAGGCTAAAGTTTTTACAAAGATGAAGGGTGATGTTCGCAGTAAATTCGGCTCTCCTGATATGATAATACTTTTCACAAACACAGTTTCACATAAGCTTGTTGCCTGTGCAAACTGTGAGGCAAAGCGTTGCAAAGCACGAGTAGAGCGCTGCCATTCAAGCTCTCTTTCCGCGCTTAAAAACATTTTAGAGGCCATGTAGAATGATAACTGAAAAATCGCTTGTAGAGCACGGAGCTTTAACATTGTCTTCTTTAAAAACGGCAAGTTTGTTCACTGTAAAGTTTTCAAGCAAAAGTGCTTTGGAAAACGATGTAAAACTTTGGAACAAAAAATTTTCTCAAACAGGTGTAAAACTAAAGCTACTAAAGGCCGGTGAAAGTTTTGCACTAATATATGTGTACAGGCACGATATGCTTGAAAGCGATATGGCAAATTCAAAAGCAAGCGCTGTGTTATCACAGTATGGGTATAAAAATTTAAGTGTGAACTTAGCTATAGAGCGCCTGTCGCAAAAGCTTGCTGCACATGAAGAATTCCCCCATGAGATTGGCTTATTTTTAGGTTATCCACCCGAAGATGTTGAGGGTTTTATTTGCAACAAGGGTAAAAATTGTAACCTTTGCAGATATTGGAAAGTGTATAAGAACACAGACGATGCCATGCTTAAATTTGCTAAGTATGACAAATGCAGAGCTATATACAAAAAATTATGGCGAGAAGGACGAGATATCTTAAAGCTTACCGTAAAAAAGAAAGCGGTAGCTTAAGTATTCAATAAATTTATTTTAAAGGAGAATTTTAACATGAGCAAAGTTGCGGTTGTATATTGGAGCGGCACAGGAAACACAGAGGCAATGGCAAATTCCATAGCCGAAGGTGTAAAAAACAAAGGGGCAGAAGTTGATGTAATGACATGCGATGCCTTCACAAAAGATATGATTGCAAACTACACTTCTATTGCATTCGGATGCCCTTCTATGGGTGCTGAAGTTTTAGAAGAAACTGAATTTCAACCAATGTGGGACGATGTAAAAGACAGCCTTAGTGGCGTTAATGTATTGCTTTTTGGCTCTTACGGTTGGGGTGATGGCGAGTGGTTGAGAAATTGGGAAGAAGAAACAACAGCTAAGACCTTAGAAACATATATGTGCAATGAAACACCCGATGCAGACGCAAAAGCCGCTTGCGTAGCTTGCGGAGAAAAATTAGCATAGTACCCTTTATTCTATATAAAACGAGTGCACTCCTAAGAACATTGTTCTTAGGAGTGCACTCGTTTTTGGAATATGTATGCTAAAAGCAAACTCAAAAGTTGTAGTGGCACAAATTAAAACCTTTTCAGATTAGAAATGCTTTACAATGGCGAGTAAGTGAATTATAATTGTATTGGTTGTATTGATAAGCTTGTAATAACTTGTGAATTTTGTGTAGTTGAAATATTCTTCAGTTATGATGGTACTGTGTGCTTTTACACACAAAACACTAATATAAGTTTGAAAATCTTGTTGCAAAAAGCGGCATGGCCGAAAATTTCGATGCA
>CAYJPD010000058.1:0-9585 GCA_964371975.1 uncultured Bacteroides sp.
GTGAATTTAGTGCATAGTACACATTATATAAATAATCTCAGCTTCGCTTCGATTATTCATATCTCATTTTATGGCGTGGGCAGCAAAGTGCCCACATGCCGATTCATATTATATTTATGCCTCATACTATAAATAATGGTTTTCTCATTTTGCTTGAAATGACAGCCAAGCAAAAATAAAAAACATGTCTGCAATTTACTAAGCTGAAAACAGCCATTTGCTAAGATAAAAACAAAAGAGCGAAACCATGTTAGCGCAAAACTAAAATATAGTTTCTTGCGTTTACAAAGTAGCGCCCTTATGTATAAATTTAATTTTTTATATAGCCGATAGTTTTTTGTTTGAATGCAATAGTATCGGCAAAGTTGCAATTTACTAATAGATTATTTATTCAACACTTAGCATATAGTAATAAACAGGTTGGCCGCCGTTAACACAAGACACTTCAATGCTGTCAGCGCATTTTTGGCTTATTAATTTAGTTACTGCTTGTGCTTCTTCCTCGCTAATATCTTCACCGTAAATTAGTGTTATAAAGCTTGTTGTTTTTTTGCACATGCTGCGAGCAAGCCTATAAGTAGTTTTTGCAATATCGCTGCCAACAGCGGCGAGCTTGCCGTTCTCAAGCGCTAATATTTCGCCTTTTTTTATTTTCTTGCCGTCGAAATCGCTATCTCTTGCGGCAAAAGTTATAAGGCCTGTGCCTACTTGGTCGGCAGCGTGCATCATATTAGATGCGTTTTCGTTAGCACTTAACTCTTCATCAAATGTTAGCATTGCAGTTATGCCTTGCGGCACTGTGCGTGTGGGCAGCACTATAATTTCACGGTCTGCCACTTTTTTTGCTTGCTCTGCCGCCATTATTATGTTCTTATTATTAGGCAGTACAAAAACAGTTTTGCAAGGCACGCTTTGAACAGCTTTAACAATATCGTCTGTTGAGGGGTTCATAGTTTGCCCGCCGTTTACAACAGCGTCTACCATTAAGTCTTTAAACAAATCGCGAAGGCCGTCGCCTGCGGCAACCGCCACAAAACCGTAAGCCCTGCTTGTATCAACCGCCGCATATGCAAACTCGCCCGAATCGCCGTCTTTTTCAGCTTGCGCTTGCTTTTTAAGGCCTTTTGCCTCTTGCTGGCGGCTTATAAATTGCTCGTGCATATTTTCTATTTTAATGCTTGTTAAATAGCCGTGTGAAACTGCGTTTGAAAGAATTTTGCCGGGGTCTGCTGTGTGCACATGGCAGTTAATAACTTCGTCGTCCTCTATAGCAACAACGCTGTCGCCGTTGCTCTCTAAAAACGCGCGCAATTTTTCGGTGTTAGCATCCTCGTTTTTATTAACTAAAAACTGTGTGCAATATCCGTTTACTATATCTTCAACATGCATAAGCTCATCTGTGAAAACGCCTTTGCCGGCTGCATCACTTTGAAGTTTTGCGCTTGCGCCTTGCTCGCTTTCTTCTATAACAACGCTATCTTTAAACACGCTAAGCATACCCTCGAATACATATAATAGCCCTTGGCCGCCTGCATCTACAACGCCTGCTTTTTTAAGCACAGGTAATTGCTCGGGTGTTTCATCAAGCGCTTTTTTTGCACTTTTGCACACAAGTTGCCAAAGCTTAACGGCATCTGTTTCCTTGCTTTTTGCCGCATGTTCCGCCGCTACTCTCGCAACGGTTAGCATAGTGCCCTCTGTTGGTTTCATAACAGCTTTGTATGCCGCCGCAACGCCACTTTCAAGTGCCGCTGTAAGCTCTTTAGCGCCTGCGGTTTTTGTGCCCTCAAGCGCTTTTCCAAAGCCGCGGAACAATAGGCTTGTTATAACGCCGCTGTTGCCTCTTGCGCCCCTAAGCATAGCGCTTGCGGTAGCTTTAGCAACTTTTTCGGTTGTTGCGTTTTCATCAAGGGCCAAAAGCTCGTTTTTAGCAGCGCCTACAGTCATGCTCATATTGCTGCCCGTGTCACCGTCGGGAACAGGGAAAACATTGAGCTCGTCAACTGCCGCTTTGTAGTTTGCTAAATTATTTGCGCCCGAAATAATGCTGTTTTTTAATATATTACCGGTTATCATTTACTCACCTCAAAAAATTAGGCATAAGCCTTTTTGCCGTGCATTACTGCAAAGCATTTATATTTTATTTGTTATACAATATCGTCAACAAAAACATCTACTTTGCGCACTTTTAAACCGCTTGCATCTTCAAGCGCATATTTAACCTTATTTGTTATGCTTTGAACAATTGCAGAGATGTTTAGGCCATAAGTTACTTTTATGTGTAATTCTATACAGAGCATACCGTCTTCTTCGCTAACACGCACGCCCTTGCTTGGAATGTTTGGCCCTAAAATAACGCCCTTTAAATCATCTGCAGTGTTAGTTGCAATGCCGCAAACGCCATAACAGCTTTGCGCGGCAGTACTTACAACGCCTGCTAAATAATCGCTTGTTATCGTTATGCGTCCGATAGGGGTGTAAAGTTGTAGCATACAGCTCTCCTTTCAAATAGGCTTAATCTAAGTTAAGCAATTTCATGCTTTCAACACTGTCGCTTACGGAAAGTAATTTGTAAGTTAAGTTGAAAAGCGCATTGTCGGCCTCTTTGTAAAATGTGTGTTTTATGCGCTCAAGCACACGCCTGCCCTCGGTAATGCTTGGGGTGCTTGGAAGCAACACAACATAGCGCATAGCGCTGTGCCTTGAAACAGTATCGCCTTTCCTTAAAGTTTCTTTTAAAATAACAAGCAAGCGTTTCATAGCTTTTTCAGCTTCAAAAACTTGGTTTTCGCCGCCTGTTGTTTTAACCGTTATAAGCGCAAGGTGCATATCAACATTTAAGCGTGTGAAATTACGCATGTATAAGCGGTAAATATCTTTAAAAACTGAATAATCGCACACAAGTATTTTTTCTTTATGCGCGGGCTCTAAATTACTGCTTAAATCTAAAAACAAACTTTGTGCTTCAATTTCACTGCCGTGCTTATTTTGCATAAGCTCAGCGTAAAAATCTGTAATTTCTTTTGGTGGCTCTGTACCCATATATTTGTCAAACAAATTAACTATGTTTTTATAATAGGTTATTGCCTCTTTTTCTCTGTCTATTTTAACAAGTGCTTTCATAAAAAGCACAATGAAATGCTTGCTTAGCGGTTGAGATTCCAAAGCAAGCTTGCAAACACGGGCAACATCAATATGCCTTTCGTTCTCATTAAGAAGTTTAATGTAATTTTTAAGGCCGTTTATATAATGCTCGCGCACTTTTAAACGCTCGTTTTGGTATATACCGCTATTTTTGGAGTTGTTAAGCAAATCATTTGTGTAAGTTAAAATTAAATCCTCGCTCACTCTAACAATATCACTGTTAAGCTCTTTTGCGTTTATAACATCGTCGCATATACTTGCCAGCACGTCTATATCCAAAACTACATTTTCGCTTTTTTTCCACACACAAGTGTTGCCGGTAAGCTCAAAGCAATCTTTAAAGCTCTCTTGCGATAAATCTGCTTTTAGCTCGTTTAAAAGCTTGAAAGTGTCTTTACGTGTTTTTTTGAAATTTTCCTCACCCGGTATAATTTTAATAATATCTTCTATTTCTGTTTGCTTGCCCATATTTAAAATTAAATATTCCAAAATTGCCGTCTTATCATTGTTTGTAAGCACATTTCTAAGCAGCTCTGTATTATTTTCAATTATTTTTAATTCACCGAGTAAAAAAATTTTTGTCATTATGAAACACTCCTTTTCGGCGCGCTTTAAAACAAAGTATATTGCTATAGGCGGTTACAGTAAAATTGCATTGCAAGGAAAAATTGCCGTGCAGGCTAAGCCGAAACGACAATTAAATAGCTATAAACCTTTAAATTAAGCGAAATAAACGCTAACAATACCAACGCCGATTGCAAGAATGAAAAATGCAATTGCGGCAATTTTGGTAAATTTCTCAAGCTTGCTTGAAGGTGAATTACCTCTGGCATCGTTCATTTCACCGCCGCCGATAACACCCGATAGGCCACGCCCTTTAGATTCTTGCATAAGCACCAGCAATATAATAACTATGCTGCTTAAAATTAATAAAACTCCGCTCACGATTTCAAAAACGCTCATTTAATATTCCTTTCGCCGCATTGCGGCATGTAATTTTTGCTTTTTATATAAAAGCACTTAAGCACTAAATAAAAATTTGTTTAATGCCTGTTTGATAGATTTGTAAACTGCATTAAGGCACACAGATTGCATTAAGGCACACTAATAAAGTATGCTAAATTATTTTAGCACAAAACGTCTTAAAAATCAATAGTTTTGAAAGCGCATACACATAAAGCTTGTAGGCACGCGATAATTATGATTAAAAAAATTTAACTAAACTCGAAATGTTTAAATGGCGTTAAAATGCGAAGGTAAAATTTGTTAAAAAAGGCACTAAAATATTTAATAATAAATTTGCTCTTGCAAATAATAGGAATAAGCATTAATGTTGGTAGCTTTTATTAAAAAAGTTTTTAGTGAATTAGGGTTAAACAAAACGCATATATTTTGGCAAATTCATGCGCCGCTTTGTATTAGTTTTGTGCTTAATATTCACTAACAGCAAAGAATTAAAAAGCAAACAGTTAAACAAAATTATTGATAACATATTAATAAAGGAGAGGTAAAATGAAAACATTTGTAAAAAATAAAAAAGTTTACGGTGCATTGTTAACAGGCTTGCTACTGGCAATTATTACTACAAGCGGTAATGCTTTTGCTATGAACTCACAGCAGCATAATGCAGATTGGCAGGCGTTTGCAAACTCTATTACAAGTGCACAAAACGGTGCTGTGCTTGAGTACAGTGCAACAGGTAGCGAAAACTTTGTTCCGCATTTTGTTTTTCAACAATTAAGCGGTAGAAATGTTAGCATTACAATAAAGAGAAACGGTGAAATTTGGGCGTTTAACGGCAACAATTTAAACGGCTTTAATGTAAACGAAAACCAATATTATCAAACATTGGCAGCGCTTGGCTATTTAAGCGGCACTTATTATGTGCCCAATTTAGGTGTATCGCCGCAGGTTTCGCAAATTACGCCAATTACCCCAACTGCGCCAAATGCTGTTAGCGCAGTTGACGAAAACAGCAAAAACAACGAAAACAGCGAAAACAGCATAAGTTATGGGGAATATAAGTAAACATTAAAGCGGATTGATATATGCAATTTAACTTTACAAAGCTGTTTTTTATAATAAGCGCCATCAATATGCTGAGCTTAAAGCAAAAAGATAGCGTTTTACAGCTATGAATTTAATATATAAAAAGGCACTGCCGGGTAGCGGTGCCTTTTTATAGTAAAATGCAGTAGAAATGCTAAATTGTGTTAATGAGCAGGGTGTTTAACTTTATGAAAAATACAGGCTTATACAAGACGGTTTTCATTGACAAATTATATTTTTATGGTATACTTTAACTAAAATAATATGCGGCAAGAAATGTGATATTATAAATAAAGAAAAAGTGGTATTAGCCGAGCGAGATAATATCTCGCTCGGAGCTGTTTAAAGGGGTAAATATACCGTATAACGAAGCTTTTTATTAGCACTTAAGAAGAGCTGTTATATAAAAGAGCATAATGAAAATAATGTTATATTAGTTTTAAAAGGGAAAACAGAGGTTTGTTTGTTTACATTAAAAACGGGGAATTGCACTTTTAAAAACGAACGATTATATAGAGCATAAAGGCGATGTGCTTTTTATTAAAAACGAGGAAGAATTGAAGAAAATTTTGCTTTAGGCTTAGTTTAGGCGCTATGCCACATGGCGGTTTTAATTATGAAAAACAGTAATGTGAACAAAAAAGAAAAAATTCCGTTTTGGGTTATCCTTTCGTGGGTGGCCCTTTGGCAGTTTCTAAGCGTTATAGTAAACAGTGAAATATTATTGGCATCGCCGCTTTCGGTATTTAAAGAGCTTTTAGTATTAGTTCAGGAATTTTATTTTTGGCAGGCGGTATTTTTTACTATATTAAGAATTAGCGCAGGTTTTATTTTAGCGGTTGTAATAGGAATATCCTTCGCCGTAGTTTCAAGCAAAGTAAAAATATTCAAGCAATTGATAGGCCCGTTAATTATAATTGCGAAATCGGTGCCGGTGGCATCTATTATAGTGCTTGTAATATTATGGGTTTCAGTAGAAAATATTGCTGTTTTTATAAGCTTAATTATGGTTATGCCCGTTGTGTACACAAATGTTTTAAGCGGTATAAATAACTTGAACAAGCAACTGGCTGAAATGGCCTATGTGTTTAATGTGTCGAGTTTTGCTAAAATTAGGTATATAACGGTTCCGCAAATTATGCCGTTTTTTGAATCTGCATGCCTTGTGGGCCTTGGCATGAGCTTTAAAGCAGGCATAGCCGCTGAGGTTATTGGCTATACAGATAACTCTATAGGCGGCAATTTATACCAGGCAAAAATTTTTTTAGATACACCCACTTTATTCGCGTGGACTCTTGTAATAATAGCGGTAAGTTTTTTGTTTGAAAAGTTGTTTACGCTTTTAATTAGGTTTGGATGTAAGCAACTGATAAAGGTGCGTGTGAAATGATTGTACTTGAAAATATTTGCAAGAAATATGGCGATTTAGTAGTGTTAAACAATTTTAATATTGCGTTCAAAAAAAATGAAATAAGCTGTATTATGGGGCAATCCGGCATAGGTAAAACAACATTGCTTCGCCTTATAATGGGGCTTGAAAAGCAAGATAGCGGCAGTATTAAAGGCGTTGAAAACGCAAAGTTCAGTGCTGTTTTTCAAGAGGACAGGCTTTGTGAAAACCTTGATGTATATGCCAATTTAATGCTTGCGCACCTTTACAAAAACGATGGCGCCGCTTTGCTAAAAACAAAGCTTGATGAAGGCCTTGAGCAATTAGGGCTTGGCGGCATAGGTGGCAAAAAGGTTTTGGAATTATCGGGAGGGATGAAAAGGCGCATTGCAATTTTACGCGCGCTTTTTGCCAACTATGATGTTTTACTGTTAGACGAGCCGTTCAAAGGCTTAGATGATGATACAAAGCAAAAAACTATTGAATATTTACAGCGCGAAGTGAAGAATAAAACGGTTATATATATAACGCATGATAAAAGTGAGTTTGAGCATTTAACGCCGCATGAAATTTTTAATTTGTAATTTTCTTATAAGCGTTTTCTTATTCAAATAGGCAAATAGTTTATATATTAGCACAAATTTTATAATTGTTTGCTGTTTTTGTAACAACACATTATTGTGTTAGCGCCAAAATTGCTGTATAATATACTTTAGCATTTGAAATGCCTTTTATTTTATAAAGGGCGTTTTTATAATTTGTAAGAATAATTGAAGAAAGGGTATAGTTTGTTTTTTCAAGCTATATAAAATATAAATGATAGAAATTTTTGATATAGAAATATTAAGAGAGCTAAATTTAGTTTCAATAAGTTTTAGGGTGTTTCTTTCAATAGTGCTTGGTGGGCTTTCAGGGCTTGAGCGCGGGCTGAAAAATCGCCCTGCAGGGCTTAGAACATATATGCTTGTTAGCCTTGGCGCGTGTATTGTATCCATAACGAATATTTATATTTATGAGGTGTATGCTATATCAGACCCTGTTCGTATGTCTGCGCAAGTTATTAGCGGCATAGGCTTTTTGGGGGCGGGTACAATAATTGTAACAAGGCGTAACCAAATAAAGGGCCTAACAACAGCAGCTGGCCTTTGGACATCTGCCACAATTGGCATTGCACTGGGGATAGGGTTTTACGAGGTTGTTATACTTGCGCAGTTGATGATGTTCTTAATTTTATCTATTTTGCATAAGCTTGACAGTAAAATACACAAGCGCGCAAAAGTTGTTGAAGTTTTTATAGAACTGCGCAATAGATGTTCTATGAAAGATTTTTTAAAGTTTTTGAAAGAAGAGCAGCTACAAGCGAGTAATATACATACAGAGACGGAAAGTATGCTTTCGCAAAACACATTGGCGTTTATTATAACATTAAGATCTTTAGAAGATTTACCGCACGATAGCGTTATAAATAAGCTGAAAACATACCAAGGCATAAAATATTATGAAGAGCTATAATACATTATAATATAATAAAAGGGAAGCCTTGCAAAAAACGCAAGGCTTCCCTTTTATTTGGCTTGTTAATACGCAAAGCTCTCAAAGAAAGCTTAAAGCGTTAAATCTGTGTATTTATTGGTGAAATCGTTAATTGTCATCGGCTTATCAAAATAGTAACCTTGCCCCTTACAGCAACCCATCTCTTTTAAAATGTTAAATTGCTCAACATATTCAATGCCCTCGGCAACCGATACTAAATTGTCTAACTTTTCGCAAAGAACAAGAACAACTTCTGTAAGCGCTTTGGATTTTTCATTTACATGTATATCGTTTATTAAGCGCATATCTATTTTAACTTCGTCGAAATCCGACATAACAAATGACGTTAAATTAGAATAGCCACTGCCGAAGTCGTCTAAAGAAATAGAAAAACCCGCATCGGTGAATTTTTGTATTATTTTCTTTAGAACATGTTCGCCTATTTCGTTTGTGGTTTCTGTAATTTCTATTACAATTTCAGATTTAGATACACCGTATTTATCGCAAAGTGATGAAAAAAGTTCAACTATGCCTTTTTCGGCTACTGTCATTCGCGAACAGTTTATAGCAACACTTTCTATTTGGTTGTTGCCGTTATCGCGCCACTCTTTAATAGCTTTGCAAACGGTTTCAAATACAAATATATCAATTTTTGAAATAATGCCCTCTTTTTCATAAAAAGGTATAAAAGATATAGGCGGCTGGTTGGCCTTGCCTGCGCCAATTCTTCTCACAAGGGCTTCAGCACTTGCTACTTTGTTTGTTGCTAAATCCATTTGCGGCTGCAAAAATACAACGTATTTTCCGTTTTTAATTTCGCTGTCTAAGTTTTCGCTAAGTATGCGGTTATATTTTTCACTGCCGCTATGGTCTATAACATCGCTTGAATTCAAATTAAAGTTTTGGTTCCATGTAAAGCCGATAGTTGTATTGAAATCCTTTTCCAGCCTTAGCACATCTTTAATTGTGCCAACTTTCTCTTCAAAATCGTCTTCCTTTGAGTTTTCACTGAATACCACAAATTCATCGCCGCCAACGCGGTATACGTCCTCGCCGAATATGTCTGATAGTATATTTGCAAGCCTAACAAGAACATTGTCGCCGAAAATTATGCCTTTTGAATCGTTAATTATAGCAAGGCCTTTTATATCTATATAAATAATGCCAAGGCTTTTTATGTGCTTTTTGTTCAATAGCCGAATTGCATCATTATAACTTTGGCGGTTTTTAAGGCCTGTTAGTGTGTCGTAATAGCTAAGTTTATTTAGCTTTGCTATAAGCTGGGTTTGGTCTAAGAAATTAGCAATAAATTTAGCTACCGATTGAATAATAAACGATTTTTCTGCATTTAAACCGGGGTTATCTATACCCACAAACCCTGTAACGGTACCATCGTGGGCAACTATAGGGCTTATAATTAACTGTGCTATACCTTGTTCTGTCATTAATTCATACTCTATAGAATTTTC
>CAYJPD010000058.1:9685-13362 GCA_964371975.1 uncultured Bacteroides sp.
CAGCTTGATAAGAAAAGCTCGTCGTCTAATTTTTCTTTCAGCTCTTTTTCAAGCAATACAACTTTAGATATATTTGTTGCAATTTCAAGCCGTGCAAGGCGCCCGTTATAAGGGATAAGTTTGTCTTTAAGCAAAAATGTTCCGTCTATCATGGGGTTGTAGTAAGTCCACTCATAATACTCATCGGCATTCAACTTATCGTTAGTGCAAAATGAACATGGCGCATCAAGCCCCTGTAACATTTTATAACATTTTTCACCTTCTATTTGGTGCGCTTCAAGGCCGCCTATTGCTCTTAAACCTGCCTCGTTTAAATATAAAAGGTCATAATTATCAGTGTCGGATATATAAATAACAGAATCGAGGCTATCTAATATGTGTGCAGAATTTTCGTTGTGTTCATTAAGCTCATCAACTTTTTCTCGCAAATGAGAACCTTGCAAAATAACAGAAAGAAGCTTGCCTATATATTGCAAGCTGTTTATTTCTTTTTCGCTCCATACTCTCGTTTTAGTGCAGTCGTCAAGGCCTATGAAAAACGTCATTTTATCGTCTTTTTTAACTTGTGCGTGCACAAAAGACAATATGCCCTGGTTATCCATAATGGCATAAGCTTCATCGTGCTGTAGCGTTTCCCTTAAATCGTTTGAGTAAATTATGCCGTGAAGGGCTTTGTCTATAAAATCTACAAACAATTCACTGGGAATGCCTTGTAAATTGGCCTGCTCGCTTCTAATGCCCTCTTTGCAATATTCAAATGTGTTGTCGTAAGTTATTCCGTCATCCAGCGTTTCAAAAACATAACTTCTGTCTGCATGATATTTATCGCATATAAACTTTAAAGCCTGTTTTATAGAATATTCGTTTCCGTTATGCTCGTATAATACATTAAAAATTGCCGAAATAAGGTCGTAATCAAAATAAGAGCCGGCAATTCTATCGGCATTTTCAATTTTAGTGGTGTTTCGCATAGTGCCTGTGTTTAGCTCATCGCTGTAAATAACATACCTGTTTTTGCCTGAGAGCTTGGCTTGATAAAGAGCTTTGTCGGCGTTTTGATACAAATCTTCAAACACTTTGCCGTCCTTGGGGTAAAGCGCTACACCAACGCTTCCCGAAACAGTATAGTTTTTGTCTGCGCCAAAATATGTTCTGTTAAATATTTCAAGTATTTTTTCTGCCTTTTGTATTAAAATTGATTCATCTGTTATATTTTCAAGGAATACAAGGAATTCATCGCCGCCAACTCGGGATATAATGTCGTCGTCCCTGAACACTTTAAAAAGCCCGTCTGCCAGTTCTTTCAGCACTTCATCGCCGAAAAAATGCCCAAGGTTATCGTTTATAGCTTTAAAATTATCTATATCTACCATGAAAATCGCGTGGGTTCCTGTTTGGTCAGAGCGCAGCCTCTCTGATATTAAAAGCTCTGAGCTTATTTTGTTATAGCAGTTTGTTAAAAGGTCTTTTTGCGAGCGCTCAAGCAATAATTTTTGCTCGTGAACATCAACAATTTTGCCAATTACAAATATAGGCTCTTGCATTTTGTTATTTATAACTTTGTAAACTAAGCGGCTATAACGGTATTCGCCCTTCCTGTTTAAAATTCTTATATCATAAGGCTCGAAAACACCGCTTTTTAAATTTTTAATAACTATATTAAATTCTTTTGCATCGTCTTTATGAACAACACCGTTTGTTAGCAAATCTTCAACAGCAAAAAATTCAGAGTTGTTTACAGGGGAAGAGTGCATGTAAAAACGCATATTGCCCGTTCTTAAATCCACACTGAAAAACCATTCGGAGGAAAGCCCGGAAATTTCGCTTAAGAGCAAATTAGTGGGTACAGAATCGGTGAAATAATAATCGTACTGTTCACTGAAAGTGCTTATATCGGCAAAAGTTTGCCTTAAATCACGAACGAAGCCAACCATACATGGCTCATCACTTCCGGTTTCAAGGCGCACCAGTGTTATTTCGCTGGGAACAAGCTCGCCGCTAAGTGTTTGATGCATCCAGTTAAAAACATTTTTGCCTTCTTTTTCCGCCTTGCCGAAATTAATGTGCATCATCTCTTGTGATGTTTTTCCGTTAGGTTGAAATTCAGGTGAAAATTTATGAAAGTTCTCGATATATTCCTTTTCTGTTTCTATATTAAAAATATCCATTACATGCTTATTGCACATAATGTTAACCATATCGGCGCTCCACAAGTTTAAGGCTATAGGGGCTGCATCTAAAATAGCCTTTAAAATAGGCGCACAATTCATTTCGTCTTCAATTTTTCCGGCTTTGCTATTCTTGCTTATATCATTATTGCCAATACACATATAATCCCTCCATAACATTTTTAAGAAAAAACATAAACTTAAATGGCTTTATTCAATGGAGCTGCCGACAAACAAAGACTTTTCAAAACCAAAGCAAAAGCTTTGTAAAACATGAGGGGGTTACAAATGTTTTTTGTTTTAGATACTTTGCCAACAGTTCCTTAATGTTCCACTTCCCTATACTTGCGAATGTTTGCATCAGGCTCTCTTAAAGCTTGCAAAACAGGGCCGTACTCTTTAACGTGCTCAGAATTGTTGTGGCGCTCTATAGCTTCTTCGCTTTCCCATGTTTCAATCATTGTTATTGTGTTTTCGTCGGCTATATCCTCGTGAATAACATAGTACAAGCAGCCAAGCTCCCTTTGGCTTTCCTCTTCCAATAGCCTTGCGGTTTTTAAATACTCGTCGCGCTTGCCGTTTTGCACATGGAATTCAGCAACAATTTTAATAACATCCTGCGTGCGAACATTTGTATGGTGATTTACAACTTTGTGCAACATTTTTGCAACAGTGCCGGCAATAAAGCAGCACGCGATAGCTTCTATTAAACCGTTTAAACCCACAAATAAAACTGCAAATAAAACAGGGCTTAATGCATTCATGCCCGAGGCAAGCTCTTGTATATAGGGCGTGTTCCAAAAGAACATTAAAAGCCCGCCTGTGAAAAGAACGGTGTTTAATAAGCTTGCGAAAAGTGCTGTGGTTATGTATGTTGAATAACGAAGTTCGCTGATTTTCAGGCCCTCTGCATGAAGCTTAAATGTAAGGCCGGGTAAAAAGCCTGCTAATACCCTTGGGAAAACGCATAATATAAATGTGTTTAATGGGCTGATGGATAACAGTGCTGCGCCAAAAGCGCTTGCGCCGAAACACTGTGCAAAACTTGTTAGCCCGAAAGTTAAACCCAGTATGCTACCTGCCATAGGCCCTAAAAGCATAGAGGCAAGCGCAACGGGCACCATTAAAAACGTTATGCTTAAGCCGGGAACATTTACATAGCCAAGCGGTGTGAATGATAAAATAAATTCTATTGCTATGAAAATTGCGATTTGTGTCATATAAAGTATTTTTGTGCGATTCATTATTCTGCCTTTCTATCATATGTATTTTAATATATATACATTATATAGAAAAAGCTGAGTAAAAGCAATATGTAAATTAATGATATAGCATACATTTTTTAATATGCAGTTTTGTGCGCTTGAAATCGCGATTTTTTTTGGTAAAATTGTGTGCACAATACACCTTGAATACTACATATAGAGGGGGTTTCTAAAAAGTTAAAAAAATGTAGAAAAAACACAAAAAAAGCATTGACAAAGGCGAGTATAAATGATAATATTAAAA
>CAYJPD010000059.1:0-13117 GCA_964371975.1 uncultured Bacteroides sp.
TAAACATTGCCGTTTACATCTTTTATTATAAGTGGGTTTTCAGGATTGCCTTTTTCCCATGTAATTTGCTCGTATTTTCCACTTGTGAAATAATAACCACTACCGCCGCTTAAGTTGTAATCTAAGCAGTATTCGTCATCTTTAAGGCCTATTTGAGCAAATAAAACAAGTACATTGCTAAAACTTAGCTGCTCGCCCTCTTCGTCGCGGTGCTCGGCAGAAAATACAAATTTTTTGTATGTTCCGCTTGAGCTATCGTAAACAAATTGCGCTGTGTTTGTATCGGAAAAGCTAAAGCTTACATTAGGCGCATCGCCGCCTGAGGGCATAATTGCGTTTTCATCAGGGCTTTTGAAATTAACAAGCGTGTAACTTGCGCCGGTTGTAGGCATTTGCTCACGCTGTATGCCTGCCGCAATTAAAGCGGCATCTGTATACCAGCAGTGCTCATCTGCCCTTGATGTTGCACGAAGCTCATCAAACCAAAACGATGTTGTGCCTTGATAGTGTCCATCTATAGTTTTGTATCCATAAGTGTTAAGCAAATTGTTTGCATAAATGCTTGTACCTATATGCACTGTTATTGCATTAGTGGGCATTGCAAATTGCAGGTGTTGATCTCGTGCGCTTCTAACAGAGCCAACTTGTGGCACTGCAGATGGGTTTGCATACATAGCCATAAGCCTTGTAATGCCGCCCTCTGTAGCCATTTCTACAACAGCATGCGCTTGCGCAACGCCTCTTTGGGGCAAACTAACTTTTGAATTGTTCACCATAATCGCAACAGGGCGTGTTCCGCTTTCAACATCGGGGGCTAATTCTTCACCCGTTAATGGGTTTACGCTAAGCTCTACGGCATCGGTAAATATCTCTTTTACAACAACCGCTTCAGATGTGCTTAAGCTATTATCTTGCGCATCTGTGCTATTACCTGTGCCTTGCCCACACGAAGCAAATGTTAAGCTTAATACAAGTGCAAGCAAAAATATTTTTGCCTGTTTAATGAATACCATCTCCTTTAAAATTGCCGGTAAAGGCACATCGCTAACAATATCGTTTTAAGGTGTGCTTGTGGCTGTGCTTGTATCGCTTTGCCCTTGGACGCTATTGTTATAATATGTGAATAACGTGTTCGGGTTTTCAAATGTGCTTAAATCTACTATTGTTAAATATGTTTTGCCAACATTAATTTGAACATCTGTTTCATTGCCGAATTTATCTAAAACACGAAGTACATTCGCTGCGGCACCTTTGTTCCAACGAACTTCCTCCGCTTGGCCGTTACTAAAATAATAACCCACGCCGCCAAAAGCGTAATCAACATATTGCAGGCCCGACGCTTCATGCCCGGGTGCAAGGTGAATATCGGTGAAAAGCACTATAACATTTTCAAATTCAAGCTGTTGGTTGTTATTTGCATCAACTGTTGTGTGCTCGCCACCTTTTGCTTGGCTGTATTGGCTCATTAAATATTTGCCTTTAGCTTCGTCATAATCAAAAAATGTTGCATAGCTGTCTGAATGGTGTATATCAATTCTGTCAGCAACGCTGTTTGCACCGTCTACATTTCCTGTAAGCTGGCGCTCGGGTTCATCGTAATGAACGAAATTGAAAAATGTGCTTGTATATGTGCGCTCGGTGTCTTTATCTGTCATTTCTATGGCTTCGTTTACCATTTCGTTTGTGGTATAGGCAATTTCCCATGTTTCTTTGCCTTGCGAGGCTAATGTTTGGTCTGTGAAGCGGTGGCCTGTAGTGTCTAAGTCTACATCCATATCTTCGTATTCATACAGCTCTTTAAACGTTGTTTGCACGCCGCTTTCACCTATGTGGATATAAAGCGGTTGGAACGGCAAGAACAATTGGAAGAATTGGTCCCTTGCGCTGCGAATAGGGCCAAATGTTTCGGGCAGGTTTTCATAATCGGGGAAAAGCGCCAAAAAGCGTGTTATACCACCCTCTACCATAATTTCAACTAAAATATCTGCCTCGCTTAAGCCTTTTTGCGGGCGAACATCATGTGAAAAATTGTTTGAAATATTATTTATCATCGCTGCAACAAAGCGGGTTTCTTGTGGGTAATCGCCCTCGTACTTTTCGCCTGTTAAAACAGCCGGTTCATAAGGTGGCTCTTCGGGCTCTTGCGGTGTAGGCGCACTTTCGCTTTGTGTTTGCTCTTGTGGGTTTTCGGTTTGTGTTTCGTTTTCATTTTGCGAGCAAGCCGCAAGCATGAAAAGCATGAACACACAAACTAATGTTAAACTTATTATTCGTTTCATCTGCATAATTTTCTCCTAAATTCATTTGATTTTTAAATGCTTGTATATTTAATATTGTATTTAAATAAAGTAAATTGTATACATAATCATATTTTCTTTATTAAAAAGTTGTTTATAAAAGCATACAATAAAAAACTACAAAACCCCTCACTATATATAATAATATTTTTCAAGGCTTTTGTAAAGTGAAATAGTGCAAAATTAACAATTATTTTACGGTATTTTATAAAATAAATTAGGGGTGAAACCAAATATTCTCGCAAGTGCTGGAAACGCCTAAAGCGCCGGAATTCAGCGCGATTTTAACATCTTGTTTTTCATTTATTAAACCGCCGGCTATAATAGGGTGTTTCATTTGGTTGCTTAATTTATTAATTATTTTAGGCATAAGGCCGGGTAAAATTTCAATAAAATCCGCGTTGCTTTGCCTATCGTTCCTTAGCACATTTTCAAGAGCGAGGCTATCTAATATAAAATAACGTTGCACCGTTAAAAGGCCTGAATTTTTTGCATATTTAATTAAGGGGGCCTTTGTGCTTAACACGCCATCTGCCTTAGTGTTTTTCGCTATAAAATCCACAGCTGCTTCTTTTGAAGAAAGGCCTTCTATCAAATCTAAATGTACAAAAGCCGCCTTGCCGCTATTTTGAACAGTTTCAACAATTTCGCTTATATTGTTGATGTTTCCATACAATATAAAACAAACCGCACACTCGCACTTTGCACATTTACTAAGCCCATCTGCATTTTTAATTGCCGCTATTACAGGGGATTTTTTCAGCTTTTCGCGCAATTCATCTGCTTTCATAAGAAAGTACCTCTTTACTTAACAATTTTATCGAGGCGGTTAAGCCCATTTTGCACCCAATTACCTTTGAGATAATAAGCTATTATAACAAAAGATGTTGCAAACCAAGAAATAGGGTAGCCAAAGCATAAAAGCTCTATGGAGTTGTTCATTGGCAAAACAACATACATCCATATAATTCTAAGAACACAAACGCCAAAAAGTTGAACAATTGTTGGAACTAAAGTATCGCCTGCGCCCCTTAAGACACTGCCGAATACTTCAACAGGCGCCCAAAGAATATAAAAGGGAATTATGCACATCATCATTGTGCCACCAATTGCAATTACATTTGCATCACTTACAAATAAGCTTAGGAATGTTGATGAAAACGCCAGCATAATAGCGCCCATTACAGCACAAATAGCAAAGGAAAAGCCCATGGATAATTTAACACTTTTTTTTATGCGCAAAATATCCCTTGCGCCAAAATTTTGCCCTGAAAAAGTTGTCACTGTTATGCCCACAGCACTAAGTGTCATCCAAATAATGCCGTCTATTTTAGCATAAGCAGACCATGCAGCGATTGTATCTGTTCCAAACGAATTAATCTTACTTTGAATTAAAAGGTTGGATATTGTGTAAACGCTAACTTGAAGGCCTGCAGGCACACCTATTCTAAGCATTCCTTTAAGTATATGTAAATGGGGGCGAATTCTTTTTATGTATAATTTATAGCATTCGTTACTTCTTGATAAAACAATTACAACGCAAACAGCGCTAATGGATTGTGAAATAACCGTTGCAAGTGCAACGCCTGCAACGCCAAGGGGAATTATAACAATAAAAACAATGTCTAATACAATATTGATTAAACTTGCGATTATTAGAAATATTAAAGGCCTGCGCGAATCGCCTATAGCGCGCAAAATACTACTGCCTAAATTGTAAATAACCATAAAAACAATACCGGCAAAATATATGGTAATATATTGCAAACACATGTCTATAAGCTCGGGCGGTGTGCCTGTTAGCTCTAACAAAACAGGTGAGAGCGATATGCCCAAAACAGACATTATAACCCCGGATATAACACCAAGAGCCATAGCTGTGTGCACTGCAAGGTGCGTGTTTTTAACATCTCTTGCGCCAAAGAATTGCGAAACCAAAACGCTTGCGCCCGAGCCAAGCCCCACGAAAAAGCCCACAAATAAATTAACCATCATAGCGGCAGGGCCGCCAACTGCGGCAAGGGCGTCTTTCCCTAAAAAATTGCCCACTATTAAAGCGTCGGCAGTGTTATAAAAATATTGGAAAAACGTGCCAATCCAAACAGGGATGAAATAAGAAAGCATCGCTTTTGAGATACTGCCTTTAGTAATATTAATGCTTTTCATTTTCCATCTCACTTTTCAAAACAGAATATAAACCGTCTAAAATTAAATTAGGTGCATAAACAATTTCGTTTTTGCAATGTGGCGCAATAAAGCTTGCCGCGCCGCCTGTTGCAAGCACAAGTGCATTTGTGCCCATTTCGCTGTTAAAGCGCTCTACCATGCCGTTTATCATGCAAGCAGTGCCATATACAATGCCGCTTTTCATGCTGTTTTGTGTGTTTGTGCCTATTGCCTTACCGTTTTCGGGTGCATTCAGTGCAATGCCGTTTAATGCGCTTGCTGCGCCCGTTAAAGCGTTTAAACTAATAAATACACCGGGCATTATACTACACCCCAGTATTTCGCCTTTTTCATTTACAGCGGTTATTTTGGTAGCGGTGCCTAAATCTACAATAATAGCAGGTAAACTGTATGTGTACTTTGCGCCTAAAACGCCTGCAATTAAATCTATTCCAAGCTCTTTTGGGTTATCTATTTTTATGGTAATACCACTATTATGTGTGCCGGTAAGAAGCAAAGGCTCTATATTAAGCAGCGTTTTAAGTGCGCTTACAATAGCATGTGTAATTTGCAAAACAACACTTGAAACTATAGCCCCCATTATTTTAGAGCTTTCTATATTGTGCAATTTTAATATGCCGTTAATTTGCAAGGCGTATTGGTCAGCTTCTAATGATTTATCGGTAGAAATGCGTGTTGAAAAAAGCAAGGCATCGTTTTCATAAACGCCCATTACAATATTTGTATTACCTATATCAAGAGCAAGATACATAAAAACCTCCGCGTTAATTATTTGGTGAGAAAGCTATGTTATTATTCCCGCTTTTTTCAAGTAGGGCCTGAGCATTTGCGCTAAAATTACAGAGGCTATCACCGCTAAAAGCGCATTTGTTAAAGATGTTACCCCTTTTGTTAACAGTTGCACTTGAACAGCGCCCATTGCTTGCCGCTCGATAAAATACATCATAATAAAAGATTTGAGCAAATATAAAACAACATAGGTAAAACTTCCGCAAATTGCGCCTATAATGTCTTTTATTGATTGCTTGCCTAAAATTTTAGAATGAGTTACAGAGCCTGCAACAAAACCGAGCATAAACTTTGTAATAAAAGTAATCCAGCTTTCGGCGATGTAAGCAGGGTTTGTGAAATCGAAAAACATGCTGCCGATGCCTGCGGAAAGGCCACCTATTAACGGCCCGAATAAAAGCCCTGCCAATGCACAAAAAACATTACCTAAATGAATGCGTGCAACGCTGCCAATAGGCACTTGCATCCAGCTAAACACAAATACAAGTGCGCTTAAAAGCCCTATAACGGCCAATTGTTTTATACTAAATGTTTTCTTGTTCAATTCATACTCCCCTTTTTGTTTTTTATAATTAGCAAAACTGCTTTTAACGCTCTATAACTAAAGCGAAAACCGCCGTTTAATAGCGTTAAAAAGCAATATGCTACATTTAACATTGTTAAAATATATTACAATAAAAATTCAAATAAAGCAAACAATAAAATTTGCTTTATCACAGTTAGTGTAGCTTAAAATATGTTACACAATGCCCAGCATACCAAAAAGCACTATAGCGCTGAATATTGTGAAAAGCGAAACGGCCGTTGTGAATACAACAATTTGCCCTGCAAGCTCAGGCGCTGCGTGTGCATTTTGCGCCATGGTATAGCTTGAAACAGCTGTGGGGCTTGCAAACATTATTAATAAAGCGGTTAGCTCTTGGCCCGAAAAGCTCATGAGAAATGCAATGGGAACAAAAATTAAAGGCACAATAATCAGCTTGCCTATAACTGAAATTACAAGTTGCTTTAAAAAGCCTTTTGTTGAAACAAGCTTAAAGCCGCCGCCGATTAGTATAAGGGCTAAAGGCGTGCTAACACTACCTATATCGCCTATTAAATCTGCTATTGGAACAGGTAATTTAATGCCTGTTAAAACAAAAGCAAATGCAATTATTGAAGATACAATTAAAGGGTTTTTTGACATGCTTACCAATAAATTTTTAATTCCCGGTTTTTTGCCGCAATATTTCTCAAGAACAAAAACACTAAGAGCATTATAAACCGGAATTACAAATGCGCCTAAAATAGAAGAAATTGAAATGCCGCTCTCGCCAAAAATAGAGCCAACTACCGATAAGCCGAAAAATAAAAAATTACTGCGAAAAATACCCTGTATCATAACAGCTCTTTTTTTATCGTCGTTTTCTATTTTGGGGATAAAAAGCATTAGCGAAACAAATGAAATTACAACGCACGATACAGCAAATATAATAAGCGTTGCGTTGAAATCTGTACTGAAATCACTTGAATAAATATTACTGAACAATGTTGCAGGCAAAAAAACTTTAAAACATAAATTGTTAGGGTGCACTATATTGTCGTCGTTGAAAAAACCCCGCATGCGCAAAAAGCACCCTATAGCTATTAAACAAACAAGCGGAAAAACCGCCCAGAACGCAACGCTTATTGCACCACCCATCAATTTCTCCTTTATTTGGCTTTTGTGCCAATTACTACATTATATAATGCATTATCTGCTGAATGTTAAAACTATTTCACCAGGCAAATAAACAACTGAAAAACTTGTTTTAATGAAAAAACATGCTAATTTATTCATGCATAATGTATTTTATCATAAATTAACAAAATAAAAAAGGGCAAAACAAATTTATCGCATAATAAAAATTAAATTGGGCAAAATTTAATATAGTAAAGCGCATAATTAAAAGCGCTATCATTTGCATCTCAGCGCAAGGAGAAAGTATGATTAAAAAACAAGAGTATCTAAAATATGTTAAAAAAAGCGAGCCGTCATCGCCATCGTTAAAAAATTGCACATGGGCGTTTTTTACCGGCGGTATTATTTGCCTATTGGGCGAATTATTGCACACAGCGTTTGTTTTACTGGGCTTTTGCAGTGCAGATGCCTCTTTACTGGTAAGCTCAAGCCTAATTGCACTTAGCGGGGTTTTAACAGCGCTTGGCATTTACAGAAAAATTGCGGCAAAAGCCGGGGCGGGAACACTTGTGCCAATAACGGGCTTTGCAAATGCAATTGTAGCGCCCGCTATAGAGTTCAAATGCGAAGGTTTTATTACAGGCGTTGGCGCTAAAATATTTGTAATAGCAGGCCCTGTTATTTTGTATGGTGTGCTTGCAAGCGTTCTTTACGGTGTTATTTACTTTTTTGTTGGGGGTGCACCTTGAGCGATATGGGCAATACAATTTTGTTGAAAAAACCTGCATATATAACATCTTATGCGTGCGTTGGCGGCAAAAAAGAGGGCGAGGGGCCTTTGAAGCATAAGTTTGATTTAATATGCTCTGACAATAGCCTTGGTTATGCGCAGTGGGAAAAAGCAGAGAGTGAAATTATAAAAAAAGCTTTTCGAATAGCCTTGCAAAAAGCAAATATGAGCGAAGAGCAGTTAAACGCTGTTATATCGGGGGATTTGCAAAACCAGTGCACAGCAACACATTTTGCAATGCGAGATTTCAATGTGCCTTTAATTGGCATATACGGCGCTTGCAGCACAATGGCGCAAGGCTTGGCAATGGGTGCAATTTTTGCAAGCGGCGGTGCAATTAAAACTGTTGCGGCAATTAGCAGCAGCCATTTTTGTGCGGCTGAAAGGCAGTACAGAACGCCGCTTGTATATGGGGTAAAACGCACACCTACAGCACAGTGGACAGTTACAGGTGCCGGCTGTGTAATAATTAAAGATGAATATGAATATGGTGCGGCGCATATTAAAAGCGCAACATTGGGCAACGTTGTAGATTTAGGCGTAAAAGATATAACAAATATGGGTGCGGCAATGGCGCCTGCGGCGGCAAGCACAATTATGCGCCATTTGAAAAACACAAATACAAAGCCTTTAGATTATGATGTAATTTACACGGGAGATTTAGGCGCAATTGGCACCGAGCTTTTGCATAAAATTTTAGAAAAAGAGAATATAACGCTTTCAAATCATAAAGATTGCGGGCTTATTATTTACGATAGGCAAAACCAAAACGTAATGGCAGGCGGTAGTGGCGCTGCTTGTAGTGCTTGTGTTTTGTGCGCTGAAATTTTGCCGAAGTTTGAGGTAAAAAAATTAAAGCGCATTCTATTTATATCTACAGGGGCACTTATGAGCCAAACAACATTTTTGCAAGGCGAGAGCATACCCACAATAGCGCATTTGGTAGAAATAGCAATATAGTTTTACAATTGCAGTAAAAATTTAGTTTAAGCTAAGCGGAAAAACAAAGCAAAATAAAAAATGCGCTGTAAAAAAGCAAATAAAGGAGAATTTTAGTATTGGACTATGTTTTAGCGTTTATAATAGGCGGCGCCATTTGCGTTTTAGGGCAATTATTGATAGATTACACCAAAATGACGCCGGCAAGAATATTAGTAATGCTTGTGGTGATGGGTGTAATTTTAAGTGCAGTGGGCATTTACGAGCCTTTTGTAGAATTTGCAGGCGCAGGTGCAAGCGTGCCGCTTATAGGTTTTGGGCATCTGCTTGCGCAAGGTGTGCGCGAAGCTGTAGACGCAAACGGCCTTTTGGGCGCTTTAACGGGCGGCTTAACAAATAGCGCAGGCGGAATAAGCGTTTGTTTAGCAGTGGCCTTTTTAATGAGTGCAATAGCAAAAAGTAAAGACCAAAATTAAAAAGGGCACTTTAATGTTAAGCGCAAAAAAGCGTATTTTAAAAAGCAAAAAGCCACCCAATAGGCGGCATAGCGCAAAAAAATGGCGCGAGCTTAACTCGCACCATAAAAATTATTTTGCAGCATTTGATGCTTTTGCAAGACGCGAAATTTTACGCGACGCTGTGTTTTTGTGCAAAACACCTTTGCTTTTAGCTTTGTCAATTGTTGAAACTGCCGCTTTAACTGCTGCGTCTTTATCATCACTTTTGTGTGAGATGGCGGCGTCAGCCTTTTTGACGACTGTTTTCAGGTTTGACTTAATAGCTTTGTTGCGTGCCGCTTCCTTTTTAGTTTGCAATACACGGTCTTTTTGAGATTTAATGTTAGGCATCGTACCACCTCCTTGTACCTAAACAGTTGCAATTAATAATACCACTTTTTTTGTCATTCTTCAAGTGTTTTTTTAAAATTTTTATAAAAAAAGCATAATTTTTTTTAACGGGAGCTAAAATGAATACAATTTATACAGATATAGCGTGTGAAATATATGAAAAATCTAAGGGGAAAATTCCAAGCGGCGTAAAAATAAAAGAAGAAAAACTTGCAAATTTAAACATTGTACAAGTTGATATTTTAAAAAATGGGCTAAACAGGGAAAAAGGGCGCTATATTACAATAGAAATGGCAAACGGCGCGTTTTTAAACCCTTGCGGCGAAGAATGCATTAAGGCGGTTTCAAAGCAAATTCGTGCATTTTTGCCAAACGAAGACGGCAAAGTGCTTGTGGTTGGCATAGGCAACAGGGCGGTTGCGCCCGACGCATTAGGCCCTTTAACTGCAGAGAAAATTTTTGTGACAAACGGCAAAAATAATTTGGGCCTGCCGCTAAGGCAAGTTATGTGCATTACCCCCGGTGTAAGTGGTGCAACAGGCATAAGAACCGCAAGGGCAATACACGCCATGGCAATGCTTTGTGCGCCGTGTTGCATTATTTTAGTAGATAGTATATGTACAAATAATATTGCACGCCTTGGGGCGCTTGTGCAAATATCAAACACAGGGCTTTCTAAAAAAGACGGGGAAGTGCTAAATAAAACTACTTTAGGCGCACCTGTTTTGGCAATTGGCGTGCCAAGCGCAATTGCAGTTAACACAAAAACGCAAAGCAAGCAATATTTAATGACCTGTAAAGATATAAACGAGATAAACAAAAACGCATCTGCTATGCTTGCAATGTGCATAAATAAAGCACTGCAACACGCGCTAACTATAGACGAGCTGAATTTTATTATATCTTAATTGCGCTTTTTAATTATAGCATTTGTGAATAATTGTTTTTTATAATGTGCATTTGTTTACCTTGTACTATTTAGCAAAAAGCAAAAAATAAAAAGCAAAATTTAAATTAATTTAACATATAGCTGTTGTAAAATGTGCAATAATGAGGTATACTTATTATAAGTAATCCTTAAGATTATTTATTGGCGTTTAAACAGTTTGAAAAAATTTAAAAGTGCCGATTATAAAAATCTCATCAGGTGCCGCGCACCGGAAAGGACGTATTATTATGAAAAAAACCGCATTCATAAGCTTGTTCGTTGTTTTTGCAGCTATTGCCGGTGCACTTGTTACAATGTATATTTATTTGCGCCGCCGTGAGCAAGAGGTTTACGAGTATGAACAAATGCTGTTCAATGAGGATTTCAACTATGAAGAAATGCCCGAAGGCAGTTTTGATGATGTTGACGAGGCAGCTTTTGAAGCTGAAATTGAAGCAGCGGAATAACGCGCATATATTATAAGCAAATAAGGGCAAAGCTACAACAACCCAAAAATGGGGTTTGCGGCTTTGCCTTTTTTCATTATAATATCAGTTCATGGGGAATAGGCGCTTTTATAGCATGTAATTAGCGGCTATGCATGTAATTTACTATGCTTAAAGCTAAACAAGATACAATTGTTATAGGAAGTGCAATAAAAATAATAGTTGTTAATATAAATAAAGCAAATTGCAAAGCAAACATAATTCACATCCTTAATAAATGGGAGTTTAGCGTAAAATTTGCGCTAATAACTTGTGCTATGGCTTGACGAAAAAAGCGGCGCACACCAAATGCCCTTAGTTTATTTGGGCGCATTTTAAAACTACTTGTGCTGTTTACAACAAAGTGGAGGTTTTCATGGAAATAGAGAGAAAATGGTTAATAAGCGCATTCCCAAGCGAAGAGGGCCTTGAATGCGTTTTTGATGCACAAATGCACCAAGGGTATATTGCAACAAAGCCTTGTGTGCGCATTAGAAGCACTTATGCTAATGGCAAAGCGCCAAATTATATTTTGTGCTTTAAATCTAAGGGCACGCTTGTGCGAGAGGAAATTGAAATAGAAATAAGCGAAGAGCATTTCAAAGAACTTTGCGAGCTAACAGGCAAAAACCTTATTGAAAAGCATATAAAAATATATAAATTGCAAAGTGGGCATTTACTTGAGGTTAACTGTGTAGACAAGGGAACAAAAAACGAATTTTACTATGCCGAAGTGGAATTTGACAGCGTGCAGGAAGCTGAAAGTTTTACAGCGCCGCCGTTTTTAGGTAAAGACATGACCTATGATGAAAATTTCAGCATGATGCAGTACTGGATAGCTACAAGGGGCGAGTGAGGGTGAAGAGGTAAGGCAAAAATAAATTTAAGCGTTTAGCAATGTGCTAACAAGCGCTTTAGCGGCAAACTCTGCCGCCCTTTGCGCCTCTGCAAGCGTGTTTGCGTGGCCGCCAACTTCTAAAAGTAAACTGCCTGTGGTTAAATTTTGGTTGTAATAGCGGTAATCAAACAAAACAGGCCTTGTTAAGCCGGGGTATTGGCCTTCCATTTGCGCTTGCCAAGCACTTGCAAATTTTAAGTTCTCTGTGTAATTAGGTAAATTTCCGTTTAAATCTGCGCCGCAAATAATCATAACTTGGGCTGTGTTTTGCCCGTTAATTAACGCAAGTGGTTTTATGCGTGTGCCGTCGGCTTCTTGCAAAGCGTCGCGGTGAACATCTATAACAACTTTAATGCTGGGATACTGCTGCAAATAATCGCTGACGGTTTTATAACTGCGCTCGTAAGAGCCGTTATAGCTTGGGTAATCGTGCAAAGAGGTATCTTGTATTGTGTTAATAGCGTTTTCATTCAGCGTTTTTGCAATTATAGCGCCTATACTTAAAACATTAATGTCGCTGTTTGTGCTTCTGGCTGTAAAGTTTGCACTTGTATAATATTCATTTTCAATTTCATAAGTTTCTGTGCCGTGTGTGTGCATAATTAAAATTTGCGGCTCTTCACTGTTTAACTCTATACTGAAAGGCAAAGCGCTTCCAACAAAGCTTTCTATAAAGCTATCAGATAATTGCGTGAAATTTTGTATGCTTGCATTGCCGGTTTTTATATATGAAGCGCCCTCGGGGTTTGTAAACATTCTTGAAGTTATGGCAACAGAGCCCTCGGGTATACTACTTGGTGGGTTTTGTATAGGCGGCGTTGGCTCTTGTGCGCTATACTCTATATTGGGCGTTTGCTGTTCTTGCGCTGAAGCAGTAGAGTTTTCTTGCTCTTGCACGGCTTGCTCTTGTGAAGTTGGTTCTTGTGAAAACTCTTGTATATGTGAATGTTCATTTGCAGTGTAAATGGTTGTGTTTTGCACAGTGTGTAAAGGCTCGTCGCTTTCACTTTGCTGTGCATTTTGTGCAGCTGCCTTTAAAGCGGATACAGGCGCATTTAAAAATGTTGTTAAAAAAAGTGCACTGTCTTTTAAGTTTTGGTGTGGCGCAATAATAATTGCGCTAAATGCAATATTGCAAATTACAAATAGCGCAACAATTGGCGTAATTGCTTTTTCCATAAAAGATTTCTTCATTTTGTGCCCTCGCTTTTTAACGTCTTTTTTTAAATATATGCAAGGGCTTACTTATAAATTACTTTTATAAAGCAAATAAAGCGTAATTTGTTTTTTGCAATT
>CAYJPD010000060.1:0-12857 GCA_964371975.1 uncultured Bacteroides sp.
ATAAACAAGAGTTTGCAACGCCATATAAAGCGGCAGAGCGCGGCATGGTAGACGATGTTATAGAGCCATCGCTCACACGCAAGTATATTGTAAGTGCACTGGATATGCTAAAGGGCAAGTGCATAAGTGCGCAGGAAAAACGCCACGGGAATATTCCGCTTTAAAGCATTTTGCTTTGTTTAAGCTTTAAAATATAATTTGCCGCAATGGCTAAGTGTTTCATGTAAATGTTGCGCGTAATTACTGCTGTTTCTGTTAAAACTGCTCACCACAACGCCATAAATGCCATTTTGAGCTGTTGCGTGAATAAATTCGCCCTTGCCTAAATATATTGCAACATGCCCCGGGAAATAAAGCAAATCTGCAGGCTCTATATCTATATAATCAATGCTTTTTATGGGGTAGCCCTCTTTGATTTTAGCGTCTCTGTATATTACTATGCCGTTTAACATATACGCCATAAATGCAAGGCCACTGCAATCTATACCCAGTGTGCTTTTGCCGCCCCATGTGTACTGCGTGCCTAAAAAGCTCAGTGCTCTTTTGCATATTCTTTTGCGCAACTGTTTAATTTCACTTTTTTTTCTAAGCTCTGTATATGCGCTAAAATCCGGTGCTTTAACTATTTGTTCTGCCTTTATATATGCCTGCTCGCCGCTTTGGAGCATAACTTTTTGCCAGTTTTCTTTATTAGGCACACCTTTAATTTGCACAAAAGCGCCCATGGGCAATTTTTCTACTATTGTCGCTTGCACTTTTGGCTTTTTTAACGCATCTATATATGTTGCGCTCACCATATATAAATGTGTTGTATCTGTAAAGCAAAGGTTTAAAAATTTATTTGTAAACTGCTTTTCTTGTATTGCAAGTTTAATTAAAGCTGTATACTCTTCGTTTATTTCTACTGTTTTTAAACACTCAGTATCAACGTATCCCTCGTAGCCATAAAATGTTTTTATGCGTGCAAACATTCCGCTCTCCTTTGTTATAACGCATGGCATTCCATGCATTATTTCATCTATTTGCACGCCAAACTTAGGCTTTGCATAAACGGGAACTATACCCTTTTTAACTATAGCTATTTTGCTCATTAAAAGCTCCTTTTAAAAAATTAAGCCGTGCATTGAAGCACAGCTTATTTTAAAGTATAAATTGCCATGTGGCTATGCTGCACCGTAGAATAACATATGAAAAATTGGAGCAACGTGAATATCATTTATATAGTATATTAAACAAAAAGCGCGAATATTACATTCCACATAAAATATTACGCTACTCTTTAAACGCCCAAAGCCTTTGCCCTATGTAATTAAGCCCTGTAAAAACAACTTGCCCAAACAGCATTGCTATGCGCATAAGCCACTCGTCGCTAACGGAAATATTCACGCTGTTTATTATTATTGGCGTTAATATATCTGAAAAGCCAAAACCAATTAAATAGCAAACTAAAATAACAACGCTAAACCTAATTGCGCTTTTTAAAAGCGGTGCTTTGCTTTCAAAACTGTATTTTCTGTTAAAATAAAAGCTTGCTATACTGCAAAGGGTAAACATAATTGCAGTGCTTGCCCAATAAGCTATATCTTGCGAGAACATCTCGGTAAAAGGCAAAAGCAAAAACTGGCTGCCAAGCGTGCTTATAATTGTGTTAAGCCCACCAATAATTAGAAAAATAAGCAAACTTTTGTCAAAGAAAAATTTAAAAAGCCTTTTCATTATGCGTTTTCCACAATGCTAACTTTTTTCATAACAACCGCTTTTAGCGGTTTATCTCTGCCGTCTACAGGCACACATGCTATTTCATTTACAACGTCCATGCCTTTAACAACTTTGCCGAAAGCCGCATAGCTACCGTCTAAGTGGGGGGCATCTTCGTGCACAATAAAGAACTGGCTACCTGCAGAGTTTGGCATACCGCTTCTCGCCATGCTTACAACGCCCGCTGTGTGTTTTAAGCTGTTTTCTACGCCGTTTTGCGCAAATTCACCTTTAATGCCATAGCCCGGGCCGCCCATACCTGTGCCGTCGGGGCAGCCGCCTTGAATCATAAAGCCTTCAATAACACGGTGGAAAATAAGCCCGTCGTAAAAGCCCTCGCCTATAAGTTTTTCAAAATTCTCCACTGAAACCGGGGCTATTTCGGGCATAAGCTCTATTAATATTTCTTTGTCGTTTTCTAATTGTATCAGTACCATTTTAGTGCTCCTTAATATTTATTTTGTAAATTGAACGAGGCCTTTGCCGCCTCGCCTATATAAGATTTAAGCTCGCTTAAACTTTCAAATTTAACACCGGGTTTATAATATTCTAAAAATTCCACCCTTATTATTTCACCGTATAAATCGCCGCTGAAATTCACTATATGCGTTTCGCATGTAATATCGCCGCCGCTCACTGTTGGGTTATTGCCAATACTTGTTGCGCCGGCATATGTTTTGCCGTTTACATTCACACGTGTTAAATAAACGCCGTGCTTTGGTATAAATAAATTTTGTGCAAACGCTTGGTTAATAGTAGGGTACCCCATTGTTCTGCCAATTTTTTTGCCGCTTATAACTTCTTGTTGCAGCGCATAAGGCGCGCAGAGCAATTTATTAACAAGGTTTATATCCCCATTTGCAAGCAGAGCTTTTATGCGCGTTGATGATATAGCCTCGCCCTCGTGCAAATAAAGCTTTTTTATTTTAACCTCTATATCGTGCTGTTTACATATAAGCTTTAAGTCGTTTATATTGCCGCTTTTATTTTTGCCGAATGTGAAATTCTCGCCGCAAAAAACTTGCTTAGCATTTAAACAGTTTACTAAAACTTCCTGCACGAATTGATATTTATCTAAATGTGCAAACTGCGTAAATTCAGGACATAAACAGTGCTCTACACCCAGTGCCGCTAAACGCCTGAATTTTTCGTCCTTTGGGAAAATGCTTTTACCTTTTATACTGCCCATTTTGTTTTGTGCAAATGTGAACACTGCAGCGCTTACTTTATCACCTGCGGCATTTACAGCTTCGTTAATTACGCTTTGATGCCCGGCATGTACACCATCAAAAAAACCAAGTGCAACACAAGTTTTTTTTGCTGCAACCCTTTGTAATTCTGTGTATATCTGCATAGTGCTCCCCTTGTAATCAGCGCTTATTAAAAAACTTTTTAATTCTTAGCTCGCAGGCTTTTACTTCGCAAACGCCCCTAAAGGCCGCATAGTTTAAATTGCCGGTTGCTGTGCTCTTTGCGCTTTGATTTTCACTTTGTGCTTTATCGTAAATTCTATATAGGCCGTCCTTTAAATTTGTTTTGAGTTTAACACCGTTGCGAAGCAAATTAAGCTGGGTTTCATCGGCGTTAAATATAGGCAAATCTGTAAAAACATATTCGGTGCTTATTAGCTTCTCGCTTAAAGTGCCGCTTTGTTTTGCGTTTTGTAATTGCTCTATTGTCAAGGCGTTTTTCACTGTGAAAACGCCTGCTTTTGTGCGTGTTAATGCCGTTGTTGTAGCTATAGTGCCCATTGCGGCGGCTATGTCTTCAACAAGCGTTCTTATATATGTTCCCTTGCTACAGCTCACAGTCATAGAGAATTCATCTCTGCCCGCTTGCTCGCTTTGAATTTTTATATCATAAACCGTAAAATTGCGCTCTTTTCGCTCAATTTCTTTGCCTTGCCTTGCAAGCTTATAAAGAGGCGTGCCATTAATTTTCACAGCCGAATACATGGGCGGCACTTGTGTTTGCTCGCCTAAAAAATTATTAGTAACAGCCTTTAAATTCTCTATTGTGAAATTTGCAGGCACATGCTTTTTTTCAATAATATCGCCGTAAATATCGCCCGTATCTGTTTTTATGCCGCATAAAAAAGAAACAAAATACTCTTTGTCGCTGTTAGACTGCAAATTGATGGCTTTTGTTGCATCGCCTATAAAAACCGGTAAAACCCCGGTAGCCATAGGGTCGAGGGTACCAAGGTGGCCTATTTGCTTAACGCCTGTTATTCCTCGCAATTTTGCAACAACATCAAAAGATGTCCACTTAGGCATTTTAAAAACATTTAATACACCATTCATATTTTGCTCCTTGCAAAATTTAACACTAAATATTATCTAATGCATTTTTCACTTCTTTTAATATAGCTTTTTTAACATTTTCATAGCTACCTGTAATTTCACAGCCTGCCGCTTGCTCGTGGCCACCGCCGCCAAACGATTTGCATATATCCGAAGAGCTTAACTCGCTTGATGTTCTAAGGCTAACTTTATATGTGTCTTGTGTTATTTGCCTTAAAGTAATGCCTGCTTTAACGCCCTCTATAGATTTTGGTATTGCTGTAATACCCTCAAGGTCTATAGGTTTTGCATTGCATTTTTCAATTTGCTCTAGCGTTAGGCAAATAAGCGCGCATGTATCGTTTTCAAAAAACTCAAGCGAGCGATAAACTGTTCGCTCAAGCTCTATTCTACCCCTGCTTTTGCTTTGGAACAACAAAATATTCAACTCTTTATGCCTTGCGCCCGCTTCAATAAGCTTTTGTGCAACAGCGTGTGATTTCGCGCTTGTGTTCGGAAAGCGAAAACAGCCTGTATCGGTTGAAACGCCTGTATATAGGCAATCTGCAATTACAGGTGATATATCTTGCTCGAAGCTTGTAATTAAATCGTACATTATCTCTGCACATGCAGCCGCATCTTCCCTCAAAAGTGTTAATGGCGCAAAATTAGTGTTTGATGGGTGATGGTCTATACACAAATCAATTTTGCTTATAATTTCTTTTGGCAAATCGCCGAGGCGCTGTGCGCTTGCAGTATCTACCGAAACAATATATTCAGGCTCGAATTGCCCTGTGTATTTTTCAAGGTGCATATAACTGTTATACATTTCAGGTATATCGTCTGCGCAAAGCACAGCGCAAGTTTTACCCACGTTTTTTAAAGCGTGCATAAGTGCACTTGAGCTGCCAATAGCATCGCCGTCCGGGTTTTTGTGGAATAGAATTAATATGTTATTTGCCCTCATAAGGCTACTTGCTACGGTTTGTATATCTATTTTTTCTGTTGCCATAAGTTCTCCGTTCATTTTTTATAATTTCACTAACAATTGCACAATAAAATCATCGCCGAAAAATGCTAAATTTCGCATATAAAAACATAAGGTTTTAGCACTTTGTAAAATGTGAAATTATATAACATTTATATAGCATAACTTAAACATGCTATACCGTTAAATATTAATTGTTTTGCGCTTAAAACAAGCGCTGTTTTACTCTTAATTTACACTCAATCTTTTTTAAGGCCTGCAAGCACATCGTTTATATGCGTTGCATAAGCTGCGCCCTCGTCTGCAATAAATTTAAACTCAGGCGCTTTTCTAATGTGCATGCGTTTAGCTATTTCACTTCGCACATGCCCTGATGCTTTATTAAGCGCTTTTGCGCTGTCTTCACTTGTGTGCTCGCTACCCATCATGCTTATATAAACTTTCGCGCTGGACAAATCCTGTGCAACTTGCACGCGCATCACTGTTAAAAAACCTTGTACTCTTGGGTCTTTCATTTGTGAAATAATATTGATAATCTCACGCTTCATATCTTCATTTAAGCGCTGTAAATTTTTATCGTTAGGCATAAGTTTCTCCTTTTATGTTTATCCGCACACAGCAAAATATGCGTTTTACATCAAAACAAATGAGCTTTACTTTATAATTAATCTCTATACTCTTCAATAATAAACGCTTCGAAAATATCGCCCTCTTTGATATCGGCAAATTTTTCAAGGCCTATACCGCATTCAAAGCTTGTTGCAACCTCTTTAACGTCATCTTTAAAACGGCGCAGTGAATCTATAGCGTCTTCCGCTAAAACAATGCCGTCGCGCACAACACGAATTTGTGCATTGCGTGTAATTTTACCCTCTTTAACATAAGAGCCTGCAATTGTTCCCGATGAAGAAATTTTGAACACATTTCTAACTTCGGCGCGGCCAAGCTCAACTTCCCTGTATTTTGGTGCAAGCAAGCCTTTCATAGCCTGTGTTACATCGTTAATTGCATCGTAAATAACACGGTACATGCGCATTTCAACTTCCGCGCTTGCCGCCTCTGCTTTTGCAATATCGTCGGGGCGCACATTAAAGCCTATAACTATAGCGCCGCCTGCATTTGCAAGCATAATATCGCTTTTGTTTATAGCGCCAACACCTGTGTGAATAACACGAACGCGCACTTCTTCATTAGATATTTTCTCAAGGCTTTGTTTAACCGCCTCTGCGCTGCCTTGAACGTCTGCTTTAACAATAACGGGCAGTTCTTTGCGCTCGCCCTCGGCAATTTGGCTAAATAAGTTTTCAAGTGTAACTTTCTTATATGCGCCCCATTGCTCTTCTTTTGTTTGTGTTGCCCTTTGGTCTGCAAGTTCCCTTGCGAGGCGCTCGTCTTCAACAGCGTCGAATAAATCGCCTGCGCTTGGTACTTCTGTAAGGCCTGTTATCTCAACGGGCATACTTGGGCCTGCCTCTTGCAATATTTTTCCGCTGTCGTCTGTCATAACACGAACGCGCCCAACGGCCGTTCCCGCAATTATAACATCGCCTTGTTTTAATGTGCCGCGCTGAACCAGTATTGTTGCAATTGGGCCTTTGCCTTTATCAAGCCTTGCTTCAACAACAGCACCTTTTGCCTTGCGGTCGGGGTTAGCTTTAAGCTCTTTAACTTCAGCTGTTAAGTTTATCATCTCTAAAAGTTCAGGTATACCTGTGCCCTTTGTAGCTGATACAGGCACACAAATAACATCGCCGCCCCATTGCTCTGGCACAATTTCATACTGTGTTAATTGCTCCATAACTTTATCGGGGTTAGCCTCGGGCTTATCCATTTTATTTATAGCAACAATAATATTAACGCCTGCAGCTTTTGCGTGGTTAATACTCTCTATTGTTTGCGGCATAATACCGTCGTCTGCGGCTACAACAAGCACCGCAATATCTGTCATATTAGCGCCCCTTGCACGCATAGATGTAAACGCCTCGTGCCCCGGGGTATCAAGGAATGTTATAGGTTTTCCGCCGCTTGTTACTTGGTAGGCACCTATGTGCTGTGTAATACCGCCGGCTTCGCCCTCTGTAACATTTGTTTTGCGAATAGCGTCCAGTATAGATGTTTTACCATGGTCAACGTGGCCCATAACAACAACAACCGGTGGGCGCTCTTGCAAGCTCTCTGTAGGGTCTTCATCAACTTCAAAAAGGCGCTCTTCAATTGTTACATGCACTTCACGCTCTACTTTTGCGCCAAGCTCCTCTGCAACAATGCTTGCTGTATCGAAATCTATCTCCTGTGTCATATTCGCCATAATGCCAAGGCCCATAAGCTTTTTAATAACGCTTGCCACATTAACTTTTAAGCGGCTTGCAAGCTCTGCCACAACAATTTCGTCGGGGATAGAAACTTTAAGCTGTATTTTGCGTGCTTTTTCAAGCTGTATGCGTTGCAAGCGCTCTGCCTCTGTTTCAACACGTTTTTTGCTAAAGGAATTACCCCTTGCGCCAAACCTGTTTTTATTGCCAAATTTTTGTTTATTGCCACTTGGCATAGGCTTGCGGCGGTTTTCAATGTTTTTACTGCTTGCAAGCTCTGTGTATTTTTCATTAAATTTATCTAAGTTAACGTCTGTTGTTCTTGTGTCAATAGTAACAGTAACAACTTCACGTTTGGGCATTGCCGGTTTATTATCTTTTTCGGGTTTAAGCGCACGAATACGCTCTTTTCGAGCTTCGGGCGGCTTTCTTGATTCATGCTGTTTTACAGGCGCTTTTTGTTGCGAGTTTGCCTGTAAAACAGGCGCTTGTGCTATAGGTTTTTGCGCATCTAAAGGTTTTACCCCTTTCGCAGCAGGCGCAGCCTTTGGTTTTTCTTCTTGCTTTAAGGAGGTTTGTTTTACAGCGCTTTGCTGTGGCTCTGCCTTTGGTTTTGCAGGCGCAGCTTTAGGCTTAGGCGCGGCACTGTTTAAATATTCCTCAAGGCTATCAACAGATGTTTGGCTTGTAAAAAACTCCAGCACATTGTTAAGCTCCCACTCTTCAAGCGGAGCCGTGTGTTTTTTAACCTCACCTGTCATATTTTGCAAAAGTTCTATCATCTCTTTATTCGATTTGCCTAAGTCCTTTGCAAAATCGCTGAGTTTATACTTTATTACCATTAAATTTCCTCCTTGTTTTCGCCGCTTTGTGTTATATCTGCCAAAATCGCTTTTTGGCAAAGGTTTGCAAGCCCCTTATCCGCAAGGGCTAAAATGCCAACCGGTTTTCTTGTTATTTGCGCAATATCAAATTGTGTTAGGTTTATATCATAAACGGCAATGCCTTGCCGAATATTTTTTAACGCGCGCTTTTTTGTTTTTGGCGAAATATCCGCCGCAAATATCACTAAAAGCGCTTTGCCCTTCATGAGGCTTTCCTCTACGGAATCAAAGCCTGCTATGAGTGCGCCCGCTTTTTTAGAAAGCGACAGCGCATTAATTATTTTACTTTGCAATATTTTCCCTCTTCAAACTTTATATAAAGCACATATTGAGGCGCCAAACTCAAAATTCCGTTTTAATCGCATACAATAAATATACGTTCTCACGTTATTTTTTCCTTGCGCTATGTTCTTTTTATCTGTGTTTAGCTTTTAATCTATGTTGTAATTTCGTTTTGCATTAATTCATATAGTTCAGGCGTTATAGTGCATTCAAGCGCACGCTCTATTCTTCTTGCTTTTTGCGCTTTTGCAAGGCAAGCGGCATCTTTGCATATATATGCGCCTCTGCCGTCTTTTTTTCCTGTTAAATCAAGCGACACTTCGCCTTCTTTGTTTTTTACCACTCGCACAAGCTGTTTTTTCGGCTTGCTTTCATAGCAACCCATACAGCGCCTAAGCGGTATTTTCCTTTGTTTCATCATATAAACCTCTCGGGGGCCCTCACTGCTTTAATAATTTTCAAGGTTTGCGCTGTAAAGCACAATAACCCAGTGTGAATTCCCCGTTACAGCCGCTTACTGCGCCTCTTCGCCATAGTAGCCGCTCTCGGGGCGTATATCTATATTATAACCGGTTAAGCGCGCTGTTAACCTTGCATTTTGCCCTTTGTTGCCTATTGCAAGCGATAGCTGATTATCCGGCACTGTAACTTTGCACGATTTCACATTGCCCTCAAGAACCTCTACGCTAACAACGCTTGCAGGGCTTAATGCGGCGCTAATAAACTCAGCTGTATCTTCGCTGTAGCGAACAATGTCTATTTTTTCGCCGCCGAGCTCTTCAACTATATTCGCAACCCTTGCGCCTTTAGGGCCAATGCATGCGCCTACAGGGTCTACATTTTCGTCTTTGCTGTAAACCGCCATTTTTGTGCGTGCGCCTGCCTCGCGGCTAATTGCTTTTATTTCAACGGTGCCGTCGAAAATTTCAGGCACTTCCATTTCAAACATGCGCTTTACAAGGCCGGGGTGTGTTCTGCTTATTTTCATTTTAGGGCCGCGCTCGCTCGCCAAAACGTCTACAACATAAACTTTAACATACATGCCCTCTGAGAACGTTTCGCCGGGCGCTTGCTCTGCTTTGGGCAGCGAGGCTGCGCCGCCGTTTGCAAATTCAAGGTTCACAATGCCCCTTACCCTGTCTACCGATGTTACAACTGCGCTTAAAATTTCATGCTCTTTGCTTTGCATTTCAGCGTACATTTGGTTTCTTTCGGCCTCTTTTAAGCCTTGCCTTATAACGTGCTTTGCTGTTTGCGCAGCTATTCGCCCAAAATCTTTTGTTTTAAGCGTAATTGGAAATTCGCCGCCCACTTTTGCTGTTTTACGCTTTTTCTGCGCTTGCTCAAGGCTTATTTCCTTGTTTGGGTTTTCAACTTCCTCAACAATTGTTTTAATAAGGCTTACAGTAAATTTACCCTTTTGTGTATCTATTTTTATGTTGACATTTTCATCATCTACATCATAATCTTTTTTAACCGCTATAGTTATTGCGGTTGAAATTTTCTCAAGCAGATACTCAGTACTAAGCCCTTTTTCTTGCCCAAGCAGGCTCAGTGCATCAAAAAATTCGGCATTCATTTTTCTAAATCATCCATTCTTTTTATTATTTTACAGCTACATAATACATAGCTTAATTTCTTTTTTATTTATCAGCGTTTTAGCGCCGCTTTGCACAGAATTATTAAAATAAATTCTCATCATCGCAAAGCTTAACATAGCTGATATTTGCGTTTTCGATTATAACTTGATTTTCATCAACCAAAAGGCTAAGCGTTTTATCGTCTTTTTGTTGCAGTAGGCCTTTTATATCACGGCACCCGTTTTCATCTTTGCGTATTAAATGCACGCTAACTTCATTTTGTTTTAGCGCTTCAAAATGCTCGGCCCTTGTAAGCTTTCGCCCAAGGCCCGGGCTGCCCACCTCTAAATAATAACTTTGCGTTATAGGGTCTTTTTCATCTAAAATAGGGTTAATTGCACGCGTTGCCGCCTCTACTGTGTTCATGTCCAGCGGCTCGTCTTTATAAATGAAAACTCGCAAAAAATAATCCGGGCCCTCTTTTTCAAATTTTATGTCCCAAATTTTAACGCCCATGTCGCTTAAAGTGGGCGCTATTAAGCTTTCAACGTAAAGCGCTGTGCTTTGCCCCTGCGGTTTTTTCGCCATAATTACCCCACTTTCTATTTTGTTCTTTTTAAAAAATTATCACTTTACCTTTATTTGCTTTTCCTGCGCTTTATCCTCTCGCAAATTAAGGCGTTTAATGCAAAATTTGCCTTAAACAATGTGAAAGAGCGGCCAAACCGGCCACTCTCAATAAAGTTTACTATCGTATATATACATTATACCACAATTTTGCAACAAAAGCAAGTGTTTAATTTTTGCTGTTGCTATTGTATAATATAACTGTAAATACTCAATTTGTTTTATTTGCAGTTTAGCGCATAAGCATTTTTAAGCAGCGCTTTTTGCTGTGCTAAAAAACAATAATAAAGCACAGCTTTTAAACTTGTTGCAATAGCTTGGCTTAGCTAATTCTAACAGTTAAATACTACATTCACAAAAGCAATTTAAATTTAAACACTAAGGAGTAAAAAACGCATGGCTAAAAACGAAGGGCAAAAGCTGAAACTTTTATATATACTGGATATATTAAAGCGTGAAACCGATGATGAACACGGCGTTACCGTTAGCGAAATAATACAAAAGCTAAAAGCTCATAATATAAGCGCTGAGCGCAAAAGCATTTACAGCGATTTAATAGCCCTTGAAGATTTCGGGCTTGATATTATTCGCACTAAAGATAATAAAACACGCTATTCTTTAGCAGGCCGTGAATTTGAGCTGCCCGAGCTTAAACTTCTTGTAGACGCCGTTCAAAGCAGTAGGTTTTTATCGCTAAAGAAAAGCCGCGAGTTAATAACGAAGCTTGAAAGTTTAACAAGCAAGCACAACGCTGTTTTATTGCACCGCCAAGTTTATGTTACAAACAGGGTTAAAAGCATGAACGAAAGCGTTTATTATAATATAGATTCTTTGCACAGCGCTATTACAAACGACAAACAAATTGAGTTTAAATATTTCAACTGGGGCACAAACAAGCAAAAGCAACTGAAATATGGTGGCAAAACTTACAAAGTTTCGCCCTATGCGCTTATTTGGGATAATGAAATGTACTATGTTGTTGCATATGATGAGGCGAGCGATTCCATTCGCCATTACAGGGTTGATAAAATGCAGAGCATCACCGCTACCGATAAAAAGCGCATATTGACACAGCAGTTTGAAAATATGGATATAGGCGTTTACGCGCAAACAACATTTGGCATGTTTGGCGGCAAGGCGCAAAATATAGAGCTGCTTTTCAAAAGCTATTTTGCCGGCGCTGTTATAGACCGCTTCGGAAAAGACATAACCATAATACCTAAAGAAAACGACACATTCAGCGTGCACGTTAACGCTGTAATAAGCCCGCAATTTTACGGCTTTTTGGCAGGCTTTGGCGCCGATGTTAAAATTACCTCCCCAAAAGAAGCAGTGCAAGGTTATAAGGAATATTGCAAAAATATACTAAGCTGTTACGATTAAACTTTTTCTGCAATTTAAAGCTTTTAATGCGCATTATGTTTTCAAAACAAAAACCGCAACGGGCAATAACCATTGTGGTTTTTGTTTTTTGTTATTGCTGTATTTTGCCATTATTGCAAATTTGTGTTTGCACTTATGGCTGCATTTGTTTTCAAAGCGGCACCTTGTAAATTCTCTGCGTGTTTTTTAAATGTTTTCATCTTTTGCTTTTTAACAAATTTTTGCATAATTAAGCATATAAAAGCAGAGAGCACTACCCACACAACTGTGAATTGCAAGCTAATTTGCCCCAGAAAATTTACTGTGTGCGCACTGTAATCCCACACATTCCAGCCCAGCCACACATTTACAATTATACCAACGCAAAGCTCCGACGCCGTAATACTTATGCCGCCAAGCAGCGCTTGCAGCGCTAAGGGCGCAAAATGCAAAGCTTTTGCTATATACCAAAGCATTATCAGGCAAAGGCCACCTGTAAGTGCCATTGTCCAATGTGTAAAACCTCTGTAGAGAATTTCCATCATGCTATAACCCAGCGCACCCACAGAAAACAAAGTGAAATTTTTCAACAGCAAAACCCCCAACGCAAATTAAGCTTTTTAATGCCTGCAAATATAGCTTTACCGCAAAACAATTGCGGTAAGCAACAAGTTATTTATATTTTGGGTTAAGTTTTTTATATTATACAAAACTTTTAATTGTTTTCAATTTCCCTTGCCATTTTATATGTAAAATGTTAAAATATAAAGGGTAAAAAATAA
>CAYJPD010000061.1:0-12847 GCA_964371975.1 uncultured Bacteroides sp.
AAAACGCTTTTTTCTTATCTATAACAAAGCTGTCGAGCGCAGCGAGCATAAAGGGGAAAAGCACTGCGCAATCTACAAAATGGTTGAAAAATATATTGTAGATATTAAAGCCGCAAAACGCATATAAACAAGCGCCCGTAATTGCAATGTGCATATTATTTGTATAGCGCTTTAAATATGCATAAGCGCCAACGCCCATAACGCCAAATTTGAATATTAGCATGGGCACCATCATATAAGCCGCCCAAGATGCCGGAAAAAGTGCACTTAGCCAAAAGAAGGGCGAGCCTAATAAATAAAACGAATATGTGTTTATTATAGAGCCGCCTAAATCGGAATGCCAGCTATACTGGCCACTTTGCGTTTTAACAAAATCGTTAACATAAGTGTAAAACGGTATTTGCTGGCTGTTGAAATCCCCGGCAAACAGGAAAAAGCCCTTATCTATAATTAAATAGGGAATAAAAAAAACAAATGCTGTTAGGGCGCAATAAATAAATGTTAAAGCATAGCCGCTTAATTTATATTTTTTATTTTGCAAACTCATAAAAAGCTACCTCAAAAACAAAAGTGTACAACTTATAATTATATAACAAATTAAGGAAAAGCACAACTGAAATTTATTATACACGCCAACAAAGCACACATATTATGTTTACTAAAACACAAAAAGGCTTTTTTATAGAAAAGCGCAAAAAAAGAACTTTCGAAACGAAAGTTCTTTTTGCAAAACAATTTAGCGTTTTGAGAATTGAGGTGCTCTACGTGCAGCTTTAAGACCGTATTTCTTACGCTCTTTCATGCGTGGGTCACGAGTTAAGAAGCCTGCTTTTTTAAGTGTAGCGCGCAATGTTTCATCGTAAACTAAAAGCGCTCTTGAAAGCCCGTGGCGAATTGCACCTGCTTGGCCTGATACGCCGCCGCCGTTAACGCGCACAACGATGTCGAATTTGCCATCTGTGCTTGTTGCGTTAAGAGGTTGACGAACAATTAACTTTAATGTTTCAAGGCCGAAGAAATCGTCTATATCTCTATCGTTAATAGTAATTTTGCCGCTGCCGTTGTACACGCGAACACGGGCAACAGAACTTTTACGGCGACCTGTGCCGTAATAATATGTTTTTGTTTCGTACATTTTAATTTTGCCTCCCGTTATAATGTGTAAACTTCAGGTTTTTGCGCTGCATTAGCATGTTCCGCGCCTTTGTAAACGCGTAAACGCCTAAGTGCACCGGCACCCAATACATTGCCCGGCAACATGCCTTTAACGGCAAGTGTCATAGCTTTGTCTGATTTTTCAGCCATAAGTGTGCGGTATTTAACGGCTTTCATGCCGCCAATCCAGCCACTGTGGTGATAATAGAATTTTTTATCAAGTTTGCTACCTGTTAAAACAGCTTTATCACAATTGATAATAATAACATGGTCGCCACAATCTACATTTGGCGTAAATGTTACTTTGTTTTTACCGCGCAATAAAACAGCGGCTTTAGCAGCGGTGCGGCCAAGCGGTTTGCCTGCAGCATCGATGATATACCACTTGCGTTCTACCTTACCCGGTTTTGCAAGAGTTGTGCTCATTGTAATCCTCCTATAAAGTAAATGTGCGTAATACACCTGCCAATATGCACTATGCATACAGGCGCATTAATGATTATACTGCATGTTCACAGCAATGTCAATATGTTTTTTCCATTTTTTTAATTTGTGTTTTAAAAGGTCTCATTTGCTCTTTAATACTCCTATTTGCTCTTGTTTACTCATTGTTGAAATTCAGTTTTGAGCATAAGTTTTTTAAATTGCAAGAAAGCACCGTTTAAAAAAGCTTTTTAGGCATAGCCTATAAAACCGCAGTTTGTTTAACGGCAAGCCAAAAAGAGCTGTTACAAAACAGCCCTTTTTCGGCTAAGCATTATTCAAAATCGGGTATAAAATCGTCTTGCATATCTTCGGGCACATATTTTCCGCTTTTAATGCGCTGTTTAACGCATTGGTTCAAAAGGTATTCTATTTGCCCGTTAACACTTCTGAAATCATCGTTTGCCCAAGCGGCAAGCGCATTATAAAGCGGGGCTGAAAGGCGAAGGGGTATTTGCTTTTTTTCTTTTGGTGCCATATTAGTATAAGCTCCCTGTATTTACAACGGGCTGAGAATCTTTATTTGCACACAATACAACAAGTAAGTTAGATACCATAGCCGCTTTGCGCTCTTCGTCTAATTGAATACTCTCGTTTTCTTCAAGGCGAGAAAGTGCCATTTCAACCATGCCCACAGCGCCGTCAACAATAAGTTTTTTCGCATCTATTAAAGCCGCCGCTTGTTGGCGCTGAAGCATTGCCGCTGCAATTTCCTGCGCATAGGCAAGGTATGTTATTTTTGTTTCTATAATCTCTATGCCTGCTATATCAACTTTTGCTTGTATTTCCTCTTTAATGCGCTGTGCCACAACATCGCTCGAGCCGCGCAGCGAGCCCTCGTCCGGTGCGCCGTCGCCTGTTGTGTCTACGCCTTGCGCTACATCGTAAGGGTAAAGGCGCACAACATTGCGAAGGGATGCATCGCATTGCAGCGATAAAAACTCCTTATAGTTATCCACATCGAAAACAGCTTTTGCGGTATCTGTAATGCGCCATATAACCGCAATTGAAATTTCCACAGGGTTACCGAGGTAGTCGTTTATTTTTTGGCGGTTGTTGCTTAATGTCATCTCTTTAAGCGATATTTTTTTATTAGTAACAGGAACACTTACATTCATTTCGCCAAGGGCGCTCGCTTTAACAAATGGGTTAGCACTGCCGCTGCGTGTTGTAACATCGCCGCTTTGGCGAAGCTTTGTTTCACTTGCCGGGTTAACCGCCGAGCAAAATGGGTTTACAAAGAATATGCCCTCGCTTTTAAGCGTGCCTATGTATTTGCCGAAAAGCGTAAGAGCCAGCGCCTCTTGTGGGTTAAGCACTTTTATGCCTAATAACAATATCCATGCTAAAGTGACATATATAATCGCAATTACAAATACACCCCAGCTTATTGCACCGAATGCACCCATTGCCGAATATACAATTAAAGCAATTGCCGCTATATAACCTAAAATTATTCCAATTAAAACCGCTAAGCCGTTTGCCGCATTTAAAATTCTTTCTTTCATAACTTTCACACTTTCTTTTAAGGCTTTCGCCTGTTAATATGATATCATTATAATATCATAATGATTAAATGTCAATAGCTTTTCAAAAAATATTTCTTTATTTTTGTCATATTATTAAGTTGCTTTTGTTTGTAAGCTTTCTATTGCTTTTTTAAGCTCTTTATTTTCACCCAAAAAAGCCGACGCAGAGTTTTAGCTCCTTTGCGTCGGCTTTACTGCTTTATTTAACGCCTATTAGTCAATAGGTTATGCAACTAAGCTTTATTTGTACTGCGCTTTTAGAACAACAACACTGCGCTCGCTTATTGTAAATGAGTTTTCATTTACATAAATATCCTTTGCATTTTTATCTGTTGCAATTTTGGCGCTCCAATACATATCGAGTGGTAGCTTAGGCAAATTTATACTTAGGCTCTCCCAGTAGGAGTTCATTGCGATATAAATTATATCTGCGCTTTTATCTTTCTCTTTACCTGTAAACATAGCGCCCACATACCTATCGTGGGGGTTAAAATGCGCCTCGTAAGCATTTACACCATGAAAGCTTATATCGTTAAAGCCGTGTGTGCCGTTACTTACATTTGCTCGCAAAACTCTGTGCTGTTTCCTGAACGCTATCAGGCTTTTAAAGAACTCGAAAAAGCTGCGGTTTTTTTCAAGATAAGACCAATCAAGCCATGAAATTTCGTTATCTTGGCAGTAGGCGTTGTTGTTGCCAAACTGTGTGTTTAAAAATTCGTCGCCTGCCAAAAACATAGGTATGCCGCGGCTGCAAAGTAAAATTGTTGCCGCATTTTTCATCATTTTTAGTCGCAAAGCTTTTATGCCCTCATCGCTTGTTTCACCCTCTGCGCCACAGTTCCAGCTGTTGTTGTCGTTTGCGCCGTCTGTGTTGTTCCAGCCGTTTGCCAAATTGTGCTTATCGTTATAGCAGTATAAATCGTATAGGGTGAAGCCGTCGTGGCATGTGATAAAATTAACACTCGCTGCACTTCTGTGGGTAGGGTCGTACATATCATTTGAGCCTGCAACGCGGTAAGTCATCGCCTGTGCCATGCCCTCATCGCCCTTTAGAAACTTGCGCACATCGTCGCGATATTTACCGTTCCACTCCATCCACCTGTTCCACGAGGGAAAACTACCCACTTGGTATAGGCCGCCTGCGTCCCATGCTTCTGCTATTAGCTTTGTGTCGCCCAACACACTATCAAACGCAAGTGCTTGCAATAAAGGCGGGCTTTGCATTGGCGAGCCGTCTTCGTTGCGCCCTAATATAGAAGCTAAATCAAACCTAAAGCCGTCTATATGGTAATTTGTAACCCAATAGCGCAAGCAGTCTACTATCATGCGCTGAACTATAGGGTGGTTGCAGTTCATTGTGTTTCCGCAGCCGCTGAAATTATAATAATAGCCCTCGGGCGTTAACATATAATAAATATTGTTATCAAAGCCTTTGAAAGAGAAGAACGGCCCGTGCTCGTTACCCTCTGCTGTGTGGTTAAATACAACGTCTAAATAAACTTCAATATTATGTTTATTCAGCTCTTTAACAAGCTTTTTAAGCTCGTCGCCCTCTCTGTTGTATTCTGTTTCAGATGAATAAGAGGTGTTTGGCGCAAAAAAGCCAACCGTGCTATAGCCCCAATAATTGCAAAGCTTGCTCCCATCGTGCTCGCGGTAATCCAGTGTTTCATCAAACTCAAATATAGGCATAAGCTCAACTGCGTTAACGCCAAGCTCTAAAAGGTAGGGTATTTTTTCAATTATGCCCTTAAAAGTACCTTTGTGTTTAACGCCCGAAGATTCGTGCTTTGTAAAGCCTCGCACATGCATTTCGTAAATAATTAAATCTTCCTCGGGCAAAAGCGGCTGCCTTGCTTCATTCCAAACAAAATTGTTTTCAACTACTCTGGCTTTATAAAAATCTTCTGTTACTTTCTCGCCCCAAACGCTTTGGCCGGTAACCGCTTTTGCGTAAGGGTCTAATAAATATTTATCCCTGTTAAATATAAGGCCTTTTGCAGGCTCGTTAGGGCCGTCCACTTTATAGGCATACTCAAAATCTTCTATGTTTATATTGAAAACTATCATAGAATATGCATTGCCCATGTGGTAGTGCTTTGGAAAGGGAATTTGCGCATATGGCTCGCTTTGCTCGCGCTTAAAAAGGCACAGCGTAATGCTTGTGGCCTCGTGGGAAAAAACAGTAAAATTCACGCCGCACGGTATACTTGTTGCGCCCGGCATATCATAAAAACCTTGCCTAATGTCAAAGCCGCTAATATTGTCCATGGGCATTAAGTGAATTTTACTACTGCCCGGAAGCGCTACTTTATACTTGCTATTCTTTGCATTTTCGCCTTTTACTTCGCTCATAACACACCTCATAAACTTTAGTTGTTTTGAAATAATACGAACAATTTGTTTAGCTTTTAGTGAACAATTTTTCAGTTTTTAATGTTTAGCCGTTAGGGAATAATACAAACTCGTTTTTTATTTAGCCAAAAGCCCAAAAACTGCGGCAGTGCACCTCGTAAGGTGAAAGCCTTACTTCACCGCACTTTCTTGTTTTAAAACTTTTGGCGTTATAAAAAATTTTTTGAACCTATTTTGGCAAATTTCTATTTTAATACTGCGCCCTCATTTGCGCCGCAAACAGAGCGTGCATATCTTTTAAGCCAGCCTGTTATCTCTCTTTCGGGCATTACTAAATTTTGTTTGCGCTCGTTTAATTTTTCATCGCTAACTTGCACATTTATGCTGTTTTCAGGTATATTAATTTCTATTATATCGCCCTCTTGTATAAGCCCAATAGGGCCGCCTGCCGCCGCCTCGGGCGCAACATGCCCAATAGAGGCACCCCTGCTTGCGCCTGAAAAGCGCCCGTCGGTTATAAGCGCAACGCTTTTATCAAGCTTCATTCCCGCAAGTGCACTTGTTGGGTTAAGCATTTCGCGCATACCCGGGCCGCCTTTTGGCCCCTCGTAGCAAATAACTACAACGTCGCCCTCTTTTATAAGGCCGTCGTAAATAGCTTGTATAGCGCTTTCCTCGCTGTTAAATACCCTTGCCGGGCCTTTGTGACAAAGCATTTCTTTTGCAACCGCACTGCGCTTTACAACACAGCCAAGCGGCGCAATATTGCCCCAAAGCACAGCAATACCGCCTGTTTTGCTGAATGGCTCGTTTGTTGGGCGTATGCTTTCACTGTCTAAATTCACAGCGTTTTCTATGTTTTGCCCTACTGTTTTACCGCTTGCTGTTTTAAGGCTTGTGTCTATTAAATTAAGCTCGGCCAATTGGCGCATAACTGCGCTTACGCCGCCTGCCGCATATAAATCTTCCATATGAGTGGGGCCTGCCGGCGCTAAATGGCAGTAGTTAGGGGTGCGTGCGCTTATTTCGTTAATTTTCTCTAAATTCATAGGCACGCCCGCTTCATTTGCTATTGCAAGCAAATGCAAAACGCTGTTTGTGCTACACCCTAAAGCCATATCTGTGGAAAGCGCATTTTCAAACGCTTTTTGCGTTAATATATCCCTTGCACAAATATTGTTATTAACAAGGTGCATTATTTGAACACCTGCCTGTTTTGCAAGCATTGTGCGCTTTGAGTAAACCGCCGGCACGGTGCCGTTACCGGGCAAGGCTATTCCAAGCGCCTCACATAGGCAGTTCATGCTGTTTGCCGTGTACATGCCGCTACAGCTTCCGCAGCCGGGGCAAGTGTTTTTTGTATACTCGTTTAAAACATCGTCGTCTATCATGCCGGCTTTGTAGCTGCCAACCGCCTCAAAAGCGTTTGATAAGCTAACATGCCTGCCGCCTTGCCTACCCGATAGCATTGGCCCGCCGCTTACAACAACGCTTGGCAAATTAATTCTTGCAGCGCCCATAACCATGCCGGGCACAATTTTATCGCAATTTGGCACTAAAACAAGGCCGTCTAACGCATGGGCGAGCGCCATTGTTTCAACGCTGTCTGCTATAAGCTCGCGGCTGGGAAGCGAGTAGCGCATACCCTCGTGCCCCATTGCAATGCCATCGCAAACGCCGATGGCCGGCATAAGCACAGGTGTGCCGCCTGCACTGTAAACGCCTGCTTTAACTGCATCTGCAAGCTTATCTAAATGAATATGCCCGGGTACTATTTCACTGTGGGCGCTAACAACGCCTATTAAAGGGCGGCTAAGTTCTTCATCTGTATAGCCCATTGCATAAAACAAACTTCTGTTTGGCGTGCGCTCAACGCCTTTTGTAACATTATGGCTTTTCAATTTCATTTTACTTTCCCCTCTTACATCGTGAGCGCAATTTGCTCAATATCATTTTGTTCTATAGCCTTTTCAAAACGCACTTGTTTTGTTTTTAATTCTGTTAAGCTTTTTGGTGCTTGCTCGTTTTTCAGTTTGCTTAATACATCTAAGTTATCAAAGCAATTTTCAGTTGGTTTTTCGCCAAGCGCTATTAGAACATCGTCTGCAAATTTAAACGGGCTTGCCGTTGAAAGTACTACAAGCGGCGTTTTATTGCTAAGCTTTAATTTATTTGCAACGCAAAAAGCCACAGCTGTGTGTGTATCCATTAAATAATTTGCGCCCTCGCTGTAATTTTTTATAGTTTCAAACGCTTCTTCGTCATTTGCAAAGCCGGCTTCAAATTCAAACTCATCTTTAATTTTATGCATAATATCATCGTTTAGTTTAAATTTACCCTTTTCATTAAGCTGTGCCATTATGCGGCTTATTTCGCTTGAATCTTCAATTGCGTGGTATAAAAGCCTCTCTAAATTCGAGCTTATAAGTATATCCATAGAGGGCGAAGTTGTTTTATAAAACTCTCTTTTTGCGTTGTACTCGCCTGTATTAAAAAAATCTGCAAGCACATTGTTTTTATTGGAAGCGCAAATTAATTTACCCACAGGTAGGCCCATTTTTTTTGCATAAAATCCGGCTAAAATATCGCCAAAATTGCCTGTAGGCACACAGTAGTTAACTTTTTCGCCCTCTTTTACGGCGCCTGTTTTTACAAGCTGTGCATAAGAGTAAAAATAATAAACAATCTGTGGTAAAAGCCTGCCCCAGTTTATTGAGTTAGCGCTTGAAAGGCACGCGTTTTCCTCTTTTAGTTTTTGCGCAAGCTCGCTGCTTGAAAACACTTTTTTAACGCCTGTTTGCGCATCGTCGAAATTGCCGCTAACGGCATAAACACTAACATTGTCGCCCATTTGTGTTACCATTTGCAAACGCTGAATTTCGCTTGTGCCGCCTGTTGGGTAAAACACAGCTATTTTTATACCGCTTAAATTTGCAAACCCTTGCAAAGCAGCTTTGCCTGTATCGCCCGAAGTTGCAACAAGTATTTTTGTAATTGATGTATCGCCTATAATTGTTTTTGCCTGTGTGAACAAATGCGGCATTATTTGCAGTGCATAATCTTTAAAGGCACATGTTGGCCCGTGGTAAAGCTCAAGCGCAAATTCATTGTTTTGAACATGTTTAACAAAACCTGTTTTTGCGTTAAAGTTTTCATCGCTGTAAACTTTTTCGCTTGTGCTTTTTAGAAATTCATCGCTAAAATCGGGCAAAAATTTGCTTAGGATTTTATGCGCTGTTTCTTGATAGCTAAGCCCTTTAACTTCACTATAAGTGCATTTTGAAAAGCGCTCGGGAACAAAAAGCCCCCCATTTGGCGCAAGGCCCATAACAATTGCCTCGGCGGCGCCGGCCCTAATTTTGTCATCTCTTGTGCTTACATATTTCATACTTTACCCCTCTTTGCTAATACGCATCAAATGCGCTTTCTATACATTCAAGTTTATACTCATCGCCTTGTTTTACTATACTAACCACGTCAAAGCGTAAAAAAGAGCCCGAATCTTTAGTTTGTGCCAAAAAATATTTTGCGGCGAGAATTATTTTTTTCTGCTTTCTGTAATCCACAAATTCATAAGGCGCAGCTATACTGCCCACCGCCCTTGCTTTAACTTCAATAAATACAATTAAATTGCCTTTTTGCGCTATAACATCAATTTCACCTTGCCTTGAGCGAAAATTACGGTTTATAATACTAAAACCCATTTTTTCATAATGCTGCGCGGCCAATTTTTCGCAAAAAACGCCAAATTCTTTTGCTTTTCTCCTTTTTTCTGTGGCAACCGTTTCCATTCCCTGCCCCCTTTAAAAGCAAACTCAGTAGCTTTAATTCTTAAGCGCCAAGCGGTCAAGGCATCAATTTACCGGCCTATTTTTTCACACAACGCCTCTTTTTTTCAAAAAAGATTTCCTGTAAAACGGCAATATACCGTACTTTTCTATAATTTCATAATGCTGTTTTGTGCCATAGCCTTTGTGTTTTTCCAAAAGGTACTCGGGGTGTTTTAAAGAAAGCTCTTTCATAAAATTATCCCTCGTAACTTTCGCTAAAACAGAGGCCGCCGCAATACTTGCCGAGTTTGCATCCCCCTTTATAACAGCCCTCGCCTCTATACTTATATTAGGGCATTTATTGCCGTCTATTAGCACAATATCGGGCTTTGCTTTTAAGCCGTTCACTGCTTGCTTCATACCTTCAAGTGTTGCATTAAGTATATTTATCTCATCAATTACATCTGCATGTATTAAAACAATATTATAAGCTATTGCGCTTTGTGTTATTTGCTCAAATAAATTATTTCGCTTTTCTTCGCTTAGCTTTTTGCTATCGTTTAGGCCGTTTAAAATTACACCCGGCTTTAGTATTACTGCCGCCGCACAAACAGGGCCGCAAAGCGGGCCTCTGCCGGCTTCATCCACACCGCAAACAACGCCTTTTTCTTTTTCAAATTGCCTATCAAACTCAAATAATTGCTGTGTTTTTTCTTGCTCTTGCAATCGCCTTTGCTCTTTACTCATCATAAGGCTTCTCCAGCGAAACCCTGCCAAGCTTGCTCGCCCTGAACTCGTCCACAAACATAATTGCGGCGCGCTCGGTGTTAACTTCGCCCTTGCTCATAAGCATACCCCTTTTGCGCCCTATTTGCATTAGTAGCTCATAGTCATCAAGCTTTACATCGTCCTCGCTTAGTTTATAGCGCTCTTGTAAACGCTCGGGGTACATATTTTTTATTTGCCCCAAAAGCCCACAGGCAAGCGTTTCAATATCTAAAACATCATCTTTTATAGAGCCGATAAACGCCAAATTTGCCGCTATTTCGTTTTTTTCAAATTTACGCCACAAAACGCCCGGCATATCAAGCAAATCGTATTTAGCTGTGCCAATCCACTGTTTACCGCGTGTAACGCCGGGGCGGTCTGCCGTTCTTGCCCTTTGCGCACCCACAAATGTATTTATGAATGTAGATTTCCCAACATTCGGTATGCCCACAACCATAATGCGAATTTTAGCGCCCACTGCGCCCTTTTTCACTCTTCTTGCAATCAGTTCTTCCAGTTCTGTGTCTATTGCCTTGCTAACAGCAGAAACCGCAGAGCGGTTTTTACTTGAAATAGCAACACAGCCCGAATTTTCCGCCTTGAACTTTTTAACCCAAGCTGCAGTAATTTTTTCGTCTGCCAAATCTGCTTTATTAAGCACATACAATGTGGGTTTTTGCTCTATAATTTGTGCAACCTCGGGGTTTAAACTGCTGTAGGGTATGCGTGCATCTAAAAGCTGCAACACAACGTCGACATTTTTAATATCGGCTTGCATTGCGCGAAGTGTCTTCATCATGTGCCCGGGGAACCAGTGTATTTGATAGTGGTTAACATTCTCTTTCATGTTTTTCTCCAAAGCTATTAAAAATTAATTTTAAAGCGTAAGTTCTTTAAAAGCTATAAAGCATTTTGCCAACTATTGCGCGCTCGTCTACAAAGCCCACTTCCGAAGAGCGGCTATCTGTTGAATTCATTCTGTTGTCGCCCATCAAAAAAACATGCCCATCGGGCACAGTTAACGGGTATTGCATTTCGCCTGCATAATGAGTTGGCTCTGCAATATATGGCTCGTTTAATAGCTCTCCGTTAACAAAAACTTCGCCTGTTTGCGCGTTTATATCTACAGTGTCGCCCTCAATGGCTATAATTCTTTTGGCTAAAGGGTCACCATAGCTTATTAGCGAATCTGTTATAACAGCATCGCCCCTTTGTGGGCTATAGCCTATTATTTGCACAATAACCCTGTTGCCATCTTGCAGCGTTGGCTCCATAGACGAGCCTGAAACGTCGGAAAAATTGCCTATGAACATTAAAATACTTAAGGAGCATATAATCGCAAACACAATTGCAGATTCAAGCCAATCGTAAATATTCTCGCTTATGGTTTTTTTCTCCATATATACTCCTTCAAATTATTGCTTAACATGTGCTTTTACATGTAAAATTTGCACAAATTATCATTTTTTATCTAATAGGTAGTTCCAAACAGATGTTGCGGCATTTGCGCCGTCTGCCACGGCTGTTATTATTTGGCGAAGCGGTTTTGTGCGCAAATCGCCTGCAACAAAAAGCCCTTTAAGCGATGTTTCGCATGTTTCACTCGCAATAACATAGCCGTTTTTATCTAAATCAACAAGGTTTTTAACTAAATCTGTTTTTGGTATTGTGCCCACCGCAACAAACACACCGGAAACATCTATGCTTTTTGTTTCTTTTGTTTGCACATTTTCAATATTTATATGTGTAACTTTATTCTCATCGCCGCCGGCAATTTCTTTCACCACGCTGTTTTGAATAAATTTAACGTTTTCGCAAGCAAAAAGCCTGTTTTCTAAAAAAGCGCCTGCGCGCAATTTATCGCGGCGGTGAATTAAATAAACTTCCTCACATATAGCCGCAAGGTAAATTGCATCTTCAACCGCAGTATAGCTTCCGCCAACAACGGCAACTTTTTTGCCTTTAAAGAACGAGCCGTCACAAGCGGCGCAATATGAAACACCTTTCCCGCTATATTCCTCTTCGCCTTTAACTTCAAGTTTTCTGTTTTGTGCGCCTGCTGTTAGTAAAACACATTTAGCTTCAATGCACCTTTCTTTACAGCACACTTCAAATACATCGCCTTTTTTCTTTATTTCTTCAACAAAAGCTGTTTTTATTTCTATGCCCATTTTTTCAACATGCCCTTTAAATATAAGCCCCATGTCGAAACCGGAAACGCCCGGCAAACCGAGGTAATTATCTACTTCATACGTTAAAAGCACCTGCCCACCGCTAACATAATTACCCTCTATAATTTCTATATCAAGCCCTGCCCTAAAAGCATATACCGCCGCTGAAAGGCCTGCGGGCCCTGCACCTATAATTACTAAATCTTTCATATTATTAACTATTCCTTTCCACTAAACATGCAAAGTAAAACTCATAGTTTAATTTTAAAGCAAAAGGCTTTATTTGTCAATTGCGGCGCCTACTTTAAACGGTTATACAGCGTGTTTTTTCTCTATTTTAATATTTAGTTTTGCTTTTATATTTTATGGTTTTTCTTTTCGCTAGGGCTTGTTGTCTTGTTTATTTGTTATCTTTAGCGGTTAAGTTTTGCGGTTCGCCCTTCTTTTCAGCGAGAAAAGAAGAAAAAGCGATAGAGGCTGTATAATTACGCAAAGTGTTTAAAATTATTTTTGTTGTTCTTAGTATTTAAGCTTGCATTTTTGTTTTTTCGCAAGGTTTGTGCCTTGTTATTTAGTTAGCTTTAGTGGCTAAGCTTTGTGGTTCGCCCTTCTTTTC
>CAYJPD010000062.1:0-5069 GCA_964371975.1 uncultured Bacteroides sp.
ATTACAAGGAAAGCCAGCGGCTTTTGTTACTTTTCACGCTGAAAAGTAAAACGACCTACAAAGCTTAACCATCACAGCAAACGAAAAACCAAAGCATAAACTTTACGAAAAGAAAAGAAAAAGTACAAAATATAAAAGAAAGTTTAAATATAACAAAGATAGCTTTGCGAAAAGAAAAACCAAAGCACAAACCCTCCTCCACTACACAAAAAGCCGTTTAAAAAAGGCATGTATTGCCTCTTTTAAACGGCTTTTAAATTAACTTACTTGGTTTTCTGCAAGCCATTTTTTAAGCACTTGCACTATTTCTTTTATGCTGCCATCTTCAAGCGGAGATTTAAAACCTGTGGTTTTAATAATATCAACAAAAGTTTTACTGCCTCCAAGTTTAACAAAATCAATATACATTTTAAGCGCTTTATCGCTATCTTTTAAGAACTGCGCAAAGAACTGCAATGCCATTGTTTGCGCCATGCAGTAATCTATATAATAGAAAGGATACATAAATATGTGCAATTGCCTTTGCCAGCCTGCACCCCTTGAATAGAACGGCACTTCGTCGTAATCTATGCCCGGGCGGAATTTGCTTTCCACTTCAAGCCATTTTGCGTGGCGCTCATCAGGCGTCAAATTTGGGTTTGCGTAAATTTGCTCTTGGAATTCATCAACTTGTGAGCCATACGGAATGAAAATTAGCGCATCTTCAGCATGAGACAATTTGTATTTTGCAGTTTGGTCTTTAAAGAAAAGCTCGTGCCAAGGTGTTGTTAAAAACTCCATAGACATAGAATGTGTTTCTGCAATTTCCATTGAGTAATCCGACATCATGCGCAGCTCAAAATCACGCATATTCCTATAACCTGCAAAAGCGTGGCCGGCTTCATGCGTTAAAACGTCCACATCGCCCGCTGTGCCGTTGAAGTTAGAAAAGATAAACGGATACTTATATTTTACAAACGCTGTGCAATAGCCGCCCGGCGCTTTGCCGTCTTTGGATAAAACGTCGAACAAATCGTTATCATACATAAGCTTGATAAATTCAGCAGTTTCAGGGCTCATTTCTTCATACATTTTTCTGCCGGCTGCCATTATTTCCTCGCTACTTGCCTGTGGTGTTGCGGCGCCGTCTTTAAATGTTAGCGGTAAATCGTAAAATTTAAGCTCGTCAAGTTCTATGCGTTTTTTCTGTGTTTGCCTAATTTCATTCACAACAGGCACTATTTCCTCTAAAACTTGGCGTTTGAAAACAGCAACTTCTTTATTTGTATAGCAATTGCGCTGACGGCGAATATAACCAAGCTCTACGTAATTTTCATAGCCCAATATTTTAGCTTGCTCTGTTCTGTTTTTAACAAGTTTGTCGAAAATTTCATCAAATTTCTCTTTAACGCTATCGAATGCTATGCCCTCTGCTGTAAACGCTTTTTTGCGCGTTTCGCGGTCTGTGCTTTCTTTATAGGGGCCAAGCATGGGAATTGGCAGCTTTTTGCCGTTGAAATCCGCAGTTAGTTTTGCATATATGCCTTGGTATTCATGCGTTAGTTTTTTCTCTTCTTTAACAAGCTCTACAATTTCAGGAGAAAACGCTTTCGCCTCAAGCTCGGCATTTATAAACGGAATATCGCCTATTTTCTTTTTAAGCTCATCTTTAAACTCGCTGTTTAGCATAGCTTTCATAAAATCGATATAATACTCTTGCAAAATAGCGCCTTTTTCATTGTAGAAATCCATTTCCGCTTTATAAAATTCATCGTTTGTGTTTATGGTATTTCTAACGTGCGCAAGGCTTCCTTGTGTTTGGTATTCTTGAAGTGTAGCTTCAAATTTTACAAGCAATTTATACTGCTCGTCTGCACTTTTTGCATCGCTGAATTCTTTAGTAAGCACTTTAATTGCCTCTATAAGCTCTTCAAAATTTGGCCTTGAATAAGGCATCTCTGAAAATTTCATGTTGAACCACCTTTATATATAAATTTTAATATTCGTCTTTTTTAATTGCCCGAAACCGCAATTTCGCTTATAACAAACGAGGGCGAGCCAATGCTCATATCTGTAGAGCCGTGTGCATCGTAATCGAAGTAAATATCATTTGCCACGGCCTTTATATTTTTAAGCACATCAAAGAAATTACCTGCTATTGTAATTTGGTCTACCGCTCTTGTAATTTTGCCGTTTTCTACAAGTAGGCCGCCTGCCAAAAGCGAGAAATCTCCCGAAACTGCGCTTGCCCCTGAATGTGTGCCTGCTAAATCTGTTATGATTAAACCGTTTTGCATTTGTGCAATTAGTTGCTCTTTCGTGCAGTTGCCGCATTGCAAATACAAATTGCTTGGCATAACTGTTAGAGAGCCCATAACCCCTGCCCTGCCTGCGTTTGATGTTGATAGCACCCCTGCCTTTTTCGCTGTTTTTAAATCGTATAACAGCGTTTTAAGCGTGCCGTTTTCAACTACATTTGTAATTTGCGAGGGCGTTCCCTCTTTATCAAACGGGCGTGGCGCCGATAAGTTAAACGGGTCGTCTATAATATTAACAGTATCAGCGGCTATTTTTTCACCCTCTTTGCCTTGTAATAGCGAGAGCTTTTTCTGCGCATTCTCTGAGCTGAAAACGCCTGCGAAAACGCTTAAAAATAAAGCTGCTGTTTCATTTTCAAGCATAATTTTATATTTTCCGCTTGCAACGCTACTTGCATTAAATTGTTCCGCCGCCTTTTTTGTGCCCTCTTTAGCGCATTGCTCCAAGTTGCTAAACTCAGCGTTTCTATACCATGCTGTGCCCACTTTAACATCTTCACCTTGCTGTAAAATAGGCGCTACATAAACATCGCATGTGTTTATCTCATATTGAGCCTCTAAGCCCAAAGTGTTATAAATACCAATGCTTTTCATCTGTTTTTGAGCGGCACAATTTCCAACTCTTGAAAAGCGCTCATCTGCATTTTTTGCATATTCTTCAAGCTTTAATGCTGTTTGTATAAGCTCTTGCTCGCTCAAGTTTTGTGCAGGGCAAGGCGGTTTTTCAAAGCTTTCATACTGCATTTTTCCTTGCATAGGCCTTTCGTCGGCACTATCAATTATTTTGGCATTATCTATTGCACTTTTAACAAGACTTTCAGGGTTTGAAAACTCCTCTGTGTAGGCATAGCCGCTTTTTGCGCCCAAAACAACACGCAAATTTGCGCCGTTTGCACTGCTTGCTTCAAAAGATTTAAGCTCTGCGTTTAGAACGTCTGCCGAAGTTTGACTAACTTTTTGAATGTAAATTTCAGCTGCGTCACAGCCCATATCAAGTGCAATTTCAAAGGCTTTTTGCTTAAATGTGTTAAAATCCATTAAATTACACCGCCCTTTCCGCCAACTGTTAATGATGTTACCCTTATTCGTGGCTGGCCTACATTTGTTGGCACACTGCCTGAAGCTGAGCCGCAAACGCCTGCCGCCATAGACATTTCTTTGCCAACTCTGTCTATTTTCATAAGCACTTCAGCGCCTTTACCTATTAAAGTAGCGCCTCTTACAGGGCAAACAATTTCGCCGTTTTTAACCCAATAGCCCTCTGAAACGGCAAAGTTGAAATCTCCCGTTAAGGGGTTTACGCTGCCGCCGCCCATAGCTTTTGCATAAAGGCCCGTGCCCATGGTTTTAATCATCTCATCGTCATCGTCTTTGCCGGGTGCTATGAATGTATTGCTCATTCTCGACGTTGGCGCAAACGTGTAATCTTGCCTGCGGCTGCTTGCCGTATGCTGTGTTTGCATGCGCCTTGCGCCAAGTTTATCTATCATATAGCTTTTTAAAACACCGTTTTCTATTAAAAGCCTGTTTCTCGTTTCATTGCCCTCGTCGTCCATACCAACACTGCCCCATTCGCCCGCCATTGTGCCATCGTCTATGGCGCTAACGCAGTCTGCTGCAACTTTTTTGCCAAGTTTACCGCAAAATTCGCTGTTGCCAAGCGCCACCGAAGTTGCCTCCAGCGAGTGCCCACAAGCCTCGTGGAAAATAACGCCGCCAAAGCCGCCATCTATAACAACAGGGAAAGTGCCGGAGGGGCAATCTTTAGCATGAAGCATTGTAACTGCTCTTTTTGCCGCCTGCTCGCCAAGCTCTTTTACATCAACATTCTCAAAGCACTCATACCCCATGCCAAAACCGGGCGACATTCTACCAATTTGCGCTTCATCGCCTTTTTTAGCTGTTGCCGCAACAGTAAACCTTGTATAAAGGCGCCTGTCGCTTGCAAATGTTCCCTCGCTGTTGCACACAAACACTTTTTTATCTGTATCAACAATACTTGAGGTAACTTGATGTATTTCATCCGAGTAGTTTTTTGCGGCATTAGCCGCTGTGCGCAAGTATTTTGCCCTTTGCTCGTTGTTAATATCTTCCGGTGCAATTTTAGGCTTTGCGCCATAGTTTTTTTCTGTAAACGGTAAAATTTCAGCTCTGCTATCAGATTTTATTGTAGCGCAAGCCGCTTTTGCCGTTTTAATTAAATCCTCTTCATCTGTGCCTGCTGTATATGCATAAGCGCTATTATTTCCAAGCATAACGCGAATACCTGTTCCGTAAATTCTCGAGTAATTCGCATTTTCTATTTTATCGCCCACAAGCATAAGCGAGTTGCTTTTAGTGTCCTCTACATAGATTTCCGCAAAATCCGCGCCTGTGCTAAGTGCTGTTTCAAGCACTTTTTGCGCTATATTTTTATCTATCATATTCTATACGCTTCCTGTCGTTTTATTTTCATTCTTTTTTCTAAAAAAATGCAGGTGCCGATGCCCTCACCACGCCTAAAATGCGCATATAAGCGCTCTTGGCTGATGTGGGCATCAGCCCCTACAATTCATTAAAATAATTAAAATGTTACAGTTTCATTAATATAAGTTACATGCCAAACAGCATTGCAATACCTATATAAACGAGTGAAATAAAAAGGATAAACGGGCCAAAAGTTATAAGCGCCGCTATGAGCATTGCTGTGTAATCGCCTTTTTCAAGGTCCATTTTTTCATAGTGCTCGTCTAATTCTTTTTTACTTTTATTTTTTGGTAAAGCAGATTTATA
>CAYJPD010000062.1:5169-12766 GCA_964371975.1 uncultured Bacteroides sp.
CATAGTGCTCGTCTAATTCTTTTTTACTTTTATTTTTTGGTAAAGCAGATTTATACTTATCTAAAAAGCTCATTATTTTCACTCCTTTTCACTGTATGTCTTAGGCGCTTAATTAAGCTATTATTAAGCTTAAATGCAACACTAAAATATTGTTTATAGCGCTATATCGTTTACTCTGCTTTCTTGTTATCTATCAAAGGGTAATGGCATGCAACATATTGCCTCGGTAAGCGTTCAACAAATGCAGGTGCCTCTTTTTCGCATTTTTCTTTTGCATATTTGCACCTTGTTCTAAACTTACAACCCGATGGTGGGTTAATAGGGCTTGGAATATCGCCATCTATTATTTGAAGCTCTTTGTTCGCCTCTTCATCCGTTGTTGGAATTGCGTCTAAAAGCGCCTGTGTATATGGGTGAAGCGGGTTATCAAACATTGTGTCGCTCTCGCCAAGTTCAATTATATTGCCAAGATACATAACCGCAATTCTATCTGATATAAACTTAACTGCGCTCAAATCGTGTGAAATGAAAAGGTAAGTTAAATTATCTTTCTCTTTCAAATCCATAAGCAAGTTAATTATCTGCGACTGAATTGAAACGTCAAGCGCTGAAACTGCCTCATCGCACACAACGAATTTTGGGTTTAGCGCAAGCGCCCTTGCAATACCTATACGCTGGCGTTGACCGCCCGAAAATTGATGGGGGTAACGGTGTATCATGTATTTTTGAAGGCCGCATTTTTCCATAATTTCTATGGTGTAGTCTTCCATTTCCTTAGAGCCACGCTTGTAAACATCGTGGGCAATAAGCGCCTCGGAAATAAGCTGGCCAACCGTTAAGCGCGGGTTTAAAGAAGAATAGGGGTCTTGGAAAACAATTTGAAGCTCGCGGCGAAGTTTGCGCATGTCTTCTGCTCCAAGCTTTTGAAGGCTTTTCTCGTTATAAGCAACATCGCCTGCAGTTTGTGTGTAAAGCTGCAATATAACGCGCCCTAATGTGCTTTTTCCGCAACCGCTTTCGCCAACAAGGCCGAAAGTTTCGCCCTCGAATATTTCAATTGAAACGCCGTCTACCGCTTTAACATATTGTTTTTCCTTTTGGAAAACAGAGCTTTTTTTCAGCGGGAAATGCATTTTAACATTATCTAAGCTCAATAGAACTTTTTTATCACTCACCGCTTCTCACCCCTTTCCTCGGATAAAAACATCGCACGCTTTGCTCATCGTTTACTTTTTCAAGGCCCGGCTCGTGCTCGCGACATTTTTCTGTTGCAAAATTGCAACGCGGTGCAAATTTACAGCCCTTTGGCAAATCTAACGGGTGAGGAACGCTGCCTTGAATTGCCTCTAAGCGGTCGCCCGAATTGCCTGTTAAAAGCGGAATGCTATTTAAAAGCGCCTCTGTATATGGGTGTGAAAACTCTGTAATATTTTTGAATATATAACTTACAGGTGCAGTTTCAACAACCTGGCCGCAATACATAACCGCAACAGTGTCTGCCATTTGATTTATAACGCCTAAGTCGTGGGTTATGAACATAATTGAAGTGTTTGTTTCTTTTTTCAAATCGTTCATAAGGCGCAGTATTTGTGCTTGAATTGTAACGTCAAGCGCTGTTGTGGGCTCGTCTGCAATTAAAAGTTTAGGTTTGCAAGCAAGCGCCATTGCTATCATAACACGTTGGCGCATACCGCCCGATAATTGGTGAGGGTACTGCTTTACCATTTTTTCAGGGTTTGGAATTTTAACAGCGTCAAGTATTTCAACACAGCGTTTTGCCGCTTGTTTTTTATTCATGTTTTGGTGCAGCATTAAAACTTCACCAATTTGCTTTTCTACGGTAAACACAGGGTTTAAGCTTGTCATAGGCTCTTGGAATATCATAGATATTGAGTTACCGCGAACTTTATATAAATCTTTTGTAGATAGCTTTGCCAAATCTTGCCCGTCGAAAAGAATTTCGCCGTCTGCTATTCTTTGGTTTTTCTCAAAAAGCTTTAAAATGCTCATAGCTGTTTGGCTTTTACCGCTTCCGCTCTCGCCAACAACGCCCAAAGTTTTGCCGTGCTCCACGCTAAGTGAAACACCGTTAACCGCTTTTACAACACCTCTGCGTGTATCAAAATAGGTGTGCAAATTTTTAATTTCAAGTAAATTCATATTATGCCTCCCTATTTCTCATTCGCTTTTGGGTCCATCGCTTCACGAAGTGCATCGCCTATAAGGTTTGCACATAGTGCTGCTGCTATAACAAACAGTGCGGGAATAACCCAGCGCCACCAGTAGAACTCTATAACAGTGATGCTTTGTGCACTTGTTAGCATATTACCCCAAGATGGTGTTGGCTCGGCAACGCCGAAGCCAAGGAATGAAAGCGCCGCCTCGCTTAAAAGCGAGCTTGCATAACCAAGTGTTATATTAACTATAACAAGGTTGAAAATATTGGGCAAAATGTGGCGCCACATAATAACATTTTGCTTAATGCCAAGCGCCCTTGCCGCAAGCACGAAATCTTTTTCACGCTCGAGCAAAAGTTGTGCGCGAATTAGCCTTGCAAGAGGCATCCAGCCAAGTAAACCCAAAATAACCATTATTAAGAACATTCTTTGTATTTGGTTCATTTCATTGCCTATTGCGTAAGATAATGTTATAGCAATTGGGTAAAAAGGTATTGCTGTGAAAATATCTGTCACACGCATTAGCAATTGGTCTACAATTCCGCCGAAATAGCCTGCTGTTAAGCCTACGAAAAGCGCAATAACAATTTGAATTACAACGGCAACCGCGCCAACTGTAAGCGATATTCTACCGCCGTGGATAACACGTGTTAATATATCGCGGCCGAATTGGTCAGAGCCGAATGTATAGCCCTCGTTGCCCCATGCTGTAATATTATTTTCGCTGTCTACTGCATAAAATTGATAGTAATCAGCAAAAATTTGCTGTGTGTCTTTCAAATTCGGTACATCTAATTGGCCAAAATCGTCGCTACCCCAAGTTAAAACTTCGCCTGTTTCAAGTAAAACGGTGAAGTTGTTGTAGCCTGAGTCTATCGCTTTAACATCAGCTGTAATTTCAGGTAGTGTTGAAAGCCCGTTTTCACGGCTACCCCAAAGGTGTAAATTGCCTTCATCATCAAGCGCTAAAACATTGCGGTTTGTAGCAACTAAATCTACAAAATTAACGCTGCCGTCCATTGTGTTTTCAGGTTGCTCTGTTGCAAACTCGGTGCCTCTGTCGCCAATAACTCTTATAGTGCCATCGTCTAATAAAAGCGCCATATTGTTATCGCCTGCGGCAACTTTTTGTATTCTGCCTTTAACATCACTGGGCACAAGCAAAATAGATTTAGATTGCGTGCTACCCCATATATAAATTTCGCCGTCAGAGCCAAGCAGTGCGGTCCACTGTGTTGCGGCAATAATTTGTGTAATGCTAACATCAGGGTCTTCAAAAACCGCTGCTATATTTGCAGGAACAATTGTTTGGTTATTTCCGTAATAGCCCCAGCCGTAAAGCACATCGTTTTCATCAATTGCAAGCACATGTTTACCGCCGCATGCTATATCTACAATTTTATTGTTTAGCACTTCTTCGGGTACATCAAAAATATAATCGGAAACATTCTCTTGCTCTTTATTGGGCTCTGTGCCCCAAATGTAAAACTCGCCCTCGTCTGTTATAGCCGCTGAAAAAGAAACGCCGCTGGCTATTTCAACAATGTTTTTAGCTTCAAGCTCGCTGGGAGGGTTAATGTAATTTGTGCCCGGCTGCAAATCTGCATTGGTAAGCTCTATATATGTGTTATCGAGTGGCAAGAACATAGAGCCCACAAACGAAATTAAAAATACAACTATGAAGCCCACAAGGCCTATTATGCCAAGTTTACTTCTAAAATAGTTATTAATAATAGTTCTTACAGGCGTTTGTACTGCTTCTTCTTCAAGCACATTAACGGCTTTGCTCTCTTTGCCAATAAACCTATTAAACATACTTTTAAAAGATTTAGCCGCTTTTTTTCCGGTATTATTGTTATTATTTTCCATACTTCACCCGCCTAACTCAATTTAATGCGCGGGTCTACAAGGCCGTAAACAATATCCGCAATTAAAACCGAAACTATACTTATAGAGGCAAAAAACAAGTTCATGGTAGTTACCATTTGATTGTCGCGCCCGAAAACCGCACTTATCATAAGTTTGCCTATACCGTTATATTGGAAAACCGTTTCTGTAATTGCAGCGCCCGAAAAAAGCGCAAACAATGTTCCTACTATAACAAAAGATACGGGTATAAGCGCATTTCTGAAAGCGTGCGAGTAAACAACAACTTTTTCACTTAAACCTTTTGCCCTTGCTGTGCGAATATAGTCTTGGCTTAAAGCCTCAACCATAGCATTGCGCACATACCTTATAGCGCCTGCAAGGCTTATAATTGTAAGTGTTAAAGTTGGCAGTGCCAAAGTTCTTGCCCATGCAATAATAAGGTCTGTGCCTTCTGTAAAGGCAGTGTTTGGCATGCCGCCCATTGGAAACCAGCCTAAATTAATAGCAAAAATATAAATAAGGCCAATGGCTATGAAGAACGAAGGCATTGAATATGTTATAAGTGAAAAAACTTGCCAGCCGTTATCAAACAGCGATTGGCGTTTTGTTGCACATTTAATACCAACAGGTATTGCAATAAGCAAATACAAAATATTTACACCTATATTTAATATAACCGTATTGAGTAGGGGCTCTGCAATAACCTCTGAAACAGGGCGGTTAAACATACTGGAATAACCAAAATCCCCTATGAAAATATTACCCATCCATCTAATATATTGTTCAGGCAAGCTTTTATCAAGCCCAAGCCTAATATACATAGCATCATAAGCAGCTTCATATTGCTCTGCTTTTAATGTAGTTGGCAACATTGAGCGAACAGGATCTCCCGGCATTATTTTTACAATTGCAAAAAGCATTATAGAAATAATGAACGCAACGGGAATTAATATTAAAATACGCTTAATTATATAATTTACCAACGTTCTGCACTCCTTTGCTTAATTTTTTCGCTATAATTTTTTGCTGTTTTCAGTAGTTAAAATTTGCATTTTATGCAATACAAGGGAATGGTAAAAAACCATTCCCTTGTATAAAGGTTACTGATTAAAAATTATTTTGCTGATTTTGTGATTTGGCAAATAACTTGGTACCAATCACCGAAAGGTGTTGTCATTAATGGGTCAACGTTTTTGTGTGTAATATCAAAGTACTCGTTAGAGTATAGTGGTATTTCAGGCATTAACTCATTCCAACGAACAATGAAATCGAACCAACCGTTTAGGTATGTTTCTGTATCTGTTGGGTCTGCATTACGCATAGCAATCATAGTAGCATCAAGCTCTTCGTCAACAAGTTGAGTTGAGTTTTGCCATGTGCCTGCAAAATCTGAGTGCCAGTTGTAGTATTTGTCATCAACTGCTGTGAAGTTTGTTGCAAGGTTGAATGTGTTGTATTGACGCTCGTCACCAAGCTCGAAACCATAGTAGTAGTTGTTTAGAAGTGCATCGAAGTCTGCTTTAGTAACATTAAATTTAATGCCGGCTAAAGGAGCATTTGCTGTGAATTGAATTTCAATGATATCTGTAACAGGGTTTTCTGTTGTACCTAAGTGCTCAATAACAAGCATTTCGCCTGCTGCATTGTGACGGAAGTAGTCACTGCCTTCTGTTGCGTTTGCAGGGTCAAAAGCTGTTGTGCCGTCTGCTTCGAATGTCCATTCTGTTTGATCTAAATAGTCGTTAGCTGCTTCAACGTTGAAAGAAATAGGAATTAATGTTTCTTGTAGTTCAGCTGCTTTTTCGTCATACATCCATTGTGCATAAGCGTAAGCTGAATCTACAAGGCCGCCGTAACCGCCAAGAACGTGGTCAACAACTGCGTTTCTGTCTATCAAGCTTGCAAGTGCCCAGCGAACGTTAACGTCTGCAGTAGGACCAAAGTCTGTGTGCATAGCCATGTTGCCGTAACCTGCGCGCATGTAGCTGTGTAGGTTAGCTGTTTCGCTTGCGCGTGCAGCTTCAATTTTTTCGCCTTCAATAACGCCGTTTACTAAGTCTACTTGGCCGTTTATAACCCACTCAACGTCTGTATCTTGAGGGATAGCTTGTTGAACAACATATTGTAGTGTAGGTTTGTTGCCCATGTGGTCGCCTTTGAAGTACTCGTTTATTTCAAGAGTAGCTGTTTGGTTTTCATAGCTTACAAATTTGTAAGGGCCAACAGTAACTGTAGGAGTAAAGCGCTCTGTTTCAGCAATGTTCATTGTTGCTGTAGCTAAGTCGCCTTCTGCCCACTCAAGCCAAGAACCTGTCTCGTCGCTCATAACTGTAGCGCCGGGCATGTATGTTGGTGTGTGGATAGGTGTAGCTGCTGCATAATATGTTTCCCAGAAATAAGGAAGTTTTTCAGCAGGAATTGTTAAAGCTAATTGGTAGTCGCCTAAAACTTTAACGCCTTCGAAAACTGTTGTTTCGCCATCAAAATAAGCTTGCCAACCCACTAAGCCGTCGCCAAGTGTAGATGTTGCGCCTGCTGTTACCCATTCCGGTGATGCTCTGAATAGGTAGTTTGCAGCGTAATCATAAGCTGTGATGTTATCACCGTTGCTGAAGAATAAATCTTCGTGCAATGTGAATGTATATGTTTTGTTGCCTGCATCGTCAGTTTCTGTTGCTGTGTCTGCAACAACTGTTTCATTAATTAATAATGTGCCGTTTTCGTCAGCTACAACTGTATCCATATAACCGCCAAGCAATGTTTTGATTGCAAGGTCATATGCGCTGTTGCCGAAGTCAATGATGAAGTCACCGTTCATTTCAGGTGTACCTACGATTAAGGTATCTAGAGGAATTTCTGTTGCTGCTGCTTCTTCTGCAGGTGTAGACTCTGATGCAGGTGTAGAAGTAGCTTCAGATGTTGCTGTTTCAGTGCCGCCGCAAGCTGCGAAGCTTAACAAAGCAATAGCTAAAACAAGCATAAGTGCTAAAATCTTTTTCATACTTTTTCTCCTTTAAATTCTAAATAAAATATTTTAAGTTAAATTTAATAATTTAAACTTAATATCAATAAGCAAAATTGCATATTAACGTTTTATATTTTAAACTATATTCACAACTTTGTCAATTAAAATTTACATTTTTTTCAAATGTTTTACTAAATTTTGTGCTATTTCGCAGTAAAATTTGAATATTTTTTATCCGCAAGGCAAAAACAAGTGTATTTTTAGCGTGTACAATTTACTTTATTGGCAAAATTCTTCGAAAAGCAATTCGCATTTGACGCCGCAATGGGCGCTTTGTAGTTAGTCTGCCACCACTACTAAAACGGCAGGCGGTAAAAAGTACATACTTTTTGTATGCAATCGAAAAGCAATTCGCATTTGACGCCGTAATAGGCGCTTTGTAGTTAGTCTGCCGAAGAGGCAAACGCGCAAAATGCTTTATACGTCATATAAACATCCAATTTTGCTGAAAGTTCAAACGGCGCATGCATACTTAAAATAGGCACACCGATATCTATAACATCTACGTTGCGGTTTGCAACATATT
>CAYJPD010000063.1:0-12634 GCA_964371975.1 uncultured Bacteroides sp.
CGCTACCACCTTTTTTCGGTTTAGCGCCCGAGGGATATGGGTATCTATTTTGTAAACCAAACACAGGCAGCGTGACGCTGTACCCAATTAAGCGCCTATAAAAATCGTTTCATTTGAGCGGTGTTTATGTTGCTATATTGACATTTTGGGCGCGTTTTGTTAGAATTATTATGGTAAGTTGTGCCTAATATTAACTGAGCAGGCTTTATTGCTTGCTCAGTTTTTATAAATTTATATGTAAAATAATATCTTTATTTTACATACATCTTCACGATGCTTACGCGAAAATGTTTATTGCAAAAAGTTGCCATTATTGTGTTACTTTAATAATTTTACTAAAATTAGTTTATTATACGTTTAATTTATAAGCGAAGATTTATTCGGAGGGGTACATATGCTTTTCAAAAAGCTCGGCTCAAGAAAAATTGCTTCAGTAATTGTTTTCTTTTCAGTTGTATTTATAGGGCTGATAACAAATTGGGCTAAATCTAATATGAGCGATGCTGTTATATCTGCAACGCTAAGCGAAATGAATCAAATTGGTGTGCATTTGGAGATTTTGCTTGAAGAAATATTGGAAGAGGGCCAAGATGATTTATCAATGCTTGCCGAATATGTTTCAAAGAATAATGTCCCGTTTGATGAAATCGACTCTTTCCTTGAAAGTCAATCACAATCTGAGGAGTTCGATGCGCTATATTATATTGATATTGCAGGAAATGGTTATACTCTGGACGGAACAGAGCACGACTTTTCCGGCAATGAAACGTACCTTCACGCCTTACAAAATGAATTTGTTGTAACCGAGCCGCAAGTATCTTATGAAGCAGATGAACTTGCTTTTGACTTTGCCGTTCCCGTGATAGTAGACAATGAAGTGATTGCGGTTTTGTTTAGTGAAGCGTTTATAAATGATTTTTTAAAGTCGGTAGAATTAAGCACCGAAGGCACAGGGGACGTTTTTGTGGTAGACCATGAATTAAACCTTGTGTTTTCCACAAGCGACAATCATGTAGGCACTTCCTTTATTCCCGAAGGTGATGTTTTTGAAATGGGCATGGATAATGTAGCAAATGCACAAGCCGAGATTGCTTCCGGCACGAACGGTGGTTTTTACTACGATTATTATGGCATCTCTAAGGTAATGGTGTATTTCCCTATACAAAATACAAACTGGGCGCTTGCAATGAATGTTGAAATTGATGAAATAAACGCTACACTTACAACTGCTATAGAAATATTTGAATTGGTTAGCGATATTGTTTATTGGACTGTAATTCTTATGGTTATTTATATGGCCGTTGCAAATATTCGTGCAGAAAAGAAATTGGTGAAAACCGCTTATTACGACACTTTAACAGAATTGCCAAACATGGCGAAATTCAGCATTGATGTTGTAGCGGTATTGGAAAAGCAAAAAGACAAACGGCACACTGTTATTGTATTTGATATTGAAAATTTTAAGGCGATAAACGAAATGTTTGGCCGTGATGTAGGCGACCGTGTTCTAAAAGGTTTTAAACCATTTTTTGAAAAAATTAAAGAGCCGAGCCTTATTTCCGCAAGAATTGGCGACGATAAATTTGCCATGTTTGCAGACGCAAAAGCGTTAAGCGACCTAAAGCCTTTGCTCGAAACCGCATCTGTGCATTTTGACGAGATTGTTCCGGAGCTTACAGACTATTCCGGCACATTCAAAATAGGTAGATACAATATTGAAAAAGGTGAAACTGATTTTGATGATATCATGACGAAAGTTAACCTTGCACATCAACGAGCAAAAACGGCAAAGGCTGATATCCTGTGCGATTACGACGAAACGTTTAAACAAAAACTCATAACAGAAGCAGAAATTACAAACAAGATGAAAGCAGCTCTTGACAGCAAAGAGTTTAAAGTGTACTTACAACCGAAATTCAGCACAAATGATAATATACTTGTAGGTGCTGAGGCTCTTGTTCGTTGGGTCAAAGCAGACGGCAAAATAATATTCCCGAATGATTTTATTCCACTTTTTGAGAGAAATGGTTTTATTGTTGAACTTGATAAATACATACTTGAAAATGTTTGTATAACTATCAGAAAATGGATGGATTTAGGGCTTGGACAGTTCACCGTTTCGGTAAACTGCTCGAGGCTAAATTTAGAAAAACCGTTTTTTGTAGATGGTGTTGTTGCTATTGCCGATAAATACAATGTGCCGCATGACTGTATTGAAATTGAGCTAACAGAATCTACAACAATAACAAACGAGAGTACCATAGAACAGCTTTTCTTCGATTTGCGTCAAAATGGTTTCAAAATTTCCATTGACGATTTCGGTGCAGGCTACTCCTCGCTCGGCATGCTCAAAAATCTGCATGTTGATACCCTTAAAATGGATAGAAGTTTCTTTATTGGCGGTAAGAATGCCCGCCGTGATGATATGTTAATTGACAGTATTATAAAAATGTCGCACAATTTAGGCATGTATGTTGTTGCCGAGGGTATTGAAACACAAAAGCAAGTTGATTTGCTTCGCAGCATGAATTGTGATGCTATACAAGGTTACTTTTATGCAAAGCCTATGCCTATTAGTGAATTTGAGGAAAAATACAGCTTCGCTGTGCAAAAAAAATCAACAACAGACAGTGGCAGCACAATGCTAATACGCAGTATTAACGATGTGAGATTTGCAAATTCTCTTGTAGCTTGTGGTATTTTAATAACCGACATTGATGATGATTTTACTATACTTGAAGCGAACGACTATTACTTTGAAATGATTGGCTATACAAGAGAAGAGGTTAGAGATGATTTTGGCAATAGCGGTTTAAGCCATACAACGCCTGAGAAAAAAATAGCATTTTTAGAATATTTTAATAAGCGCATACAAGAAAACCCCTATGCAAATATCACATTTACAAATAAATTTGTTGTTAAAAGTGGTGAAGAATATACATTCCAATTAAATGGTAAAGTAGCTGATAACGAGCATGGTCAAAAGCGTTTGTATCTCACGGTTACAGATATCACTACCAATTCTCAAATAGCCGATAAAGTAGAGAGCAGTAAAACATTCACCTCTAACATATCTTCCCTGCTTAATGATGCCTACTTTGACTTTGATAACATAAGCGGCTCAATAAGATTTTCCGAAAACTTTGCCGGTAAGTTTAATATTCCTGAGAAAATTGATAATTTTACCGATGCACAAATCAGAGAAGATGTATTCTCCGGCTTTAAAGATATCATTGATAATGAAAATGGCGCGGCTTCGAATTTAGATGGTCAGTTTTGTATGCTACTGCCAGACGGCGCCCCGTTGTGGTACACTTATCATTGCGAGATGATTTTAGACGAAAGTGGCGTTCCATGCAGAACGATTGGCAAGATGACAGAGGTAATGGGAACAAAGCTTGAAATGGAAATTTTGCGTATGAAATCAGAAGCAGACTCACTAACAAGTGTTTATAACAAGCAAGCAACCGAGCGGTTTATAAAGAGTTATCTCAGAATTGCAGCACATGGTAGCAGTACAGGTGCGTTCTTAGTTATTAAGCTAAACAACTTTGGGAACGTTAATGAAACTTATGGGCATGAGTTTGGAGACGAGTGCCTTAAAAACGTAGGTAAAATTTTGCGAAATGTGTTTAGAAGTTCTGATATCATCGGAAGAATTGCAGAAGATGAATTCTTTGTGTTTTTAGGAAACTACAAAACGAGAGATTTCATTAATAAAAAAGCATCAGAACTTTGCGCAGAACTTCACAAATCATTCGAAAATAATGCTAACAGTGCCGACATTACCGCAAGTATAGGCGCATCGCTCTACCCTGAACACGGTGATAATTTTGAGTGTGTATATGAAAAGGCAGCTAAGGCATTACAAAAAGTAAGGCAAGACGAAAAAAACTGTTTTTCTATATACAGTGATACAAGCGAAGAATAACCAATAGCGATATATCATAGCACACATTTACAAGCATATTGTGAATGTGTGCTATACCTTTTAAGTATATTACTACATACAAAGCTTACCTTTTATTTTCAGCTCTCAATTTTATCAAATGCCTTTTATATTAAAACTAATCAATATTCCCGTTTTTAAAGTTCCCTTTAGCTTTATGCTAAGGGGCTCTTTTGTTTTTTGAAACTTTTAATGTGCTTTTCATAAAAGTAACTCGCTTTTCATAAATTACATTTACATTAAGAAGATTTTTTATAATTTTATTATTGTTTTATAAATTAATTGTGCTATAATTAATATGTATTTAAAATTTTTTAAAATAAACAAAGTGTTATTTTTGCTTGTTTTCTTTTGCTTTAACAACCACAATGTTTATTTTTTTGCGGAAAAATTTAAAGTGCAAAGTTACAATTTTACGAAATCAACTTTTAAATTTATTTATGGAAATTTAATTTTACGAGATGTGAGAGTGGAAATTATGAAAGAAACAGGCTTTGATAACGAAAAGTATATAAACGAGCAAATACTGCGAATTAAACAGCGCGTTCAAAATTTTGGCAATAAATTATATCTTGAATTTGGCGGCAAACTTTTTGACGATTACCACGCAGCAAGGGTTTTACCGGGTTTCGATTTAAACTGCAAAGTAAAACTGCTTTGTGAAATGAAAGAGCAAACAGAAATTATATTTTGCATTAGCGCAAAAGCTATAGAGCAAAACAAAGTGCGCTCGGATTTAGGAATTACATACGATTTAGATGCACTTAGGCTTATAGATAGTTTGAGAAAATTAGGGCTTTATATAAGTTCTGTTTTAATAACGCAGTTTACAGGCCAACCTGCGGCAGAAGTTTTTCGCAAGAAGCTAAAAATGCGCGGCGAGCGTGTTTTCATGCACACATTAACAAAAGGCTATCCCTCAAATGTAGATATGATAGTTTCGCCCGAGGGCTATGGCGCTAACCCCTATATTGAAACCACACGCCCTCTTGTTGTTGTAACAGCGCCGGGCCCGGGTTGCGGTAAGCTTGCAACGTGCCTATCACAGCTTTACCACGAGCATCAACGGGGTGTTAAAGCAGGTTATGCTAAATATGAAACATTCCCTGTATGGAATTTACCGCTTAATCATCCTGTTAATATTGCGTATGAAGCTGCAACTGCCGACCTTAAAGATGTGAATATGATAGACCCTTTTCATTTAAGTGCTTACGAAAAACCCGCTGTGAATTATAACAGAGATATTGAGGCATTTCCTGTTGTTAAAACTATTTTAAACCGCATATTAGGGGAAGAAATATATAAATCACCTACAGATATGGGTGTTAATATGATAGGCTCCAGCATTAGAAATGATGACGCTGTTCAACATGCGGCTTGCCAAGAAATTATACGAAGATATTTTAATGTAAACTGCGATTATAAATTAGGCCGCGCAGATACAGAGGCTTGCCAACGAATAGAACTTTTGATGAGTGCTTTAGGCCTTAGCGTTAACGACAGAAAAGTTGTACAGCCTGCAATAGAAAAGGCAAAAGCTTGTTCAAGAAGCGCAGTTGCCATAGAACTGCCCGACGGTAGAATTATAACGGGCAAATCTTCCGAGCTTATGAACGACACTGCAGCGGCAGTTTTAAACTGTATAAAAGCACTTGCGGGCATTGATGATGAAATTATGCTTATTTCCCCTATTGTTTTATCGCCCATTATAAAAATGAAACAAGAAATTTTAGGCAGTAGGCACCCTGTTTTAAAGCTTGAGGAAGTTTTACAGGCAATGTCTATTTCAGCGGTAACAAACCCAACAACAGCCCATGCCATGAAAAAGCTACCAATGCTAAAAGGCTGTGAGGCACATTGCTCAGACTTAATAACCCAAAATGATGGCGCAACATTTTTAAAACTGGGCATAAATTACACATGTGAGCCTAATTTCCCAACAACAGATTTATACTTTAAATAATTGCTTTTCAAGTTTTTTCACAGCGCAAAAATTTCTGTTGCCGTAAAATGTGTGACATATCTTTTTCACTTACCTATCCAAGCACCACAGTTTTAGAGCTTGCCGAATGAAAACGCTTAATAGCAGCATAATATATTTAACAAAAAACACAGTTTTAACAAGTGCAATTGCTTGTTTAAAACTGTGTTTTTACTATTAATAATATTCGTTTAATTTTTCAAGCTTTGAAAGTAATGTGTCGCTAAAGCGCTCGGCAACTTCAATTATAATGTAATTATCTAAAGAGCTGTTTTGTGATAATTCGTTTTGCACCATTTGTAAATTGTCATAGTTTAAAGCGTTGCCGTGAATTGCTACACTTTGGTTAAACTCTGCGCTTAAAAAAGGCATAAGCGCTTCACCGAAGCTATCGGTTATTACAATGCAGTTGCTTTTACCGTTGCCGCTAAAGTGGGTTATATAGCCATCGCCGCTTTGCTTAACCGTTTGCGCTTTATCATGCGTAACAGAATAGTAAATATCGTCGGTGAAAATATTCCAAGTGGCGCTAACATTGGCAAGGTCTTTCGGGGCGCTTTCTTCGAGGTTTTGCACATAATTCGGAATATGCTCATTGTAGCTGTAATTTATGCTTTTATAAATTTCTTGCGCTGTTATATATGCGCCAATTTCATTCCAGTGGGTGTCATATTTATAGTAAACAGGTGTGCTTTGCGCCGCGTTTTTCAGTGTTTCTTTAGGGAAAACAACAGGAATGTTTGTGTTTTGCGTAATTGCAGCACTAAGGCCCTCAACTCGTGTTTGCTCGTTTACAACGGGTATATAATCCGGCATATAATTTGAATAAACGCCCTCTTTTGCCGGCGCAAAAACAATGGCAAGCTTATAGCCGCTAACGCTTAAACTACTTTGCAATTCGTTTATTTGCTCGAAAATTTCTTGTTGCTGTTGCTGGCTGTAATATGTTAGGCCTTGGTAATCTGAAATGCTTTTACTGTCTGATACATCTTTCAAAAAAAGCCAGTTATCTTCGCCTATTAAAACGTCGTTAGAATCTACAACGCCAAACAGCATATTTATTGAGGCATTCAGTGTCATAAACTGGTTTCTAAAAGGGGCATTATCGCCGAGATAGCTCTCAAATTGGGCGGGAAATTCTTGCAAACTTGTATTTGAAACACTTGGAAACGGTGTTAAATCACGGTTTTCATAATTAACGGTATCAAGTGAATTTTTAAATATTGCAAATAGCAAAATAGGTAGAACCATAAGGCTTAAAAAGCCATATAAAAGCAAATTATCTGCAAATGTTTTGTTTTTTTTCATATGTGTACCTACCTGTTAAAAACGGAAATAAATAAACGGATTATAAGTATTAGACACTAAAAGCATTAGGCAAATGAAACACAAACTTAAAAGCACCGCAACTTGTAAAACAGAGTTTTCTTTTTGTGAAAAAAGAGCTTGTTTGTAATTGCTAAATAAACTTTGCACTACACCTGAAAGCAGTATGCCGACAATAATTAAAACAACCATGCGAGCATCTATATACCTTAAAACAGGATATGCTATATTGCCATCGGTGGGGATAAACATGTTTTTTATAATAGCAAGCCCTGCATTTAAGCCGGGGGCACGGAATATTACCCAGCCTACCATTATTAAAACAAGTGAATACAAATGCCCGAAAACAGACGGGATTTTTTTGAGAATGTTTTTAAGAAACAGCCTTTCTAAAAGTAGTATTACACCGTAATAAATACCCCAAAACAAAAACTGCATACTTGCCCCGTGCCATATGCCCGTTGCCAAAAACACAATAAAAAGGTTTATTAATGTTCTCGCCTTTCCTTTTCTGTTACCGCCCAGCGGAATGTATAAGTATTCTTTAAACCAAGAGGATAAACTTATATGCCAGCGCCGCCAGAACTCGGTTATTGTTTTTGATATATACGGGTAATTAAAGTTCTCGGGGAAACTAAAGCCAAACATATAGCCAAGGCCTATAGCCATATCGGAATAGCCTGAAAAATCGTAATAAATTTGCAGTGCATAGTAAACTGCTGCAAGCCATGCAAGCGCTGTAGACATATCAGCAGGCGCAAGCGCAAAAACTTCATCGGCTTTAGCTGCGAAAGCATTTGCCAAAATAACTTTTTTTGAAAAGCCGTAAATAAACCTTTTTATGCCGTAAACAGTTTGGCTGTGTGTTATACTGCGCTTTGATAAGTTTTTTTCAACAACAGAGTATTGAACAATAGGCCCTGCTATTAGTTGGGGGAAAAAGCTTATATAAAGCGCTAAACGAAACCAAGACTTTTGCACAGATATGCTTGAGCGGTAAAGCTCTATAATATAACTCATAGCCTGGAAAGTGTAAAAGCTTATGCCTATTGGCAAAAGAATATTTAAAGGCGGCAAAATTTCATTGTTAAAAACACTATACAGAGTATCTGCTACAAAAGTGTAATATTTAAAATAGCCCAATAGCAATAAATTTATAATAACGCTTACCGCAAGAGCAATTTTTGCGTTTGTGCTTCTGTTTTCACAGCGCGCAATAACAAGCCCGCTTATATAATTAATTGTAATGGATATAAGCATTAAAAGAATATATTTAGGCTCGCCCCAGGCATAAAAAAGCAAGCTTGCAATAAGCAATAAAGCGTTTTGCCCTTTAAACGGCAAAACCCTATAAAGCAAAAAAACAAGCGGCAAGAATATTAAAAAAAATGTTAGGCTAGAAAATAACAATATTGCCCCTTTCCCAAACACAAAACTCAATATAAGTTAAGCCGCTCACATATTTTTCGCCATATATAATTGCGCTACTCTAACAGTGCAAAGCATTGTGTTCAAATGTTTTGTGTTTTGTAAATAAACAGGTAATTTTGCAGAGTGTTAAACAAAAGCCTGCTTAATTTTTTATTAACAATATTATAACCTTAATTATTATTAAAAGCAATATGCCTTTTAATTTGATAACAAAAGCATTTTAATAAAATATATAAAAGCAGTTACGTGCATAAAGCTGTTTGCTTTTTGCATGTAACTGCTTTTTCAGAGAAAATTAAACTTGCAATAAGTAATAAAGCAATTATTACTAATGCATTAATTAAACGAAGAATTCAAATAGCTAATATAATCTTCTGCAATGGCGTTAAGCTCGTTTTCATAAGTAGCAAGGTTTTGCTCTGTTGTGGCGTTAATGTCTATAAAGCTATTTGCTTCATAGTCGTTAACATAAAAATCGTGAGCAGAAATTAAACTTTGCATATCTTCATACTGCACATAATAATCGGGAAAGGCCCAATCGTCAAGGTATGGCTTTAAAACAGCAACTTCGGGGTTTAAGGTGAAAAAATCTTCGGCAACAGCTTTGTTTAAAGGTATTCCGTGGCTGTTTATAACGTTCAAAATAGTTTGCCCTCTTTCACTTAGCATGAAATGGATAAGCTGCATCGCCACTAGTTGCTTATTTTCGCTACTGTTTGCATTAACATAAACTTGCGATGTATGAGATATAACTAATTCTCCATCAAGTAGCATGGGGAAAAAATGTAAATTTGTACCGGAGCCTGCATAATTTCGGCTTTCCTGTAAATCCTCTGAGCTTACAAAAACCCAATGTGCGTGGCTTTGTGCATTATACCCATTGTTATTGCCTGTAATAGAATTAGCAATGTCGTATTTTAACCAATTGCTAAAATTATTTGCCCAACTATCGGAAATTTTGCCATCATCATTAAATATTTCCTCTTGCGCATATATACTCAAAAGCTCAATGCCGTCCCAAGCGTCTGTTTGCAAACTTTTCGAATTAACAAACTCAAAATACCCCTCTAAGCTATCTATATACTCGGGCTCATCACCTGTTAAAACACTACTTGCTACCCAAATTGAAATGGGAACAACAGCATAATCGGCAAAAGTAAGCTCATCATCATTCGAGGGCAAATGGTAGTAATCGTCATCGCTTAAACCGTTAAAGAGCAAAGATAAATCTGCCTCTTGCATATTTTGCATATACCAAGAACTTATATCCCAATCGTTATAGTCCTCTTGCACTTCGTTCTCATAAACAATTTCAACGCTGTATTCGGGGTAAAACTGCATAAACTCGTTTACAAGCGCTGTCATTTCACCGTTTCTATTATCATATTCATGCATAAAAAAAACAATGCTATCGCTCTTTATATTTTTATCCGCCAACGTTTCGCCTTGAATAATTATTTCAGGCGTTTGCAAGTTACCGTCTTCGTCATAAACAGGCCTTAGCACAACAACGCCCACCACTACAAAAACCAAAACCACAGCTATCACACTCATTAAAACACTGCGTGTTTTGCGCTTTTTAAGCTCCTCTTCCGGGAAATCGTAGCCTTTATCGTTCTCCAATGCTTCTATCATATTTTGCGCAGAGGAAAAACGAAGTTCAGATTTTAGCGCTAAAGCTTTCATTGTGAATTTATCTATATGCGTATCTATGCCCTCTTTTATTTGCGATGGGCGGCGCAGCAAATCCTTTTCCCAGCGCTCTATGCTCTCTTCGGGCGTTTGCCCTGTAAGCATTTTATAAAATGTGGCGCCTGCGGCGTAAAGGTCGGTTTTATCGCTCTGCTTCATATTACTGCGGTATTGTTCGGGTGGCGCATAGCCTTTTTTAACAACAACACTTTGTGTCCACTCTTCTTTTGCCGCAAATCGAGCCGCGCCGAAATCTAAAAGTTTTACATTACCCTCTTGCGTAATATATATATTATCAGGGCTTATATCGCGATGTATTATCCCTTTTAAGTGTATGGATTTAAGCCCGGTTAGTATGCCTTTCAAAATTTCAACAGCTTTTTCTTGCGGCAACGCACCGCCACTCTGAGTGATATAATCTTTAAGCGTAACGCCGTTTAAATACTCCATGACAATATAAGCGGTACCGTTATCGTTAAAATTATCAAGCACATTCACAATATTTGCTTCGTTTGCAAATTGTGCAAGGTTTTTACCCTCTTGCTCAAATCGCTGGCGGTGCAACATAAACGCTTTACTGTTTTCGCCGGTAAACATTTTTATCTCTGTTTCTCCGGGCATGCGGCTGGATAAATTCTGAGGGAAATACTCTTTAATAGCCACAATGCTCGCAAGGCGTGTATCAAAAGCTTTATAAGTAACACCAAAACCGCCAATTCCCAAAATAGTGCCTATTATATAGCGATTTTGTAAGCGCATTCTGGGTTGAAGCATAAAAGCAGGCTCATTTACCGTGCCCTCAACATAACCGCAAAAAGGGCAAACCTCGTAGCCTTGAGTAGCATTAAAACAATTAGCACAAAAATTAATCATCATTTCCTCCTAATTTTTCCTTCTTACAAGCGTTTAAATAATTACTAAAATAAAATTAGTGCAAAAAATATTAATAATGCATAAAAGTAACATTTTAATTAGTTTAACAAATAAAGGAAGTGATTAAAATGGAAAATATTAAGATTCGTTTGTAATATATTAAGATGTTTATGTAATACCACTTAAAACTGCCAAAACAACAATGTCGTTAACAGGCGAAAACCATAATAGGCTAATAGATTTTAGAATTTTTTAAAACGCTAAAATTCTAAAACAAGAAAGTTTGACGAAGTAAGGCTTTCGCCTTATGAGTTGCACTGCCGCAGTTTTTGGGTTTTTGTCTAAATAAAAAACGTGTTCGGATTATTCTCTATCAGCTTTTTGTGGCAATACTTGCGCTTGGTACTTTTGTGCAATAATATATAAAAACCAGAGCAATATTTATATCCACCTTGATTTATAGCAAATTATATTATATAATATCTAAAAAGAAACGATAAATTTTGTTTAATAAAAAATTTAATTTTAACGGAGGATGAATGACAAATTCAAAAAACAAAGGTTTTACGCTTGTAGAACTTATAATAGTAGTTGCCGTTATAGCCATTTTGGCAACGGTGCTTGCGCCACAATATATACGCTATGTCGAGAGGGCGAGGCAATCTAATGACCTGCAAATTGCCACCAATATTATGCGCTCTGCTTCTATTGCAGTGGCGGACCCTCAAAATAATGTTCCTGCCAATACGGATATTTTTGTTGTGTGGGAAACAGATGAACATCAACCAACGCTTAAAGGGCAATTGACAGTAGACACCGTTTCTAACCTTAGAGACCCCGGCAGTTCAGCATATGAAATTGCTTTGATGGATGCAATAGGTGGCGGTGTAGGCGGCACGCCTAACCCTGATTTTGACCCGAATGGAGCAATAGGTTGGGATTTCAACAGGTATTACTGGGATATTGACCTTGCGCAATCCGCCACATCGAGCACTCTTGATTTTAAGTTCAGCATTAACTCCTCAACCGGGCGTATAACCTATTATAACGACACTAATCCTATGGATACCGATGCAGAGCTTGACGCTTACCCATGGATTACTGATATAGGTGTGCAGCGCTAACGGTTTAGTAAGTACAATTTATCACCTATAAATGTGAGCCGTTGCCTTAAAATTATTTTTCATTAGATATTTAATTTAATATTTAAAAGCATTACAATTACAATAATAGTTTTATTTATTGATAGTGTAGCAATGAGAGTTGCTACACTATTTTTTGTATTCTAAAAGTGTTCTTATAGGTGAAATCCTATAAGAACACTCTGACGGCTTGCTTATATAAAATGCATACCGTTAAATTCCGGGCATAAAAAACACCCT
>CAYJPD010000064.1:0-12395 GCA_964371975.1 uncultured Bacteroides sp.
TTAAAGGGTGTGTTACCATAAGGTGAACATCATAAACTGCGTTTGGTAAATATTTTTTAAGCGAAGAAAGAACAGGTGCTCCTATGGTTAAATTAGGCACAAAATGCCCGTCCATAACATCAAAATGGAACTCTTTTACGCCGCAATCCATTGTTTTTTTGCAATCCTCTCCAAGTGCTGCAAAATTTGCAGATAATATAGAAGGTAAAATTGGCACTTTCATAAAAACAATCCTTTCATACATTTAATTATATAATTATTTTGCAAATAATTTATTGAAAGCAAATATAATGGTAATTTTATTTTAACAAGGTATACAAATTATATTATACAATTTTTTAAGCTAAAATGCAAATATTATGTTTTTTGAACTTGCTTTTTAAATGCGTTTTTACAAATTGATGCTTGCATTGTTAAACTGCGTTTATATGTGTTAATGTGCCCGTGTTATTTATAAGCTTTAAATAATTATATAAATAATCTGCGCTTCGCTTATTTTGAGCGAAGAGATGAATTGATTTTTCTTTATTCTAGGCTTAAAGCATGCTTGCTTGTGAGCTTTTACTTTTCAGCGTGAAAAGTAACAAAAGCGCCGGGGGTTTCGATGACGCACCGCAGTGCTAATGCCGGCGAGCAACCGCCGTTAGGCGGCTCTTGGCGAGCGGCGCCCCCGGACCCCTAAACGATTACTGCTAAGGGCCGCACCATAAGCATCTGTACAGCCAAAAAAGAACAATACTTAATGACAGCTTTTTCGTCTTACACCTGCTAATGGTGCTAAAGAAAGCTAAATTAAAAGTTACCTTATCCTATATAAGTGTATTTATAAGTTTGCTATGTTTTTTACAGGGTGAATTTAGTGAAAAGTACGCATTATATAAATAATCTGCGCTGCGCTTCGATTATTCATATCTCATTCTACGGCGCAGGGCAAGGATGCCCCGCATGCCAATTTGTATTATATTCGTGCCTTATATAATACAAATTAAAACCGCTTAAAAAGCATTGCTTTTTAAGCGGTTTTTAATTATGCTACAATATAAAATTATTTATAAAGTTCTGCTAAGCGAGATAGATACTCGTATTTGTCTTGTGCAACATTTGCTGCTTTTTCAAATAACATTTCAGCTCTATCCGGGAACGCACGCACTAAACGGCTGTAGCGAGTTTCATTATTAATGAACTCTTCATAGCTTGCAGTAGGTGCTTTGCTGTCCATTGTGAATGGGTTTTTGCCCTCTGCTTTTTTGCGTGGGTCAAAGCGGAACATATTCCAGTAGCCAGCAGCAACAGCATTTTTCATTTCTAATTGGCAATTTGTCATGCCGCCTTTAATACCGTGCATTTCGCAAGGTGAGTAGCCGATGATAAGTGATGGGCCGGGATAGCTCTCAGCTTCAAGAATGGCATCAAGCGTTTGTTTTTGGTTTGCGCCCATAGCAATTTGTGCTACATAAACATAGCCGTAGCTCATTGCAATTTCAGAAAGGCTCTTCTTGCCTATGCCTTTACCTGCAGCGGCAAATTGTGCAACTTGGCCAATTTGGCTCGCTTTAGATGCTTGGCCGCCTGTGTTAGAGTAAACTTCTGTATCAAACACCATAATGTTTACATCTTCGCCTGCGGCAAGAACATGGTCAAGGCCGCCGAAGCCGATATCATAAGCCCAACCGTCGCCACCGAATATCCAAACAGATTTCTTAGCAAGGTATTGTTTTTTGTCTACAATTTCTTTGCATAGCTCTTCTTTGGGGTTTGTGCCAATTGCGGCAACTAAAGCGTCGCTTGCAACAAGGTTTTCATCGCCGTTTGCAATTGTAGCAATATATTGCTCTGCGGCAGCTTTAATGCCTGCATCGCTTGCAGTGCTTGCAAGTTCTTTAACTTTTTCAATTAAGTTATCGCGCACTGCTTTTTGGCCTAAATACATACCGAAGCCGTGCTCTGCATTATCTTCAAACAGGCTGTTTGCCCAAGCCGGGCCACGGCCTGATAGCCTGTTTCTTGTATATGGGCTTGCAGCAGCAGGGCCGCCCCAAATTGATGAACAACCTGTAGCGTTAGAAATGAACATTCTTTCGCCGAAAAGTTGTGTTATTAAGCGAGCATAGCTTGTTTCAGCACAGCCTGCGCAAGAGCCCGAGAACTCTAACAATGGTTGGTTGAACTGGCTACCTTTAACTGTTGTTTGTGCAGGCATATTAGCCTTTTTATCAATATTTGCAACACAGTAATCAAATGCATCTTGTTGGTCTAATTGAGCTTCTTGGCTTTCCATAACAAGTGCTTGTGCAGGGCAAACTTGAGCACAAACGCCGCAACCCATGCAATCCATAGGTGAAATAGCAAGTGTGAAATCATAGTCCTCACAGCCTTTGCCGTTCATTTTCTTAGATTTCATGCAAGAAGGCGCTGCCGCTTTTTCGTCTGCTGTTAAAGCGTATGGACGAATTGTTGCATGTGGGCAAACATAAGCGCATTGGTTACACTGTATGCATTTGTCAACTATCCAATTAGGAATGCTAACAGCAACACCGCGTTTTTCATAAGCTGATGCGCCTTGTGCAAATTCGCCGTTTACATGATCTGTGAACGCTGAAACAGGTAGGCTGTCGCCAACGTTTTTAGCAATAGGATCAAGCAAGTTTTCTACCATTTTAACTGTTTTAGCATTGCCTTTTAGCTCTGTTTTAACAGGTGTGTCCTTAGCAGTTTTCCAGTCGGCAGGAACGTCAATTTTAACGTAAGCGTCAAAGCCTGCATCAATAGCTTTATAGTTCATTTCAACAATTGCATCGCCTTTTTTGCTGAATGATTTATAAGCAGCTTCTTTCATGAAACGAAGTGCATCTTCACGAGGAAGAACATTTGCAAGAGCGAAGAAAGCGCTTTGTAAAATTGTGTTTGTGCGCTTGCCAAGGCCAATTTCAATAGCTTTATCAATAGCGTTTATTGTATAAAGTTGAACATTGTTTTCAGCAATATAGCGTTTTGCCTCTGCAGGCATGTGCTCGTTTAATTCCTCAGCGCTCCATTGGCAGTTTATCATGAATATGCCGCCGGGCTTAACGTCGTTAACCATTTTAAAGCCTTTAATTACATAAGAAGGGTTGTGGCAAGCAACGAAATCGGCTTTGTTAACATAATAAGGTGCGCGGATAGCTTTATCGCCAAAACGAAGGTGGCTTATTGTAACACCGCCTGTTTTTTTACTGTCGTATTGGAAATAAGATTGAATATATTTCTCGGTATGGTCGCCGATAATTTTTGTTGAGTTTTTGTTAGCGCCAACAGTGCCGTCGCCGCCAAGGCCCCAGAATTTGCACTCGATAGTTCCGGGTGCAGCTGTATTTGGGCTATCTGTTTCAGGAAGTGATAAATAAGTTACATCGTCGTTAATACCAACTGTGAAACGAGGTTTCGGAGAAGATTTTTTCATCTCTTCAAACACTGCGAATACGCTTGAAGGAGGGGTGTCTTTGCTGGAAAGACCATAGCGACCGCCAATAATAACAGCATCTCTGTCTGCTTCGCGGAATGCGCTTAGAACGTCTAAGTGCAATGGCTCTGCAAGTGCGCCCGGCTCTTTTGTTCTATCTAAAACAGCAATTGTTTTAGCGCTTTGAGGAATAGCCTCAAGCAGTTTATCAGCAGCGAATGGGCGGTATAAGCGAACTTTAACCATACCAACTTTTTCGCCTGCAGCTGTCATATAATCTATAACTTCTTCGGCAACGTCGCAGAAAGAACCCATGCAGATGATAACGCGCTCAGCGTCTTTTGCGCCGTAGTACTCGAACAATTTGTAGCCTGTGTTTAATTTAGCGTTAACTTTGTCCATATATTTTTGAACAATGCCGGGTACTGCTTCGTAGAATTTATTACAAGCCTCACGGTTTTGGAAGAATATGTCGCCGTTTTGGTGTGAGCCGCGAGTTGTTGGATTATTAGGGTTTAAAGAATTGTTGCGGAATGCATTTACTGCGTCCATATTGCACATTTCTTTTAGGTCTTCATAATCCCAAACTTCAATTTTTTGTATTTCGTGGCTTGTTCTGAAGCCATCGAAGAAGTTTAAGAAAGGAACGCGGCTTTCAAGAGTAGCAAGGTGAGCAACTGCGCTTAAATCCATAACTTCTTGCGGGTTGCTTTCAGCAAGCATAGCAAAGCCTGTTTGACGACATGCGTAAACGTCGCTATGATCGCCGAAAATGCTAAGCGCATGGCTTGCAAGCGTTCTTGCTGAAACGTGGAAAACACATGGCAAAAGCTCGCCTGCTATTTTGTACATATTTGGTATCATTAACAGCAAACCTTGCGATGCTGTGTATGTTGTTGTTAGGGCACCGGCTGCTAAAGAGCCGTGAACAGTACCTGCGGCACCTGCCTCACTTTGCATTTCCATAACATTAACTTGTGTGCCAAAAATATTTTTTTGGTCAAGCGCACTCCATTGGTCCACCACGTCAGCCATTGGGCTGGAGGGGGTAATGGGGTAAATTCCGGCAACCTCCGAAAACGCATACGACACATGCGCGGCGGCGGTATTGCCGTCCATAGATTGTTTTGATCTAACCATTTTTCTTCCTCCGATTTAATTGTTGATATTTCTTACAGCATTTTTGTGAATATTGACAAAATTCATATTGCTGTTTTTAGCGTTGTTAATGGCGCTTTTTCAAACATGCACCACAAAGCGATATTTAGTGCAATTTGCAAAATTTGTTATTCACTAATCATCATAAAAATTGCTACGCTTTGTTTTTGTGCGTTTTTTATGCTCGCCTCGACTAATTGTACCAAAAAAAAAGGGCGTTGTAAAGCGTTCAAATGCGTATTTTTTGTAAAAATTTATTTTAATATTATATATTGTAATTATGCGCATTAATTTAGCGATATTGTGTTGAAATTTCATTATGGTGAAAACGTAAAATTATTAACAAAAATTTTGTGCAAAAAAGCAAATAAATTTATATTGACATTATTGTTTTTATAGCTATAATATAAGCGAATTAACGCGGAATGTAATTCCGCATTGTGGAATTACATTGTGTTTCAATTTTTGAAAGCATATATATAAGTTGTAAATATGTATAATACATAATAATAAGGAGTTAAAAATGAACAGTATAGCCCAAAAAATATATGGTATAGGAATAGTTCCGGTTATAGCGATTAATGAAGCTGAAAAAGCGGTGCCCTTGGCAAAAGCGCTTGTGGAGGGCGGTTTGCCTGTTGCAGAGATAACTTTCAGAACAGATGCCGCTGAAGAGGCAATAAAGCAAATAGTTGCAAATGTGCCTGAAATGCTTGTTGGCGCAGGAACTGTTTTAACGAAAGACCAAGTAGACAGAGCGCAAAATGCCGGTTGCCAATTTATGGTTAGCCCCGGTTTTAACCCTGAAATAACAAAATATGCGCTTGATAAAGGGATAGTCTTTATGCCGGGAACAGCAACACCGGGCGAAATGGAGCAAGCTATGGCGATGGGAATAAACGAGCTTAAGTTTTTCCCTGCAGAGCAAAATGGCGGTTTAGCGAAAATTAAAGCTGTTTGCGGGCCATATAAAAACTTGCGTTTTATGCCAACAGGCGGCGTTAATGCAAATAATTTATCAGATTATTTAGCGTTTGATAAAGTTATAGCGTGCGGTGGAACATGGATGGTGCCTGCAAACCTTATAGACGAGGGCAATTGGCAAGAGATAACACGCCTTACAAAGCAAGCTGTAACAAATATGCTTGGCTTTAAAGTTAAACATATTGGCATTAATGCGCAAAATGAAAGCGAAGCACTTAGCGCTGCAAAAACATTTGAGGCACTTTTCGGCATGGCAATCAATGACGGAAATTCCAGCATTTTCTCGGGCGATAAAGAGATAGAGATAATGAAAAACGGTGGGCGCGGTAAAAATGGGCACATTGGCGTAGGCACAAAAACAATAGATAGGGCAATTGCACATTTAAGCGCAAGGGGCATACAATTTGCCGAGGAAACACGCAAAGTGAAAAACGGCAAAACAATGGCGATTTATTTAAAAGAAGAAATATGCGGTTTTGCAGTGCACCTTATGCAAATGTGATTTAGCTAATTGTTTTAAGGCGGTTTAGCGGCAAAAATACCATGTAGAAATTATGCTGTAAAGCTGTAAAATTGTAAAACTGTAAAGTGAAAAAACAAAAAAACTAATAAAATATATTGCCGCAAAGCGGCAGAACGGAGAATATAAATGAAAGTAGTAACATTCGGGGAGCTTATGCTGCGTTTACAGCCTTATGATTATTTGCGCTTTGTGCAGGCAGATAGCTTTGAGGCAACATTCGGAGGTGGCGAAGCTAATGTGGCGGTGTCGCTTGCAAACTATGGCGCACAGGTTGATTTTGTAACAAAATTGCCAAAGCACTCCATAGGGCAAATGGCGGTGAATTCGCTTCGCAAATATGGCGTTGGCACAGATAAAATTACACGTGGCGGCGAGCGTGTTGGCATATACTTTTTAGAAAAAGGCGCATCACAGCGCGGCAGCGTTTGTATATACGACCGTGCCCACAGCGCAATTCAACTTGCAAGTGAGGACGATTTTAACTGGGAAGAAATTTTCAGCGGTGTTGATTGGTTCCACTTTACGGGAATAACACCGGCACTTGGCGAAAACTGCGTAAAGCTATGCATTAAAGCATGTGAAGCGGCGAAAGCGGCAGGCGTTAAAATTAGTTGCGATTTAAACTACAGGGGTAAACTTTGGAGCAAAGCCGAGGCGCGCGCTGCAATGACAAAGCTTTGCAAATATGTTGATGTTTGCATTTCAAACGAGGAAGATGCACACGATGTTTTTGGCATTAGCGCTGAGGGCACCGACGTTACAAGCGGAACACTTAACAAAGAGGGTTACAAAAGCGTTGCAAAACAGCTTGCGGATAATTTTGGCTTTGAGAAAGTTGCAATAACTTTGCGCGAGAGCATTTCGGCGTTTGACAATAACTGGAGCGCTATGCTTTATGATGTTGAAAGCGATGAATACTGCTTTTCTAACATGTACCCTTTGCATATTGTTGACCGTGTGGGCGGTGGCGACAGCTTTGGCGCAGGGCTTATTTACGGCCTTTTGAGCGGTAAGAACACGCAAGGCGCGCTTGAATTTGCGGTTGCGGCAAGCGCATTAAAGCACTCTATTGAAGGCGATTACAACTTTGTAAGCGTTGATGAAGTTGAAAAACTTGCAGGCGGCAATTCAAGCGGGCGTGTGCAAAGATAGCTTAAATATACATTATGGCTTTTTGCTATATAATCAGTTTTAAAAATTGCAATTAGCGCTTGCAATTTTTAATATAATAATTTTCTACCTTTAAAAGGTGTGCTTTTTTTAGCACACCTTTTAAATTGCAATAAGCAAAATTATTATTGAAAAAGAAACGGAATTTTGTTATGATATCTTTACATAAAAAACCTGTGATAGCAAATAATAAAATTGCAATAGATTTAAAGGAGCAATTATGTCAATATTGAAGCCAAAAAACGATAAAGGAACAAAGAAGCTAATTCTCGACATTATATTTGAAATATTGGGTAGCTGTTTGTTTTCCATAGGCATTATTGCTTTTGCTAAAAACGCTCAGTTTGCTCCCGGCGGCGTTTCGGGCGTTTCGCTCATACTTAATTACATTTTTCCTTATATTCCTGTTGGTACGCTAACATTAATTTTAAACATACCAATAATAATTTTCAGCTACCGTTATGTTGGCAAAAAATTCTTGCTGCGCTCATTGCGCGCTATGCTTATACTGTTTGTTTTTACAGATTATGTAGCTGTTGCCTTGCCTGCCTACAGTGGAAATTCTTTGCTTGCGGCTATATTTTCGGGCGTGTTTATAGGCATAGGCCTTGCGCTTGTTTATATGCGAAATTCATCAACCGGCGGAACAGATTTTATTATGATGTCTATTAAAAAAGTGTTCCCGCATTTATCTCTTGGGCAGCTTATCCTTTTAATAGATTGCGGCATTATACTAATAGGCGGAATGGTGTTTGGAAATATAGATGCCGTTTTATACGGAATTATAACAACTATTGTGTCAACTTATGTTATTGATAAATTCATATATGGCCTTGGAAGCGGTAAAATGGCGATTATTGTTACGACAAAGGGCTTTGAAATTGCAAAAGCCATAGGTGATATTAAAGATAGGGGAGCAACGCTTATAAAGGCGGTGGGCACATACAGCAAAGATGAAAAGCAAGTGCTTTTATGTGTTGCAAATAAGAATGAAGTTTTTGCGGTGCATAAACTCGCTTGCGAAATTGACCCTGCGGCTTTTATTGTTATAACAGAAGCCGGTGAAATATTCGGCGAAGGCTTTACGCCCCATATTTAATATATATAGTGCTTTTTTTACTATATATATTAATAATTTTTGAAAAAACCACAATATATATTAATTTCCCTATTGCATTTGCACCTGTAAAAGTAGTATAATGATATAAAAAATTAAATAATATCATTATATGGGAGGCAAAAAATGTCGGTAGCGATAAGTGAAAATGCATTAAAAGTTTTAAAAGCGAGATATTTTACAAAAGACGAAAACGGAAACGTAATTGAAGATGCAAAGGGAATGTTTACCCGTGTGGCGAGGGCTGTGGCAAAAGCAGATTTGCTATATGACGAAAACGCCAACGTAATGGCTACCCAGCAAGAGTTTTACGAGCTTATGACATCTTTTCGTTTTTTGCCAAACTCCCCAACATTAATGAATGCCGGAAAGCCACTTGGGCAATTATCGGCATGTTTTGTTTTGCCTGTTAGCGATAGCATGGAAGAGATTTTTGAATCGGTAAAACAAGCGGCTTTAATTCACAAAAGCGGCGGTGGCACAGGCTTTTCGTTTAGCCGTTTGCGCCAAAACGGCGCGCGTGTAAACACAACGGGCGGCGTTGCAAGTGGGCCTGTTAGCTTTATGAAAGTGTTTAATGCCGCAACAGAGGCTGTTAAGCAAGGCGGCACACGCCGTGGCGCAAACATGGGCATTTTGCGTGTAGACCACCCCGATATACAAGAGTTCATACACTGCAAAGCCAATAATGCAGATATAACAAATTTTAATATAAGCATTGGTATAACAGAAGTGTTTATGCAAAGTGCGCTTAATGGCAGTGATTATGATTTGATAGACCCAAGCACAAAAGCGGTTGTTGGCAAAATGAATGCACGCAAAATTTTTGAAGAGATAGTTAATGCGGCGCATAAAAACGGCGAGCCGGGCATTATATTTTTAGATAGGCTTAACCGCGATAATATTGTGCCGTCCAAAGGCGAAATTGAAAGCACAAACCCTTGCGGCGAGCAGCCGCTTTTGCCTTACGAGAGCTGCAATTTGGGCAGTATAAACTTAGTTAAAGTTTTAAGGGCGAGTGAAAACGGCTGTGAAATAGATTATTCTCTTTTGAAAAGCACAGTTCACAGTGCCGTGCACTTTTTAGATAATGTTATTGATGTGAATAACTATCCGCTTAAAAGGATAGAGGAAGTTACAAAAGAAACGCGCAAAATAGGCCTTGGCGTTATGGGCTTTGCAGATATGCTTTTGTATTTGGGCGTGCCTTACAACAGCGAAGAAGCTATAGAGCTTGCCGAGAGCATAATGTCGTTTATAAGCATTGAGGGGCAAAATGCGAGCAGGAAAATTGCGCGCATGCGCGGTGCATTCCCGCTGTTTTTCGAGAGCACTTATGCCAACAAAGCGCCAATTCGAAACGGCACAGTAACAACAATAGCGCCCACGGGAACTATTAGCATGATAGCCTCGTGCTCATCGGGCGTAGAGCCTAATTTTGCATATGTTTATATTCGCAATGTTATGGATGGCACCGAGATGATAGAAGTAAACCCTGTTTTAAAACAAGTGCTAAAACAGCGCGCGCTTTACAGCGAGGAGCTCATGCGTAAAATAGCCAAACAAGGCTCGCTTGCACATATTGATGAAATACCTCAAGATATAAAAGATGTTTTTGTGTGCTCGCACGATATATCGGCGCATAGCCATATTAAAATGCAAGCGGCGTTCCAACATTACACAGATAATGCCGTTTCAAAAACCATTAATTTAAGCAATTCCGCAGGCAAAAAGCAAGTTGCCGAGTGCTATGTGCTCGCTTACCGTTTAGGCTGTAAAGGCGTGACAATTTACCGTGACGGCAGCAGGGCAGAGCAAGTTTTAAATATAGGCAGCGTAAATAAAAAAGAAGGCGAAGTGCAAAAAACCGAGCAAGAAATAGCGGAAAAACAAGGCGCGAGCATTCAAACAGATATTCAGCCTCGCAAACGCCCTGCGGTTACAATGGGCTTTACCGAGCGCATGAAAATAGGCTGTGGAAACTTATATGTAACGGTTAATTACGATAAGCACGGCATTTGTGAGATATTTACAAGCACCGGAAAAGCGGGCGGTTGCCCAAGCCAAAGCGAAGCCACTGCACGCCTTGCAAGTATTGCGCTTAGAAGCGGCGTTAGCATGCAAGAGGTTTACCACCAGCTAAAAGGTATACGCTGCCCGTCTACAGTGCGCAGAGGAGGCATGAGCTGTACCTCTTGCCCGGACGCTATTGCGAAAGTGATAATAAAGGCGGATAGCTTTATAAAGAACAATGAAAACGCAAGCAATAATTTCCCTGAGCCGGAGAAAACTTTGCCCGACCATAAGACAATTAAAATGGAAATAAAAGGCGAGAGTGAACCGGCAGAGAATACAGCTGAAAGTAAAGCCCAAAGCGATATTGCAGCAGAGCAAAAGCCACAGAGCGAAAAGGCCGAAAATGTTGTGATAAAAGCAAGCGATATAACAAGGGTTAGCGAGGCGAAAGCGGCAAAAGTGCATATGCAAAAACAAGAAGCGCAAGCTGTGGACCAAGCGCCATATTATGAGCAAAGCGAGCCACAAGTAGGCACGCAAGATGTTTTTCAAAACGAGAATGCTTACAATGTAAATGAAGATGTAAGAAGTGAGGACAATATAAGTTCTTATGTGGACAATATTAAAAATGCCATTTACAGTGCAACTAATGACAGCGAGCAAGCATTTATAGGCGATGAAAGTGAAAACAACTTAAAGGCTGAGCCTTATTTTGAAGAGCAATATGCTCAAAGTGAAAACCAAGAACCAAAAAAAGATTTTACGCCTTTTTTTGAAGAGGCATGGCAAGAAGACAAGGTGGAAAAGAAAGATTTAGGCAGTGTAAGTGTGCCGCCTGAAAATTTGAATTTACCCGAAACAAATTCGTTTAAGGAGTATATAAGCAACAACGAAGAATTTGTACCCTTAGCGGACGAGTTAGAAGCGCAAAGATTAGTTGCGGTGCCTGTTTTAAGCAATAGCTCATGCCCGGAATGCGAGGGCGCATTAGAGCACGAGGGCGGCTGTGTTATTTGCCGAAACTGCGGTTATAGCAAATGCGGTTAAAATTACCTTCAAAAAATAAATAGTGCTATCATAAGCGCTGAAAAAGCATTGCGGTTTAAAAAACCGCAATGCTTTTTTATAATACAAATTTATATTAACATTCGCTAAAACAAACAACTGCTTAAATGGCTACTTGCGCATAAAAAGAAAACCAAACCGCTAAACTCAAATTTGAGTTTAGCGGTTTTAAAACAATGTAAGTTTATATTTTTTAATCAAAACACAAAATAAGAAAAACAAAGTGCTTTTTTAGCTTGCTTTTAAAAGCCGATTGCAATAAATTTATGCCAAAGCCTGTTTTATAACTTCTAAATTCTCGCTCATATAATTATAATAAGTTGCACCTGCCTCAATATCTTGCGCCGATACTGATTGCATAGAGTGTAAAATAAGCGTTTCACCGTCTTTGCTTTCAGAGCTTGAAATTATTATAGCGGCAAGGTCTACTAAACCGTTATCTATTACTATAACTTTTTGAGCATCAAGCTCGTTAATTTTTTCAGTTAAAAACGTAATAGTGTCAACGCTTGCCTCTGTTTCGGCATCGCATCCTTGAAATGCTGCAAAATAGTTCACATCATAATCTTGCATCATATATAAGAAAGGAAACCTATCGGCAAAAATTAAAGTGTCTCTGTTTGCATCTTCAATTGCCTTTTCATAATCTGCGTGTAAATCTTTAAGCTTTTGTGTGTAACTTTCAGCCGATTGAGAATATGCGTCTGCGTTTTCAGGGTCTAATTCCATAATTTTTTGCGCTATGCTTTCGCAAATTGTAATTGCGTTGTTAAGCGAAAGCCAAACATGCTCGTCGGTATGTGTAGAAGCATCCTCAGCATGGGTGTGCTCGTGCTCGTCCTCAGTGTGCTCGTGCTCGTCCTCGGAGTGCTCGTGCTCGTCAGCTGAGTGATCGTGGTCGTGGTCATAGTGGTCGAGCTCGT
>CAYJPD010000065.1:0-12127 GCA_964371975.1 uncultured Bacteroides sp.
AAAAGTAAAACGACCTACAAAGCTTAACCATCACAGCAAACGAAAAACCAAAGCAAAAACTTTGCGAAAAGAAAAGAAAAAACACAAAACAAAAGCCAAGCCCCAATATTACAAGAAAAGCCAGCGGCTTTTGTTACTTTTCACGCTGAAAAGTAAAACGACTAATTAAACTTAAAAAGCACAGCAAACAAAAAACCAAAGCACAAACCTTGCAAAAAGAAAAGAAAAAACAAAAGTTACCCATAACAAGCAGTACTTAAACCCTAAGCCTTTTCATCAACAAAAAAGCGCTTATACCAAGTTAAAAATGTGAACACAACCCAAATTTTGCGCTGGTTGTCTGCTTTTTGCTCGAAATGATCATCTAATAATTTGCAAATAGCCTCTTTATCGAAAAACTGCTCTGCATAATCCTGTGTAAAATATTGTTTTACTATATTGTAAAACTCAGGCTCTCTAAGCCAAAATTTAATTGGCACAGGAAAACCCTTTTTCGGGCGGTTTGCCCAATCGTCGGGCAAAATTTTATTGCTTGCCGCGCGCATAACAATTTTTGTATCTGTGCCTTTTATGCGGTAATCTACAGGCACGGTAGTGGCAAAATTCATAACCTCTTTATCTAAAAAAGGCACGCGAAGCTCAAGGCTGTGCGCCATGCACATCTTATCGGCTTTAAGCAAAATATCACCCGGCAGCCACATATTCATATCTAAATATTGCTTTTTGGTAACTTCGTCTTTGCCCTTAACCCTATCGTAAATTTTAGCGGCAAGGCCCCCAGCGCTTTTGCCGTTTTTATACTCGGGCTTTAATATGCTTTTCGCCTCGTTTTCTTCAAAAACTTTCGCCTGGCCAACAAAATAATCTTCGGGCCTTTCACTGCTTTTTAACAAGAAGTTTTTGCCCTTGAAATAAGGCATTTTATTCGCCATCGCGCCAAAAGTTTTGCGCACAGAAAGCGGCATATTCTTTTTAAACTTTTTAACGGCAGGTGTATCTGCATACCATTCATAGCCCGCAAAAATTTCATCGGCACCCTCGCCGCTTAAAACAACGGTAACATGCTCACGTGCCATTTGCGCTAAAAAGTAAAGCGGCACACTGGACGGGTTCGCCTGTGGCTCGTCCATATGGTACTGTATTGTGGGGAACGCATCAAAGCACTCCTTAGCTGTAATAAGTTTGCGGTAATTTTTAATGCCTAAAATATCGCTAAGCTCTTTTGCGTAATTTGTTTCGTTAAACTTATGCTGTTCAAAGCCAACGCTAAATGTATTATCGGGCATTTGTGCGGCGGCTATATAGCTTGAATCCACACCGCCGGATAAAAACGAGCCAACTTTAACATCTGCTATTTGGTGCGCTTTAACGCTCTCTTGTATTGTTTCGTGCAAGGCGTTTACACACTCATCAAAGCTTTGCTCTTTTGGCGCAAAATCTGCGTCCCAATAGCGCTGAACATCAATTACACCGTCTTTCAGCGTGAAATAATGCGCTGCCGGCAATTTGTAAACATCTTTGAAAAACGTTTGCTCTGTTGCAGAGTATTGCAAAGTTAAATAAGGCAAAATAGCCTGTTCATTTATTTGCTTTTCAAAGCCCGGGAAATCTAAAAAGCACTTTATCTCGCTTGAAAAAAGCGTAACATCGCTATTTTTTATTCTATGATAATAAAAAGGCTTTATGCCGAATATATCCCTTGCGCCAAAAACACTATTTGTTTTTTTATCGTAAATAACAAAGGCAAACATACCCCTTAGCATTTTCACAATCTCTGTGCCATATTGCATATAGCCGTGCAAAACAACTTCGGTATCCGTGCCGCTTTTAAAAGTGTGGCCAAGTGTTTCAAGTTGCTCTTTAAGCTGCAAAAAGTTGTAAACTTCGCCGTTATAAATAATAACAACATCGCCGTCTTCGCTTTGCATAGGCTGTTTGCCTGCCTCGCTTAAATCTAAAATAGAAAGCCTGCGAAAACCCAGCGCTATATTATTATCAACATAGCAATCGCCCATATCAGGGCCACGGTGTACAATGCGCTCCATCATTTTTAAAACTATATCTTTACTGTTTTCAACAGTGCCTGTAAACCCTATAAAGCCACACATTTTCTTTCCCTTTCGCCTTTTGCTTTAGTTTTTGTTTTAAAAGCGCCCTCTTATATTACATAAGCAATAATTTTGCGCTTTATTATACATTATTTAATAAGTTTTTGCAATTTTAATATAAAGCTCTCTGCTTTGCCTTTTTCGCAAAAGCAGCTTTGAAAATTTTTGCAAATTCAAAACCTACAATTTTGCGCTGTTTGCCGGCAAAGCCGCCGCATTAAAGGCCAATTGGCGTTTTGCCAAAAAGCTCTATAGTGTTTTTTGCTAAAACTTCCATGCTGTCTATAAAATAATTGCTTAGTTTTTCGTCGCGCTTAACAATGCTAAGCTCGGTACACCCTAAAATAATTGATGTGCAATTTTTGCTTTGCATATATGCCACAGCCTCGTTAAAAAGGCGCATATCCGCAGGTTTGCCTTGCTTTATGCAAGAAAAAATAATTTGCATTATATATTGCTGATACTTATCACTCGGCACTTCATACTCGGCACAAAGCTCCTCGCAAACACGCTGATATGTGCGGCTTTGAATTGTGCCTGTAGTGGCAAAAATGCCTGTTTTACCGCCGCGCTCTTTCGCCGCAAGCACAGTTTGCTCCACCATATTTAAAATGGGAATATCAATGCACTCGTTAAGCTTATCGTAAAAATAATGCGCTGTATTACAGGGGATTGCAATAGCCTGTGCACCAAAAACCACAAGGCGCTTTGCATCTTGCTCCATAATATCAAAAGGGTTCTCAGCGCTTTCGCCCATAATAAACGACGAGCGGTCGGGCGTTGTTGCGCGCGAGTTTATAATAATGTCTATATGGTCTTGATCTTTTTGGGCATAGGTGTGTTTTGTTATAAGCTCGTAAAAATAAACAGACGCCATGGGCCCAAGCCCGCCTAAAATGCCAAGAACTTCAGGTGCTTTGTTTTTTAACATAAAGGCTCCTTGTTTAGTTGGTGAAAATTCGCGGTTAAATAATAAAAGTTTTATTTAATGCTTTGCTAAATTTTTCAAAAGCTCGCTTATGTGCCCAAGTTTAAAAACCTCATAATATCTATTAAAAAACAGCAGTTAAACTTAAAAGCTCCATTAAAAGATTTGCCAAATTTTTTAAAAGGCTCGCTTATCAATAAATTTTATTATCCTCAAATTTTTTGTAATACCTGTGCTGGTGTATAATATAATATGCAAAGCGTTTAAAATTCATTTTCAAATCGTAAGCATAGTTAAATGTGCAGCTTTCTTTTTTCTGTGCACAAAGTTCTTTTGCCTTTTCAATAAATTTTTCATCTTGCACATATTTAAACACAACGCCTTTTGGCACGCTATGCCAAAAATGCTCGCCCTTAAAAAGCAAAGGCTCGCCTAAATTTATATTATTAACATGGTCGCTCACAATATACTTTGATAGGTTAAGCCCTGCGCCCGTAACGTAAAAATTACTGCGCCCTTGCCTTAAATTAATTTCAAATACACGATAGGTATTATCTCGCCTATCATATTTTATATCAAAATTCGCAAAACCGGTATAGTTAATTTTTTCTAAAAAATCTTTTATTTTAAGCATAAGCTCTTCGTTGTATTCCGTAATTATCGCCGCATGGTTTCCAAGCGCTTTTGGCGTATGCTCTTCAAGGCCCACATGCCCAAGGCACATCATTTTCACTTTGCCTTTTTTGTCACAATAGGCTGTTAACACGCGCATAAGGCTATCGTCGCCGGGTATATTATCTTGCAAAATAAGCTCATCGTCATAGCCTGCATTATATATTTGCTCGCTTATTTGCTTTGCCTGTTTTGCATCTTTTGCAAAATAAACTTTCTTCATGCCATCGAAAGGGAATTTCCAATAGCGTATGCTACTGCTGGGCTTAATAACAATGGGGTAGCTAAAACCTAAATTCTCCTCGCTTAAATTTTGTAAAGGCTCGGGGCTTTTAAGCACATATGTTTTCGGGTAAAGTATATCGTGCTCATCGCAAAGGCGGTAAAAATCTGCCTTGCTAACAAGCTTATCCCTCAAAGCGGGCGAAATATATGGCGCTATGCAGTTTTGCGGCAAATTGCCTTTAATATCCATCAAAAGGCTTGCGTAATCGTCTGTGCACCCTAAAACAATGCACTTGTATTCGCTGTTTGCGTTTGCAAAATCGCTAACGGTTTTTAAAAGCACTTCTTCATTATCTATATCGGGCACCATGGTAAAGTTTACAATGCGGCTATACATGGTATCGCCCATTTGCCAGCGCCCAAAAGCGTTTGAAACAAGGCCGTATTCCTCGTGGAACGCCCTCGCCATATTATAGCAGTTCATATCTGCGCCAATTAAAACAGGTTTAATTTTTAAATTATCAGCCATTAATGCCTCCGTAAAATAGTCATATTATATTATTATACATTATTCAATAATAATTACAAGAATTTTAATATTAATTATTAATTTTTTTGCGCATTTTTATTTTTTTTTGCAAACTAAAAATTTATAAATTGCCAATAGATAACTGTTGAAATTTAAAAGTAAATATATTATAATAATGGAACTACATTCCACATTGTAAAACGCAAAGAGGTGAATTATGCAAAATAGCGGCAACGTGCAAAGCGTTGAAAGAATATTTAAGCTTATAGAAATTTTAACAAAGCACCCAAAAGGCGCAAGTTTACAAGATATAACAGCAAACAGCACCCTTGCAAAAAGCACGGTTCATAGGCTTTTGCAAAGCTTAGTAACGCTTGGCTATGTTGTAAAAGATTCTAACACAGCTCATTACAGGCTAACGCTGAAAATGTTTGAGCTTTCAAGTTCCATAGTGCATGAAATGGATTTATTAAGCATAGCAAAACCGCATATAGACAAAATGGCACGAGGGGCAAAAGAGGCGGTTCATTTTGTATTGCAAGACGGCAGCGATATAATTTACATATACAAAGCAGAGGGTGAAGGCGGGCATATGCTTAGAATGGGCAGCCACGTGGGCAGGCGCACGCCTATGTATTGCACAGGCGTAGGCAAGGCAATATTGGCAACAAACAGCTATAGCGATGTTGAAAAAGTGTGGAAAAACAGTGATATTAAAGCGTTAACAGACAAAACAATAACAAATTTTAATAAGTTTATTGCAAGCCTAAAGCAAGTTCAAAAGCAAGGTTTTGCAATAGATGACGAAGAAAATGAAATTGGCGTTAGGTGTATAGCATTTAGCCTGCCCTCAATAAATGGGCGTGCTCAAGCTGCTTTTTCGCTTAGCGGCCCTGTTTCAAGAATGACAAACTCGCGAATTGAAGAGCTTAGCGTTTTCGGCATGGAGGTTAAATGGGATATTTTAAAAGATCTCGGTTGGAATTAAAGTGAAATATGTCCATAAAAAAAGTTAAAAATCCATGCAATATGTCAATAGACAAACATAATTAACAAGCGTATAATGAAATCATAACAACAGAAGGGAGCGAGGCCAATGTACTCTAATGAAACACCTGTTCAGTTAGGGCAGGGCCGCCGCTAAAGTGCAATAAAGCTAACATAACGAATGTTTCGTGAAAATTGTGCATTAAAACGCATGAATTATAGGTGAAGTTGCATTTATCCGGTGCAAAGCCCTGCAAAAATTTGCACATATTTGTTTTATGTAAAGGAATAGGGCAAAATTGTTTTTAGTGCCTTGAAAAAGCACAAAGGCAAAAGTAAGTGCAAATGAGAAACTTTATGAAAGAGGAAACTCCGATGCAATAGTTACTTTTTGGCACATATCGGTTCAATTAATTTTGTTATAGTTGTGTAACGAAAAATGTATGCTTAGTATTAGGCAGAAATTAGCACAATAAAAGCAATAAATGAAGACCATAATAGCGGCAAAAACCGTCGGAGGGCTGAAAGGGCTCTGAGCGTCAAAAAAATTAATGTGTAAAGAACATTAATGGAAAAGATGATAAATATTGGTTTAGAATGAAAAATATGTGCGGCCTTATATAATAAGGCTTAAAAAAAAGAGGTAAAGGCCAATGCAAACGGAATAACCCTTTAAAATTCTTTTAACGCCGATTGGCGTAAAAAAAAGAAAGGTCGAATAGTGTTACCGTATTAAGCATGAGAACCGGCAACCGGCAAGTGGGCGGTGAGGATAAAACCGTTTAAAGCTTGCAATTGCAAACCGGGCGGAGAAAAGCCAAAACGCAGGTATAAGGCGGGCGCAGGCGGTGAAGATAAAGCCGCAGATAGCTTGCAAATTATCAAGGCGAGGGGCAAAATTAAAACCGCAGAAAGCTAACAACACATAATTGAAGAGATTGTCCCTTTTTAATATATTAAAGTGTAATAGGGTAACATAAAATTAAATAATTGGAAATATCATTTTAACCCACTTTGCAAAATTGCAAAGTGGGTTGTTTTATGCATAAAGTAAATTTGAATAGGTGAGATACTTTCTAACTAAATTTTTTGCCCAAAACCTAAAGGCTTTGGGCAAATGAATATTGGCTTTTTGAGGCAAGTGCTTAAAACGCACATTTCTTGCCGCTTGTTATGTCAAACAATGTGAAAAATATGTTGGCACTGCTTTTAATATACAAGTTTATAGTAAGGTCTAAGCATTAAAGCTCTATTTTGCCGTATAGCGGTAAGCCTGCGCTGTCATCTATTGTTTGTGTGCGTTTTGGCGCTGTGGGCGCTGTGGGCGCTGTGGGCGCAGAGGGTTTTTTGCTTGCAAAATTGCGCTCGGGAGTTTGGTTTTTGCGCTCTCTGTTATCGTTTTTGCTGTACTTGTTTTTCGAGTATCTACCGGGTTTTTCTTGGCGCTTTACACTGTCGCCCTCAAGCATAACGCAAACTCTGCGCTGTGAGCCCTCGCCTACAGATTCGCTCTTAATACCGTCAATTTCCATTATAACAGAGTGCAAAATTCTTCTCTCGTAAGGGTTCATTGGTTCAAGTGTTTTGCTGCGCTTTGTTTGCAGAACTTTTGCACCAACTTTGTTTGCAAGCGCTACAAGTATTTCTTCTCTTTTTGCGCGGTAATCGTTAATATCAACGTTAACACGCACATAATCACCGCCGAAACGGTTTACATAAAGGCTTGTTAAATAGCCAAGAGCGTCCATTGTTTCGCCGCGGTATCCAATTAAAAAGCCTGCTTTTTCACCGTTGATTTTTATAACATAGCCGTCGCCGCGTGTTGCCGCCGTAAAATCAAGGCCGCTTGCGCCCATTTTTTCGCAAATGTCTGTTAAATATTCTTTTGCATTTTTTAAATGCTCGTTGCTGTTAATGTCTATATCTTCTTGCTTAAATGTAACATCATCTTTTTTAGGCTCAGGCTTTGGCTCGCTTTGCACTTGCTCTTTTTGGGCAGGCGCAACTTTAGCACTTGGAGCTTTAGCCTCTGTTTTTGCAGGCTTTACACTTTGTGTGCCTTTGCTCTCAGCTTGTGCTGCCTCTTTTTTAGGTGCAGGCTTGCTTTCTTCCTCGTTTAAATTAAAGCTTGCATCTACGCTTGCTTTAATTTTTGCGGGTATTGTTTTAAACAGCTTTTTTTGCGGTAGCTGAATAATGTCTATTGTAACTTCATCTTCGCTTAAACCAAGCTGTGCTAAAGCGTTTTCTATTGCTTCTTCAACAGTTTTTCCGCTTGTAATAATTTCATGCATAGTTAAACCCCCTTATCAATTATAACGTTCTTCGTCTATTTCACGTGCTTTTGCAAGGCGCAATTTTAAAAGCTCAGACTCGCTAACTTTTTTAACGGTTTCTTTGCCGCTTTCGTCTGTAATTACAACCTCTTTGCGTTGTTTTTTCTCTTTGCGCTTTGCTTCAATATCTGCTTTGATTTGCGCTTTGAGCTTTTCAGGGTCATACATCTTTTTAAGAATTAATTGCTGGAATACCATTAAACCGTTTGATACAAAATAGTAAAGTGAGAACGCAACAGGTGCTGTAAATAGGAAAGGTATAAACATAAGTGCCATTATCCAAGGCATGGCTTTCATAGCGCCGGGCTGTTGCACATTAGACATTTTAGCCGTTAGCATTTGTATGCCTATCATAGTTACAATTGTTAAAATGGGCAATATCCAAGTTTGAGGGTTTGAAAAAGAAGGAACTTCAAGTAGATTTAAGCCAAGGAAAGTGAAATCAAGGCTATCTATGCTTGATATTGCAGCGCCGAAAAATTGCTCGTACTCTGCTGAGTTTTGTGTTGCTGTGCCAAGTAAATTACTTTGCAAAACGTTTACCGCTTGCCCTTCAAAGCCTGCAAAGCTTGCAGCAGCTGCTATTTGCTCTTCGCTTATGCGGAAAATGTATTGAAGCGGATAGTATACAACTTGGAACAAACCGAAAATGATGAATAAGTTTAGAATCATAGGTAGGCATCCGGCTGTCATAGAAATGCCGTTTTCCTGTTGGAACTTCATTATCTCTTCGTTTTGCTTTTGCCTGTCATCTTTGTATTTTTCTCTAATTTCGTTCATGGGCTCGTTGAATGCGCCCATTTGCGCAAGGCCCTTTTGCTGTTTAATGCTTAAAGGAAATGTTGCAAGTTTAATTACAATGGTGAAAACAATTAATGCAAGGCCGTAGTTTGAAATAAAACGAATGATGAATTCCATACCATAGCCCAGTGGCGTTGCCAAAATACTGAATATGTTCATTTTTTTCCTTTTCTGCCTTTGCGCAAGGCTTGAATTTTATATAGTAGGACACTTGATGCGCAATATCAAGCGTATTTAGTGGCTGTGTTTATTATGCGTGTGGTTTTTGCACGGCTTTTTTGGGGGAACATGGTCTATTCCGCCTTTTATAAATGGGTTGCACCGTAAAATTCTGTATGCTGCAAGGGCGCTGCCCTTAATTGCGCCGTGCGTTTTTAGGGCGTCTATTGCATATTGTGAACATGTTGGGTAAAAGCGGCAATTACTGCCCAAAAGCGGTGATATAAATTTTTGATAGCCCCTTATTAAAAAAATAAATACATATTTCATAATTGCTCTCTTTTGCAAATTGTGTGCATATAAGCTTATAGCTTTACGGTTTTTATAAATCTTCGGTGTCGGTTTGCTCGCAAGGTATGCCGGCTTTATCAAAAAGCGCTTTCATTGCCTTTTGCACATCTTGGCTTTTTAAATGCGGCGTTATGCCCCTTGCTACAATTACTATATCAATGCCGTTTTCTGCCGTTACTCTCGGCTTCAAATTATAAAGTGCGGCACGCAAAACCCTGCGAGCCCTGTTTCTAACTACAGCATTACCTATTTTTTTTGTTGCCGTTAGGCCAATGCGCAATTGCTTTTGCCTGTTCTTATTAACATAAAGCACTAAAAACTTGTGCACATAAGATTTTCCGCGCGCATAAGCTCTTGCAAACTCGTTATTGCGTGTTAGCATTTTATAGCGCATAGAAATCTCCAAACTCAAAGAAAATTGAATAAAACATACAGGGCTTTAAAACAGTGAGCTTTAAAGCAAAATAATGATGTTATATCGTTAAAATAAATTAACCGGAATTTGCAGTTAATTTTTTCATGCTTAAAGAAAATTAAACCTGTTTAATTAAACAAGTTGAAAATTACAAAGCAAACCTCGCTTAAATTTTACCCTTGAATAAACAAAAAGGCCACCGAAAAGTGGCCCGGTTTTGTAAATTCAAAATATTTGTTATTGCAATTAAGCTTATATACTGTAATGTAAAGCATATAATGCGTAAAAAAACAATTTTTTTGCAAGAAGCAAGCGGGTATTTAGCTTTGCTGTTATGTTTTGCCAAAAAGCAAATTTGCGGCTTTTTAATTAAGCTGCAAGTTTTGCACGGCCTTTGCTGCGGCGCGATGCAAGCACTTTGCGGCCACTTTTAGATTTTGAACGTGATAAAAAACCGTGTTTTTTTGCGCGGTGTATTTTTTTTGGTTGAAATGTTCTTTTCATGCCTCTACCCTCCCGTAGCAATAATGGCACACAATATATTGTGTGAAAAATTAATGCATTTACTATTTATGCCACTGCCATGAGGCGTAGCCTTACAAAGTAATATTTTATCATAAAACAAGGTACTTTGTCAAGCATTAAGCTTTCGATATTTGCGCTTAGTTTTATAATTGTAAAATGAAACTTAAAGCGTTAGTTAGCTAAACAGCAAAGCTCTTTTATATTATATGAGCAGCGATATAATATAAATTGGCATGTGGGGCATCCCTGCCCTGCGCCATAAAATAAGATATGAATAATCGAAGCAACGCGAAGATTATTTATATTAACGCTTTGTTTTTTTAAAACTTGAAACTAAAAGCACCAAAGTAATTGATATTAATATTATTGGCAAGAACATGTTAAGCGTGTTTAAAAACGAGCTTAAATCTACACTTATAAGGTGGGAAAAGGGAACACCGTACTCTGTGCCTAAATCTAAAAAGTCGCTCCAAATGCTAACAAAAGCAAGCACTTGCAATAGGGAAATAACAAAAAGCGTTTGGTTTTGCTTTAAGCTGATGCGCTCGCTTTCCTCCATATGCGCGCGGTTTAAATAATCGTTTAAGTTTGCGATATATTTTTCTGCCGCCTCTAAGGAGCTGTTTAAATGCCACGAGTCTTCAAATTTTTTGTAAATTAAATCATATTCGTTCTCTATACTGCGCTTGAAAACTTCGTTGTCGTAAGAGAGTATTTGAATTTTTTCTATCATTGCACCTATGAGCAGCTTGTTTTCACTTGCCGCTTTCACATGGCTGCTTGCTTGCAAACGTACATTTAAGTGCTCTATTGTGTTTTCAACAATTACAAGGTAGCTCCACGTAAACTGCGCCTGAAATGTTATGGGCACAAAGTGATATTGCCTTTTTGGCTGTGTTGTTATTATTGTTTGAAAGCGCCCGTTAAAAAGGCACTCGCAGCCATATAGCGATACGTGGTTGTCGAAATATTCAAGCCGCTCGGCAAATTTATTTGTGCACATTATGCTGTTTTCTACTTTGCTTTTTAGCTGCTCGTTTTCAAAAAGCGCAACAATTGTTATATTGCCGCAATCGCTGCCCATGAAGAAATCATTTTCATTAGCGTGCATTTTATAAACGCTGTTAACAAAACCAACAACTACTTTTTTAACAGCATTGCTTGAATTCTCAACAAATAATGTTGTTGGGCTGTCGGTAGTTTCTATCATTCCGTTTCTAAAGCAATTGTATAAATCAAGCTCTGCATTGCCGTTTGCAACTTTAATTACATCTTCGCTTGTAAAATGCTCTATTGGAAATTCAAAAACCATTTCTATTGAATGCATGAAAAATTTAAGCTTCAAATTGTAAAGAATATATTGCCTGAATTCATTTTCAATTATGTATTCGTCTATGCCGGTTCCCTCGCCTTTAAAATGAAATTGCTTATAATAATCTTTTAAGTGCGAAAACTGGTTATCGGATATATCCAGTACAGCTATGTTTTTATATAAATCGCTGAAAATGTTTTTGTCTTCAACCCATTTAGGAATTTGTTTGCTTTTCAAAGCATTTAACGCTTGCATGTCACATTCCTTATGATAAAAGCTTTTTTGAAAATTATTTGTAGGCTCTACACGAGCAAACATATAAAAATGGATTTGTATTTTGTCATCAGAGATATGTTTTTCCATGGCCGTTGAGATATTCATCACTTAAATTTTCCCTCCTGTAATCCAGTAAAAGTTCTTCGCCTTTTTTTATGTTTTGAAGCGCCACAATTCTTATTGGCTCGTATTTAATTTCAAGGTTAGGCGTTCGTGAGTGGTTTATAAAGCTGTATTTTGTGCGAAATGGGCGTGTTAAAAGCAATGTGTTTGTTATGGCGTTCCACTCCATAAAAAAGGCATCGCTAAACTGCTCGCTTCGGTATTTCGCACAAATTTTATCGTATAATTCCCAGCTCATATACTGGCCGTCTAAAGTGCCAAGGCACTGCTCCGTTTCAATATCCGCGCCGGCAAAAAGCCCGTTGCCGTGTGTGCTACTTTTCGAGATATAAGTAGGCTTTATATTATCTATAATGTTTTCAAATTCATTGTTCATAATA
>CAYJPD010000066.1:0-11431 GCA_964371975.1 uncultured Bacteroides sp.
TCGCAAGGCTCTTTTAACATTTCAAGCGCCTTAATAAAAGCGGTTAGCTCCATTCTATTGTTGGTTGTGTCGGCTTCGCCGCCGCTAATTTCTTTGCGCACATTGCCATATTCAAGAATAGCGCCCCAGCCGCCTGGGCCGGGGTTACCGCTGCAAGCGCCGTCTGTGTATATATTTATTTTTTTCATATTAGTCACCGTTTTCTGTTTTAAATAGTATTATATATAAAAAATGTGTATTTATAAAACAATATTTTTAACGATATATAATTTGTAAATACTATTATAATGTAAAATATTTTTTTTACAAGTGTATGTGTTAATAATTTAATGGTAAAGCTAACATAAATAATCCATAGGATTATTTATTGGAATATTTGGCACTTGCCACACCTCCGGCTAGCCAAATGCCGCATAATATAAAATTTAATTACTTGACAAAGCATGTAAAAAAAAGTATCATTAAACATGACTATAGAGTAAAAATTTAGCGTTTTATAATTAAAAATTTAAATTTTATATGCATTGAATAAATGGATATTAATATAGAATACATAGATGAAAATTAAACATTACATCGAACTTAAACCGATAAATTTCGGTATTTTAGGCATAGCAATTTTCAAACCGGCTGTAAATTACGTTTATATTTGCGTTTTAATCAGCAGGTTTGTTTTGCTACGCATTTATTCTAAAAGGAGAATATATGAAACAAAAAGATAAAGAAGACTCTCAAAGCAAGCAAACAAGGCAAGAACAAAAGCCGAAAAAATTTAAGCCTAATAATGTGAAAAATACATTGCGTTCAAGGCAAAACACACCTAAATTAGCTAAAGGTACAAAGCCTGAAAAAATGCTTAGTAAAACAGTTAAAGAACAGGCTGCTAACAAAAATGAGCTACAAAATAAAAATGTTAATTCACAGCGCATAAGAAAAGCTAACGATAATAATTTTAATATGCAAAAACCAAAGCAAGCTAATAGAAAAGGTATAAAAAAAGGCAAGCATTTAAATAAATCTAAATTGCATATCTACCCGCTTGGCGGCCTTGGTGAAGTTGGCAAAAACATCACGCTTTTCGAGTGTGAAAACGACATGATCATAATGGATTGCGGCCTTGTATTCCCCGAGAGCGATATGTATGGAATTGACCTTGTAATTCCCGATTTCACTTTCGTTTTGCAAAACAAGGACAAAATAAAAGGCATAGTTATTACGCACGGCCATGAAGACCATATAGGTAGCCTACCTTATTTGTTAAAGCAGGTTAATTTACCTATTTATGCTTCTCGTTTAACCATAGGTTTGCTAAAAAATAAATTGGAAGAACACGGCTTAAGCGGCAGGGTAAAATTTATTGAAATAAAACCTCGTTCTGTGTTTAAACTTGGCTGTTTTATGGTAGACCCAATCCATGTGAACCACTCAATACCCGACGCATTGGGCTTTGCTATTACAACACCTGCAGGCGTTATTATTCACACAGGCGATTATAAAATAGACTATACCCCCCTAACAGGTGGCCCAACAGATTTAGCTGCTATTGCGGAATATGGTAAGCAAGGCGTTTTAGTGTTACTTTCCGATTCCACTAACTCAGAGCGCCCGGGCTTTACAATGACAGAGCAGAAAGTTAGCGAGGCATTTGCAACGCTTTTTGATAAAGCAGGTAATAGACGAATAATAATTGCAAGTTTTGCCTCTAATTTATATAGGGTTCAGCAAATAATAGATATGGCGGTGCAAAAGGGCAGAAAAGTAGCCGTTTCAGGGCGCAGTATGCTTAATAACACAAAAATGGCACTTGAACTGGGTTATTTACATGCGCCTGAAAATGCAATTATTGAAGTTGACCAAATTTCAAAGTACCCGCCTGAAAAAATAGTTTTAATTACAACAGGCAGCCAAGGCGAGCCGCTCAGCGCGCTTGCAAGAATGAGCAGTTCAAGCCACAGAAGCGTTAGCGTTACAGAGGGCGATTTTATAATTATTTCCGCAACGCCTATACCCGGCAATGAAAAAATGGTTACAAAAGTAATAAACGGGCTGTTAAAACAGGGTGCTGAGGTTATTTATGAAAGCATGTATGATGTTCATGTATCGGGGCACGCCTGTGAAGAAGAACAAAAAATTTTACTAACACTGGCTAAGCCAAAATATTTCTTACCTGTGCACGGTGAGTATAAACAGCTAAAACGCCATGCAAAAACGGCTATAGCTTTGGGCGTGCCAAAAAGCAATGTTGTAATATGTGAAAATGGCGACCATGTTGTGCTAAGTGAAGAAAATGTGCAAATACCCGATAAAGTTACAGCAGGCGCAATAATGGTAGACGGGCTTGGCGTTGGCGATGTTGGCAGCACAGTGCTTAGAGATAGGCGCCACCTTTCTGAAGATGGGCTTGTTGTTGTTATGGTAGTTGTTGATAAAGCAAGCGGTCAAATAGTTAGCGGCCCGCAAATTGTTTCAAGAGGCTTTGTTTATGTAAAAGAAAATGAAATGCTTATAGATGAAACAGTTATGCATGTGCAAGCTATTTTAGATAGGCTTGACAGCATGGACTTTAGGGATTTAAACAGCGTTAGAACAAGAATAAGAGAGAGCGTTTCAGGCTTTTTATATAAAAGAACAAGGCGCAGCCCTATGATATTACCTGTGCTTATAGAATTATAATTTTTTTTGAATAATTGCTATAGTATTAATGGAAAAATGTGCAATTGTTTAAAAGGAGGCTTTAGTGAAACCAAGAAAGAGAATATCTAAATTAGATGTATTGATTATAATATCAATATTAACATGTTTACTGCTTATTACATCAATTGCTATGATACAACCATTGATGCTTTTGCCAATTATGATTATTTTACTTGTTATAACTGTATTAATTTTGGTAAAGATAAGGTCTTTTCATAAATTAATTGCAAGAATTTTACACGATGGCTATTACAATAATGTTGATGTCAGCGCACAAAAAGGCCTTTTGCAATTGGGCATACCCGTTGTGGCAGTAGCAAAGAATACGGTTTTATGGTATAATAAAGCTTTTAAGGATACCTTGCTTAATTCGCAAGATATTACTATAGAGAATATTTATAATGTGTTGCCGCAATATAGCTTGGAAGAAGCAAAAAACGGTGTTAATATTGAGTGTAATAATGAAATGTACACCTTATTTCACAATGATTTGCTTGGCGAAAACGAAATTTATTTTATTTATTTAATTAAAGACACAAAGCTTAAACAAATTGAGCAGGAATATAAAAATTCGCGCCCGTCGGTAATGATTATTGCCATAGATACCTATGATGAAATTTTAAAAGAGATGAAAGAGAGCGATAAAGCAAAACTAACATCTAAAATTGATAACGCTTTAGAGCAATTCATAGGGAATACATCAGGCATTTTAAAGCGCACTTCAGCGTCAAGGTACCTTGCAATTGTAGAAGAGCGCCACATGCAAGAAATTATAAAAAGCCGCTTTACTATATTAGATAATGTAAGGCAGTTAACAAAAGAAAATGCTTCTGTAAGCTTATCCATTGGTGTTGGCCATGATGGCGACACTTTAAAAGATTGTGAAACAATGGCTATGCAAGCGCTTGATATGGCGCTTGGTAGAGGTGGCGATCAGGCAGCGGTAAAAAGCAAAGACGGCATAGCGTTTTTTGGCGGTGTTTTACACAGCGTTGAAAATAATAGCAGAGTGCGAAGCCGCATAATAGCAAATGCGCTAAAAGAGCTTATGCGCCAAAGCGATAATATAGTTATAAGCGGCCATAAAATGAGCGACTTAGACAGCGTGGGCGCAGCAGCAGGTGTTTACCGCTTTGCTAAAGCGTGTGATAAGCCGGCTTGCATTGTAATAAATGACGAAAAAACTATGGCGAAAATGCTTATAGATAGGCTTAGAGAAGAGGACGTTGAATTCATACACCCGGACGGCGCTGAAAACTTAATTGGCAAAAATACTCTTGTTGTTATAGTTGATACTCATTTAAAAGCATTGATAGAAAACCCTAAAATATATGAAATAGCAAATAATGTTGTGGTTATAGACCATCACAGGCTTTGTGTGGGGTATATTGAGGATAGTGTTATTTTTTATCACGAGCCCTCGTGCAGCAGTGCCAGCGAAATGGTGGCAGAGCTTTTACAATATATTCAGTTCAATAAAAGCAATAAAATTACACAAGGCGAGGCGCAGGCAATGCTTGCGGGCATTATGCTTGACACACGCAATTTTGCTGTGCACACAGGCGTTAGAACATTTGAAGCCTCGGCATTTTTAAGGCGTATGGGCGCACAAACCGCTCAAACAAAAATGCTGTTTAACTCAAGCTTTGAGCACTATATAAACAAGAGCGAGCTTGTTAAAAAAGCTGAAATTTACAAAGGCTGCGCTATAGTTGCAACCGAGCTTGAAACTATAGATTACAATGAAATTATTCCGCAAGCCGCAAACGATTTGCTTACAATAAACGGCGTTAGCGCAAGCTTTGTGGCAGTTAAACATAACGAAAAAATTATGATTAGCGCAAGGAGCATGGGCGAAGTTAATGTTCAAGTTATTATGGAGAAATTGGGCGGCGGCGGCCATTTAACAATGGCGGCAACGCAAATGAGAAACACAAGCATTGAAGATGCAAAGCAAATGCTAATTCATGCAATTGAAGAGTATGAAACTAAAGAAAAAACCGAAAGCAGAAAAAGCAAAAAATAGGAGTGGGCTAAATGAAAGTAATGTTAAAACAAGATGTTAAAGCAATTGGCAAAAAAAATGAAATACACGAAGTATCTGACGGCTATGCGCGCAATTATTTATTTCCAAGAGGCCTTGCGATTCAAGCAGATGCATCAGCGGTTAATATAGTTAAGTCTAAAGAAGAGGCAAAGCAGCACCATGCAAAACAAGAGCTGGATGCGGCAAATGCCATTGCTGCAAAGCTTGAGAATAAACAAGTTGACTTCAAAGCAAAAGCAGGGCAAGGCGGCCGTTTGTTCGGAAGCATAACAGCAAAAGAAATTGCTGCAGAGCTAACAAAATTGGCAGGAACTGAAATTGATAAGCGCAAAATTGTGCTTGATGCAGACATAAAAGCGTTCGGTACATACAATGTGGATGTTAAAATTTACCCTCAAGTTATAGCGCATGTAAAAGTTAGCGTTAGCGAATAAAATATAATTTTTTTAAAATAGAGATATTTGCCTTTGAAATATTGAAAGGAGGGGCTAATGGCTCAGCGAAAAACGCCTATGCTGTCGCTTGACACCATGGGTTTACAACTACCTTACAGCGTTGAAGCAGAGCAAGCCGTTTTAGGTGCAGCTTTGTTGGACGCAAGTAAAATTGTGCCTGTGTTAATAGGCGCTTTAAAAGCTGAAATGTTTTATGTGCGCCAAAACGCAGAAATTTTTGCGATGATTGTGCGCCTGTTCACAACAGGTGCCCCTGTAGATTTTGTAACATTGCTGGGCTGTGTGCAAGATGATGGTGTTTTCCCAAGTGAGAGCGAAGCAAAAGTTTATTTGACAATGCTCGCAGAAACAGTGCCCTCGCTTTCACACACTCCGTACTATGTTGAAATTATAGAGGATAAATATCGCATTAGGCAGTTAATGCATGCGGCACAAGATATTTTAGAGCAAACAGCTAACGAGAACGATAGCGATATTTTGCTTGAGAGTGCAGAGCAAAAAATATATGAAATACGCTCGGGCAGAGATACGAGTACATTAACGCCTATAAAAAGCGTTATTTTGGAAAACTTCGCTCGTTTACAAGAGCTAACAGGCCCAAACAGCGCACAATATAAAGGTATTCCCACTGAATTTACATATTTAGACAATTTGCTTACAGGTGGCCTTGGCCGTTCAGACTTAGTTATTTTAGCGGCTCGCCCCGGTATGGGAAAAACGTCTTTTGCGCTTAATATAACGGCAAATATAGCAAAACACCAAGATATGGGCATTGCGTTTTTCAGCCTTGAAATGACAAAAGACCAGCTTGTAAACCGCATTTTATCAGGTGAGGCAGCTATAGATAGCCATGCTTTCAGAACAGGCAATTTAACTATGGACGATTTTGAGGACATAGTTAGGGTGTCTGAAATTTTGGTGAAAACAAATATTTATATTGATGATAAATCGAATATAACCATTCCCGAAATGAAAGCAAAAATAAGAAGAGTTAATCAAGACCCATCAAAGCCCGATATTGGCCTTGTTATTATCGACTATTTGCAGTTGATGAGCAACGGCAAAAGGAATGAGAATAGGGTGCAGGAAATAAGTGAGATTACTCGTAACCTTAAAATAATGGCAAAAGAATTGAATGTGCCTGTAATTGCACTTTCACAATTATCTCGTAGCGCTGAAAAAACAGCAAGGGCAGACCATCGCCCTGTTTTAAGCGATTTGCGCGACTCGGGCTCTATAGAGCAAGATGCCGACGTTGTGCTGTTTTTATACAGAGATGCATATTATGATAAAAGCGAAGAGGCAGATATAAGCACAGCGGAATGCATTGTGGCAAAAAACAGGCACGGTGAAACAGGCAAAGTTAATTTAGCTTGGGACGGCGCACACACTCGTTTTACAAATGTGGACTATGTGCATGAATAATATAAGTGAAATTATATTAAACACAATAAATGAGCATAATATGCTTAACGGAGTTAAAAATATTATTGTTGCGTGCTCGGGCGGCGCAGATAGCATGGCGCTTTTGCATATGCTTAACAGCGTTAAACATATGCTGAATGTAAATGTACAAGCAGCTCATTTAAACCACAATGTGCGTGGTGACGCCTCGCTAAAAGATGCACTTTTTGTTAAGCAGTTTTGTGAAAAAGAGCATATTGCTGTGCACGAAAAAACAATAAATTGGCAAAGCGAAGAGCTTTTAGATAAATCTGAAAACAATTTGCGCAATATACGCTATAATTTTTTTAAAGAGCTAATTGAAAAAGAGGAAAAAGCAGTTATTGCAACAGCGCATAATAAAAACGATAACGCTGAAACTTTGCTTTTAAATATAGTTAGGGGCGCAGGGCTAAACGGTGCTTGCGGTATACCTTATTGCAGGCCGGGCATAATTCGCCCGCTGCTCGATGTGCAAAGAGATGATATAGAAAACTATTTAAATAGCAATAATATTGAGTTTTGCACAGATGAATCAAATTTAACGCTTGATTATTCGCGCAATAAAATAAGATTAGAAGTTATGCCAAAGCTAACCGGCATAAATGAGCAAGCGATAAGTGCTTTTACAAGGTTTATAAGCAGTGCAAAACAAGCATGTGATTATATAGATGAGCAGGCCCATAAAGCGTTAAAACAATCAGAAATAATAAACAGCGCAGGCGAAAAAGGCTATAGAGCACAAAAACTACTACTATTGCACGATGCGGTTTTAACTAAAGTTTGCCATATATTAATTTCAAAACATATTGATGCGAGCGAGAGTAAAATTGCTGTTCTTAAAACCGCTATAAAAAACTGTAGCGGCTCACTTGAACTTAATAAACATATCACTGTAAGTGTTTCACAAGGCTTTGTGCGAGTGATAAAATCAGAGCAAAGCGATAACAGTTTTGAAACGCACAAAGGAGAAATTGAAAGTGCAAATACAGAAAAGTGGAGTTTGCCATTAAATGAAATGGGAAATTCATATTGTTTCACTGCTCCAAACGGCAAAATTTTGTATATAAATATAACAAATTGTGAAAAAACAGTTAATTTTAAAAAATATAATAAAAATCACTTAAAAAATATTGCAGATTATGGTAAAATAAAAAAGAGTGCAATATTTAGAACGATAAAAGCAAAAGATAATTTTTGTGCGATGTTTTCTAATTGCACAAAACCGCTTAAAAAAGTTTATAGCGAAAACAAATACAGCTTAGAACTTAGGAAAACAAACCCTGTGCTCGCTGATGAAAACACAATTTTATGGGCTTTTGGGTTGGGTTTTGCTAAAGGTTTAATGCCTGATGAGAACACAAAAAAATATATAGAAATAAATATAAAAACACCGGAGGTTAGCCATGAGCAAGAATTTATATGATGATGTTGAAAGAGTTTTAATATCTGAAGAGGAAATTAAGCAAAAAGTTAAAGAATTAGGCAGGCAAATAAATGAGGATTATAAAGACAGTGAAAGCTTAATGCTTGTTACAGTGCTTAAAGGTGCGGTTGTGTTTTTAGCAGATTTAATGCGTGAAATCACAGTTCCGCACGATATTGATTTCATGGTAATATCCAGCTATGCCAACGGTGTTAAATCCAGCGGCGTTGTTAAAATAGTGAAAGATTTAGACATTCCTTTAGAAGGTAAAGATTTGCTTGTAATTGAAGATATATTAGACTCAGGGCTAACATTAAGTTATATTAAAGAGATATTGCAAGGCAGGAACCCTAAATCTATACGCATAGCCACACTTATGGATAAACCCGACAGGCGCAAAGGGGATTTGAAAGCAGATTACACAGGCTTTACAATACCAGACGATTTCGTTATTGGCTATGGGCTTGATTATGCAGAAAAATATCGTAACTTACCATTTATAGGGGTTTTGAAACCGGAAGTATATTCGTAAAAGCGCAAAAGTAAATTATTAGGAGTGAAAGAAATTTGATAAGAAAGCCGAAAAATGTAAGCGGTTTGTTTGTTTTGATAGTTTTAATGTTGTTTTTAGTGTTAATTATTGCTTTAAGCACAAGCGGTAATATACAAAACTTGAAATATCACGAAGTAGCAGACTTTTTTGAAAATGCACAAGTAAAAGAATTCACTTTGGATATGGCAACGGGAACTTTGGAAATAACGCTTGACGAAGGCGTTGAAATTAGTGAAGACGCACAAAGTGCCATAAAAAATGAAAGTTCACAGCAAGGTTTGTTTCAGCTGCCCGGGGTAGGTGAACAAACAAGCACGCAAGAAGTTGAAACAGGCACAACGCTTGTTTATGAATTGCCTTATGCGCAATTTTTTGCAGATAATATTGAAGAATATGTTGCGCTGAGAGATGAAACTCATCCCGACAGCCCTATGGTTTACGACTTTATACCGGTTACGGAAGTGCCCCAATGGTTATCGGTTCTGCCTATGATGTTAATACCAATAGGCTTGCTGGCGCTGTTTTATTTCTTCATGTACTCCCAAGGCGGTGGGCGCGGCGCAATGAATGTGGGCAAAGCAAAAGTTAAAGACCAATCTGAAACAGGGCGCAAAGCTACATTTAAAGATGTTGCAGGCGCAGATGAAGAAAAAGAAGAACTCTCTGAAATTGTGGAATTCCTTAAAAATCAGAGAAAGTTCAACACATTAGGAGCAAGAATACCGCATGGTGTTCTATTAGTTGGCCCTCCAGGAACAGGTAAAACGTTACTTGCAAGGGCGTGTGCAGGCGAAGCGGGCGTACCTTTTTATACAATTTCCGGTTCAGACTTTGTTGAAATGTATGTTGGTGTTGGTGCCTCTCGTGTGCGTGATTTGTTCGATAAAGCGAAGAAAACTGCACCGTGTATTATATTTATAGACGAAATTGACGCAGTTGGGCGCCAACGTGGTGCAGGCCTTGGCGGCGGTCACGACGAGCGCGAGCAAACACTTAACCAATTGCTTGTGGAGATGGACGGCTTTGGCGCAAACGAGGGCGTTATAGTTGTTGCAGCTACAAACCGTTCGGATATATTAGATAAAGCGCTATTGAGGCCGGGCCGTTTTGATAGGCAAGTTTATGTTGGTTTGCCCGATGTTAAAGGCCGTGAAGAAATACTGAAAGTTCACACAAGAAATAAACCGCTTGCACCTGATGTAGAACTGAAAACTATTGCAAAATCTACTGTTGGTTTCACAGGGGCAGACCTTGAAAATCTTGTAAATGAAGCGGCGCTTATGGCTGCTAAACGTGGCAAAAAAGCAATTACGGAAGAAGATATTGAAGAGTCGAGCATAAAAGTTATGGCAGGCCCTGAAAAGAAAAGCCGTGTAGTTACCGAAAATGAGAAAAAACTTACAGCTTACCATGAGGCAGGCCATGCAATTGCTCACCATATATGCGAAACAGCAGACCCTGTGCACCAAATATCCATTATACCAAGGGGTATGGCAGGCGGCTACACAATGAGTTTGCCTGAAAAAGATAAAACATATGTTACAAAAACACAAATGGAAGAACAAATTGTAACGCTGATGGGCGGGCGTGTTGCAGAGCATTTAGTGCTTGAAGATATTTCAACAGGCGCTTCTAACGACTTGCAAAGGGCAACTGCCATTGCAAGAGCCATGGTTACGCGCTATGGTTTCTCTGAACGCCTTGGCACAGTGGTTTACGGCAACGATGAAAACCAAACATTTTTAGGAAGAGATTTCAGCTCAGGGCGCCATTACTCAGAAACTATTGCGGCTGAAATCGATGATGAAATTCGCAAGCTTACAGATGCAGGCTATGAACGTGCAAAACGCATACTGGAAGACCATATGCCAGAGCTTCATAAAGTAAGCGAAGAGTTGCTTATAAGGGAAAAATTAAGCGGCGAAGAGTTTACAAAACTGATGAATGGCGAAACATTGCCTGAGTTTGAAAAAGAGGAAGAAACAACAAGCGAGAGCGAAAAACAAGTAGAAGACGCAGTTGCTCCTGCGAATTCCGATGAAACGCCCGATTCTGAAGTTTCGGTTGATTTAAGTGAAAACTTAGATGTAAGCGATGAAAGTGCAAAAGCACAAGCCGAAGATAGCAGCGAAAAGAAAAGCGAAGACGAAGAAGAGCAAATTTAAGTCTTATAATTTGATAAATTAAAAAAATGTTGGCAATTAGAAAAAAGCTTTCTCATAAAAGAAAGCTAATTGCCAACATTTAATATTATTTTAAATGCACAATTATTATTTAACTGCGGAGGAACAAAGTGAAAAAAAGATTATTATATTTTGCTATCATGCTTTTGTTTGGCATATCGGGTTTTGCTGTAAGAGCATTTTCGGCTAATTTACCGTTTGTGGTAGCCACATATCTGCCGGATATTCTATGGGCTTGCATGATATACTGGCTGGTAGCGGCAATTATTTATATAAAGCCATCTGCACATTTTACTATTGCCCTTATATTAACAATGCTAATAGAGTTTTCACAGCTACTGAATTTTGAGTGGCTGGTTGAGTTGAGAGGCTCACCTATAGGCGCATATATTTTTGGTGTTGGCTTTTTAATTAGCGATGTTATTTGTTACGCAGGTGCGGTATTCTTGTGCTTTGTTGTAGAATATTTGGCAACTGCAAAAAAACCGAAAGTGCGCAAATCAAAGTATAGAAAAGACGAAAACAGTGAATTGCAAAACAGTAGTAAATAATGCATATTGCAATTAATTTTTAAATTATGAAAAGCCCCTTTAAATTTTGGCGTTTCCAAAATTTAAAGGGGCTTTTGTT
>CAYJPD010000067.1:0-7354 GCA_964371975.1 uncultured Bacteroides sp.
CGCACATGCTTTGATGTTCCGTTTGCAACAAGCCCTAAAATCATAAACATAATGCCAAAATAAGAAAGAGCGGCTAATGTTCTGTCTTTATATGCTTCAGGGTCAACAGGTGCAGCATATTGAGGCTGGGGCTGATATTGTGTGTTTTGGCCGTAAGGTGAATATTGCGCTTGGTTTTGTGCATATTGTGCTTGGCTTTGCTGCGTATATTGGTTTTGAGGTGGTGCATATTGCCCTTGGTTTGGCGTAGCTTGCCCTTGCACAGGTTGTGCTTGTTGCACAGGTTGTGCCTGTTGCACAGGTTGTGCCTGTTGCACAGGTTGTGCTTGTTGCACAGGCTGTGTATAATTATTATTTTCGTTCATGCTATTCACTCTTTCTAATAAAGTATTTAAAGCCTTATAGCAACAATTTTAAAAAAAGCGTATTATAAAACTTCATATAAAGAATTTAACAAATATATTGCGAAAAGTCAATAATAAAATCCAAATTTGTTCACAATTTAGCCGGGAGGTACATTTAATTGCCTAAAGGCAAATTATAACTTGGTTGTTTTGCGTAAATTTACAAACCTAAGCTGTGCTGAATTTGCGCTGAAAATATTGCAAAAAACAAGTGTATTTTTAAGCCGACGCTTATTTAATAGGGGTATTGATGAAATCGCCTTTGTAATAAACGTAGGCAAAGCTTTTGCATTTATAATTTGCTTAATGTAAAACCACTATTTTTTCAGCAAAATTGGCAATACGGTTATAGCACACCATGCGAGCTGGTAAATTAAAACAAAGTAGAGCGAAAGCGATACCAAAACACCCGTAAAGCTTAATATTAGCGCTAAAATCATTGCGACAAGAACGCCTGCAAATTCAACAGTGTTTGCCAGTTTCTCGCGCTGTGCCGCTTTAGATGCCGCACGCAGGCCGCCGATAAATGAGCGCACTGTGTTTTTATGTATCATATAGCCGTCGCTCTCAGGTATATATTCTGTTTGGCTTGTAAGCAGCTCTTTTTCCGATTGCGATAGTATTTTTATCATCTGTGGCGATATATTATATGTTTTTGTAATAAGGTTTGCGCTAACATTAAAATCGTTTGAATATATAAGGGCGTTAATGCCGCTGTTTGTAAGTATTTTAAGAGCAGACGCCGCAATTTTATTAGCCTCGTAGCTAAGGGAGAACACACTGTAAAGCTCGCCGTTCACCGCAAGGTATATAGCGCGGTTTTTGCCGCCGTCGGTAAAAGCTCTTTCATATTCAAGCGAGGGCAACTCTATTTGATACCTGCGCATCATATCACGGTTGCCAAATATAATTTTCTTGCCGTCTACATATCCGGTAACGCCTAAATTAAACTCAACTTCTGCGTGTGTAACTTCGAAAAGGGCGTTTATATCGTTATCTACAATATTCAAAAATGTGTCTGCCAATGTTTCGCAGTTTTCATAAACTATGCTCGCTGCATATAGAACGGCTAAGTCAATTCGCTTGCCGTCGAAAGGCTTTATTGTGTGCAGTATTACATTAGAAGAGGGGAACAAATCTCTTGAGCGCAAAAGCACGGTATTGCAAAGGCCAAGGCTTTGAATTGCGCTGGAACCGGGGATAGCCGCACCGAACTTTTTGCTTGAACGCTGCATTTTTAAAGCGGGCAATGCATAAACCATTGTGCAGGAAATTGGCGCGCCTATGCAAAGCGTTGCACTAAAGGCGCTTATAACATAAAGTGCCTCAAACGAATTCAAAAGCGCAAGTGCACCGCTTGCCACTGCCATAATAAGTAAAATAATGCTGAACTTGCGCGCATAAACATCGCTTATTGTAGAAGAGAAGCTATGGCGCATAAAACCACGCATAAGTGACGTTGGGCGGCTTACCAAAAGCGAGGGATTGCGCTCTTTAAAGCCGGAGCAAACCAAGCTTGTTAGTTGCTTGTTTTTAACGGCAAATGCCGCACTGTGCTCATAGCTTTTGCTAACTATTTCAAAATTACCACGCACCGCATTAATATGCAATAGCTTGCCTATGCAGTTGAAAAATAAAACAAGCACGGCTGCAGGCACAAACAATGTAGAGCCCATTTGTGAAAATTGTTGCAAAAAAATTAAACTGCATATATTTTGTAAAAGCGCACCGAATAGTGCAAAAAGCGCAAGGGTGTCTACACTAAGGTGCTTATAAATGCCGAAAACGCCTGCTATAATAATGTCGTGGCACAAAGCGGCAGATAAAAGCAAAACAATTAAGTTTATTATTAAAAACGAGCTTATGCTTACAGATATGCTTCCACTGCTTAAATTGCCGGCGCCGCTGTTTGTAAAAAAGCCCATGGCTATAGTTAAAATACTCATAATAGCCAAAGCTAAAACGCGTGCGCTATTAAATAAAAACATCTTTTTAAGTTTTTGCTCTATTATAGGTGCATCGGAAAGCTTGTTGTAATCGTCTTTCTCGCTGTAGTTTACAGGCGCAACACCGTATTTATCAGGGTCTATGCCCATTGTAGATGTTTGAATTAAAGGTGCATCTATGCCTATTTCTTTTGAAATGCTCTTGCTGTTTTTAAAATCGCCACTGTCTGAATTTTTTAAATGGCCGCTTTTCTCTTTGTTTTTTTCAGCGCTGCTTTGCGCTTTAACTTGTGCGCTTGCCTTAGCGGTTAGCGGCGCGCTTGCCTCTTCGTTTATAACAAGCTTGTTTTGCATATAGGTGTCAGACGGGTTATCGTTATGCACAACAGCGCTAACAAATTTATCACCATGCAGGCTCTCGTTTTGAACTTCGCTTTGTATATTTGCACTTTTTTGTGCCCGAGAGCTTTGCGCTTTATTTGCATTTTGTGCGCTTTTGCCCAAAGGTGTGCTGCTTGCTTGTGGTTTAGTGGCGCCGGCTTGCTCTTTAAGTATGTAGTTTTCACTAAGAGGTGCGCCAAATGTGCCAGTTTCCTGCGATAAAGCGGGAAGTGTGCCAATGGTATCTTGCATTTCAAGCTTGCCCAAAAGTTTTTTGCTGTAATTTGCTTTGCTTTGTGTGTTTTTATTTATGGGCGTGTTCTTCTCGTTAAATTTATTCTTTGCCTTTGCGTTAGACGCCGGCACCGAGCCGTCGTTTGCAACGGTACTGCCGAAAAAGTTTAAAAAGGCAGGGTCGTTTTGAAGCTGTTTTATGTTGGGCGCTTTTCTACCCACCATATGAGAGCCAACATCTTTTTTGTATAGTTGCTTGTTTTTGTCTTTTGCAATTTTATCGTTTTCTTGCATTGCAAGCAGTTGGGCTTTATGTATTTCGCTTGAATTTTGAAGCCTTTGCGCCATTTTGCTGCTCTTTTCTTCTTGCTGCATGGCTTTAAGCTCTTCTTGCTTTTTCGCTTGCAACTCCGCTTGCTTTTTAGCATATAAAAGCTGTTGCTTTTCTTGTTGCTCTTTTATTTTAAGCAGTTTCTCTTCGCCCGCTTTTCTTGTTTTCAAAGCGGCGCGCTTTTGCTCAACTTCCGCAAATTCCTTTATATCGGGCAGCTCGAAAGTATCTGTTTCATATTTGCTTTTTGGCTTTGACAAAGGCGCGGAAAACCATGTGGATATATCTTTATCCTCGCCGAAATTACCGCCTTTTTCAGTATTTTGCATACTGCTTGCTCGCGCTGCTTGGCCCTCGCCCTGTGCACATGCACTTTTATCTGTTTGCGGTAATTGCTCGCTTTTTCCTTCATGCTCGGGCGCTATAGTTTTTTTGCTTTCATCGCCACTTTGCACATCGCTTATAGCCTCGCTGCGAGTTTGTTGTTTTTGCCGGCTGTTGGGCTGCAAAACAAATGGCTCTTGTGCACTGGCTTTTTTAGCTTTGGGCTCCATGCCAAGCGCCGCTAAAATATCGTTAACTTCGTCGTCTATATTAGTGCTTTTTTCGCGGCTTATATTATTTTGTTTTTCTTTCAGTTCGTTTAAAATATTGTCAACGGCCTTTTTCTCGCTTGTAGACATTCATTTCCCCCCTGTTATAATTTATGCATTTGTATTATAAATTTAGCTCTGGCGGCGGCGGCTTATTTCATACATTATAATTCCCGCCGCAACAGATACATTAAAGCTGTCTATTCCACCGTTAGCGTTAGCCATGGGCAGAGATAAAGCGCCATCGCAAAGTTTTTGCACCAAAGGCGAAACGCCCTTGCCCTCGCTGCCCATAACAAGGGCTATTGCGCCGCTTAAATCTTGCGAAAATGCCGAATATTCACCCGCTTTTGTGCAATAAACAAAAACGCCTTGCTGTTTTAAACGGCGCACACTTTCGCCTATATTTGCAACTTTGGCTATAATAAAATTCAAAGCGGCGCCCGCACTGCTTTTAATAACAACAGGCGTTACGCTTGCGCCGCCCCTTTTAGGTATTATTATACCGTGTGCGCCGCATAAAAATGCGCTTCTGATTATAGCGCCTAAATTGTGTGGGTCTTCAATGCCGTCTGCAATTATAATAAAAGGCGCTTCGCCTTTTTGGCGTGCAAAATTTAATATATCGTCAATGGAAGAATATTCAATTTGCGCGCCAAAAGCAGCAATACCTTGATGGCTCTCGCTTTTGCAAAGCTTATTGAGCTTTGCCGTGTGCACGTGCTTCACCGTTGCACCTACCTCTTTAGCAAGCGCTGTGTAGTAAGAAGCCTGTGCTTTGTTCATGCCCTCTTGAATAAAAACAGTGTCTGTGCCTTTATCGCTCTTTAAAAGTTGCACAACAGCATTTTTGCCGAATATAGGCGTGCTCTCATAGCTTTTTTCATCGTCTGTATTATGCATTGCTCTCTCCTAATGCTTTATTACATTTTGCGGTTTTCAATTAAAAACATGCAAAAAATAGGTTAAAAATACTAATTAGAATCATTATAACACAAAATATAGTGTTTGTGCTATAGTTTGAGGCAATATTACATAATATTTACATTTTTAATAAGCAACAAAAAATAAAGTTGCTGCAATTATGCAAAACAGCATAGCGCAAAGTGTGATATAAAGCGCTTTTTTACTGAAAGGAAAAATGTTTTTTTTGTAGCAAAGTAAATTTGATACATAACTTTCCGCTTCGCTTTTTTTCTTTGAAATTTTAACTCCGGGCACTCCCGGTTTTAACACCACATAAACTTTTTCTATTAACTCATGCTCGAATTCATTTATCTCTATTATTTTTTTGCTAACTCCCTTAATTCCTGCCATAATAACCTCCGTTCTTTTAAAATATTTTTGCCCGTTTAGCTAAAGCGTAAACAAAAAAATACAGCTCGTAAATTTAAAAGATTGAAAAAATTTTAACGATATATCAATGTTATAGATAATTAAATGTAAAAAATTACCAAAAAAGGCATAAAAATGCCATTTTTTGAAATTGCTTGGCAAATTGCACAAAATCAATATAGGTTAAAAGCGGCTCTAATAAAAATATATTTTGCCTGGTTTTTATACAATTTGTAAAATTTTACATAAAAAATTGGAAATTGCGCATTGTTGAAAACTCTGTTGAAAGTGTGGAAAAGTGCCTGTTTTATAACCCTTTTGGCGTGTTGAAATATTTTTTAGCTCCAAGTTTTCAACATAAGTTTAAAGTTTTCAACAAAACTTATTGTTTAATTTACTTTACAAATTTCAATGTGCATAAAAAAATTACCAAAAATTTTCTTAAATTTTTTCGTGTAAAAATGCAATAAAAACATGGTTTTAAACATTGAAATTTTACAAAAAAGTGAAAAAATAAGCTCGCGAAGCTTTTTTCACTTTTTTGAGCAAATTAAAAAAAGAAAAGCGCAAAGGCAAACGGCAATATTTTGCGGCAAAAGTGAGCATAAAAACAGAAGCGTTATATGCCTGAAAAATGTTTAGCTTAAATTAAACTTTAAGAGCTAAAAGCACTATTTGTTAATTAAGCACAGTATATTGATTAAAAATTAACAAAATAATTGATTTTGTTATAAAAATAATGTATACTGAAATTAAGCAGTATACATCAGTGAGAATAATTAAAAAACGGAGGGTTTAAATATGCTTGTAAGTGCAACAGAAATGCTAATTAAAGCCAGAGACGGACATTATGCGGTGGGACAATTTAATATTAACAATTTAGAGTGGACAAAAGCGGCACTAACGGCCGCACAAGAGATGAACAGCCCCATAATTTTAGGTGTTTCAGAGGGCGCGGGCAAATATATGACAGGCTATAAAACTGTTACCGCTATGGTAAAGGCGATGGTGGAAAGCCTTGGCATAACAGTGCCTGTAGCTTTGCATTTAGACCATGGCAGTTATGAGGGCGCAAAAGCTTGCATAGAAGCAGGTTTTAGCTCTGTTATGTTTGACGGCAGCCATTATGATATAGAAGAGAACATTGAAAAAACGAAAGAGCTTGTTGAATATGCCCATTCCAAAGGCGTTTCTATAGAGGCAGAGGTAGGCAGTATAGGCGGCGAGGAAGATGGCGTTGTTGGCACAGGCGAAATTGCCGATGCAAAAGAATGTGCACAAATTGCAGAGCTTGGCGTAGATTTTCTTGCGGCAGGCATAGGTAATATTCACGGCGTTTACCCGGATAACTGGAAAGGCCTTGCTTTTGATGCGCTTGAAGAAATACACGCAAGCACAAATAAAATACCTTTAGTTTTACACGGTGGCACGGGCATACCCGACGAAATGATTAAAAAAGCCATAAACTTAGGTGTTAGCAAAATTAATGTAAACACAGAATGCCAGCTAACATTTGCCGCGGCAACACGCAAATATATTGAAGAGGGTAAAGACATGCAGGGCAAAGGCTTTGACCCAAGAAAATTGCTTGCACCGGGCACAAAAGCAATAGAGAAAACAGTTAAAGATAAAATAACACTTTTCGGAAGCGCAGGCAAGGCATAATTTGTTTTTAGGGCTATTAAAAAGGCGCCACATGTTAAGCCTTTATATTTAGCTTTCAAGAAAAAGCCAAATATACAGCCGAAATTAGCGCTATAAATATTAGCTTAAAAAATACATAATCGAAAAAACCGCTTAAAAGGCATTGCCCTTTAAGCGGTTTTAATTTGTTTAGTAATTATCTCTAAAGCCTTTATGGCGTGGGCTGTCGCTAACAACTTTACAAGCTACAATCAACTTGCTTTTAACATCTGTTGCATAGCGCGAATTGTAAAAGCCCATCATAGGCGTTAGCGTGCTTTGTGAAAGCACAACATATTTTGCAGGTAAATTTGTTAGAGCATAAGCTTTAACATCACTTTGGCACCTTTGGCAATCACACATTTTGAACTTTTTAATATAGCTTGCTTTAAGTTCGTCTACAATTTCTTCCATTATATTCACAAATATACCGCTGTTTTCTTCGCT
>CAYJPD010000067.1:7454-11425 GCA_964371975.1 uncultured Bacteroides sp.
CCTCTTCGCTTTGCGGTGCGCTTACCTCTTCGCTTTGCGGTGCGCTCGCCTCTTCGCTTTGCGGTGCAGGTTCTACACTTTGTGCTGCGTTTGTTTCTTCGCTTTGTGCTGCGTTTACTTCCTCGCTCACTTTTTCGCCCTCCGCTTGGGTTGTGTTTTTATTAGTGCTGTCAATTTCCTCAGCTTGCTCTAAAACATCTTGCCTTAAAGCGCTGTCTATTGCGTTTGAAAGCTCGTCGTTCTTTGTGTTTGCAACTTCAATTACAGGTGGTACTATCTTTTTTTGCTCTGTTTTTTCTTGCTCGTTTTCTGTTCCCGTACTTGTAATCATATTAAGAACATGGTCTGTTTTGCTGGATTTCACATTTCGCTTCGCCATAATTTACACCCCTTTTGAACTTACGTTTTTCGCAAATATATCAGCTAAAAGTTCTTCACAGAAGCTGTTAAAATCTAATGCAGGGTTAGAGGTGGGCGAATAAGTCATTATGCTAAGCCCATGAGCCGGGGCTTCCGCAACCATTACGCTTGCCCTAATTGAATTTTCAAAAACTTTAGTTCCAAGCTGCACGCTTATTTGCTGTGCCATATCTTTAACTTCTTTGTTTAAATTCAGGCGCTTATTGTATTTATTTAATAAAATTCCGTAAACTGCAAGGCGTGAATTGTAAAAATTTCGCACACTTTCAATAGTATCTTTTATTTGTGAAACGCCCAGTAAGCTTAAAACTTCAGGCGCCATGGGTATAATTAAACCGTCTGTTGCAACATAGGCGTTTACAGTTAGCACATTCAGCGCAGGGGGCGTATCTATTACTATAAAATCGTAGGGCTCTCTAATTTGGCTTATTGCCGTTTTAAGCATAAACTCTCTGCCTGCTTTTGTGAACTCTTGCTCTGCCGCCGAAAGAAGAATGTTAGAGGCGAGCATATCGCAAGAATCTGCTTTTGAAATAGCGTCGTTTATATTTAATTCACCGCGGAAAACATCAAAAACCGTTGGGCATTTTTCAATGTCGAGCCCCATGCTGAAACTTAGGCTGCCTTGAGGGTCTAAATCTATACCAAGCACCCTATTGCCGCGCTGTGAAAGGCAATCAAGCAATGCAGATGCCACTGTTGTTTTACCAACGCCCCCCTTTTGGTTAGTTACAGCTATTATTTTAGTTTGCATAATATTCTCCGTTCAGACACAAACGCATTAACATATCAAAAAAAATGCTTAAAGCTATTATGTTTTTATGTTTTGTGACGATAATATATATAAGGATTGCGAGATGATATTCGCACGCATTATTTTACACGCTTTTCTTCGTTACTATCATTTTACAAAAAATGATAGCAAATGTCAATTAATACTGTAAAAACGTTAAAAAATAGCAATAATTATTTTGTTTGCTTAAAAACTGCACAATAAGGCTTATGAATTTTTATGCAAGTAATAAAACAATAATACTTAATAGCCATGTGAAAAACACATGGAGTGAAGAGCTAAAAGCGAAAAATGAAAAGCAAAGCGCCCGCAAAGCGGCTTGTTTAAAAACATTAAACATTTTCATTGTTCACAATAGCTTTTCACTGCAAGGGCATTTTGCACTTGTCTAATACTTATTTTAAGGAGAGTTATATATGGCATCAGTTTCAAGTTTATCCAGTTCAAGCAGCATATACGGCAGCCATACAAATAATATGGTTACCGGCCTTATGAGCGGCCTTGATACAGAAAGTATGATAGAAGGGCTTGTTGAGAGCTATCAGCTTAAAATAAGCGAATATCAAAAAGACAGAACATCGTTGCAATGGGAGCAAGAAAGCCTTCGCAGCGTTATAGACGATTTAGCTGTGTTCAGCGAAAAATACACATCGTTCACATCAGATACAAATTTATCATCGAATGCTTTTTTCACAAACGCCATAGATATTAACGCTGTTGGCGAATTTGCCGATGCCATATCCGCTTCGGGGCGCAGCAACAGTGAAATAATAATAAACAGCGTTTCGCAGCTTGCAACTTCCTCGCAATACCGCGTTTCAGCGGCAGATTTAACAGCGCTAACAGGCGCCGGGGTAGACGGAAATAAAGTTACCCTTACAAGTGAGAGCGTAGATTTAAGCTCTAATGTAGATGTTAGCACATTAGAGGGCAGTTTAACTTTAACTTACGGCGACAAAAACATCACTATAGATTTCAGCGAGCTTGACACATTAGAGCCCGACGAAAGCGGCAACATTACAGCAAACAGCTTGAAAACCGCAATTGAAGAAAAACTTGCAGACGAGAGCATAACAATAAATTCAAGCACATATAAAGCCAGCGAGCGCATTGAAGTTAGCGTAGACGAGGCAACAGGCGCAATTAGCTTTAGCGATAAAGCAAACGCAGGCAACAGCGTTTTAGTAAAAGATGCAACCGGCAAACTTGAAACAACGCTTGGCCTTGGCGATATAGGCGATGATGTTAGCACAATTCAAACAGCGGGCGTTGCTTTTACAGAAAGCGTTGAGCGCATGGAATATTTAAAGGGTAGCGAAATAAAAGTTACACTTGACGGCCAAGAGAGCACAATAACAGTTGGCGATGACTGGACAGCTGAAAACTTTACTGCAAATATGCAAGAGGAGCTTAACTCGCTTTTTGGCGATGGCAAAGTTTCTTTCACACAAAATGCAGACGGTGAGTTTGTTGCAAGCACAGCAAACGGTTCAATATTAAATATTAGCTCGGAAAAAGGTAAAACGCTGGGCTTTGGCGAAAGCGGTAATTTATCCACGTCTTTAGATGTTAAAAATGTAACATTGGGCGATCTTGGCATGACAGATTTCGATTTAACCGTTAACGGCGTTAGCATTGGCGATTTTGATGAAGACACCGCGCTTGAAAGCGTTATAAATGCTATAAACAACTCGGCCGACGCAGGCGTTAAAGTTAGCTACTCTGAGCTTACAAACGAGTTTGTATTTAAAACAAACAAAACAGGCGAGGGCGGCAAAATAGAATTTGGCGGCCTTGGCGAGCAGCTTTTCGGTAACACTGCAACCGATGGCGTTTTCACCGAGGGTAAAGACAGCGTTTTCAACGTTACGGTAAACGGCACTAATATGACGCTTACACGCGCATCTAACAGCGTGGAATTAGACGGAATGACTGTTGTGTTTAAAGATACATTTAACGAGGGCACTTACACAGGCACAATGAAAAGCGCCGATGTTCACAGCGGCGTTTATACAAGCGAGCAGCTTGCAAATGCTGCAGGCGAAGCGGTTGAATTTACCGAAACCACAAATTCAGACGATGTATACGATGCTATCAAAGCTATGGTAGACGACTATAACGAGATGGTTGAAACCATAAAAGACATGTATACCGAAACGCCGCTAACTCGCACTAACGGCGAAAGATATGAGCCGCTTACAGATGATGAAATGGCAGATTTATCCGATAAGCAAATTGAGGAATTTGAAGAAAACGCAAAAGTAGGCCTTTTGTATATGGACGGGGACCTCGACAGGCTATCAGAGAAACTTACAAGCGCTATTACAAGCTTAACAATATCTAATAAAGATTTAGCCGATATGGGTATTACAACATCTTACTCAAGCGGTTTAACAACCATTAAGCTTGATGAAACAAAACTGCGCACAGCTATTGAAACAGATATAGACACAGTGCAACAAGTGTTTACATCATCAATAGAAAGCGGCGGCTCTTTCGATGGCATTATGGCAGGCTTAACAGAAGTAACCGAGCAATTTGCGGCAACAACAGGTGCCCAAAAAGGTATACTTGTTGAAAGAGCAGGCTCTTTGCTTTCACCTACATCAATATTAGATAATACTATTCTAAACGAAATGAACGATATTGATGATGAAATTGAAACATGGCAAGATAAGCTTTCATCACAAGTAGATTTCTATACAAACCAATTTACACAGCTTGAAATGCTTATGAACGAAATGAACTCTCAAAGCTC
>CAYJPD010000068.1:0-11218 GCA_964371975.1 uncultured Bacteroides sp.
TTGAAAAATACACGCGCAACACATTGGATTTATCTGTTGTGCCCATCATAAAAGAAAAAACCCATTTGCCTATAATTATTGACCCAAGCCACGCAACGGGCAATTACAGGTATGTTCACAGTATGTCGCTTGCGGCTATTGCCGCCGGTGCTGACGGCCTTATAATTGAAGTGCACCAAAACCCTGAAAAAGCACTTAGCGACGGCGCCCAAACTTTGCGCCCCGATAAATTTGAAGCAACGGTGAATAACTGTGCACAAATAGCAAAAATCATAGGCAGAGATATTAGAAAAATATAAAAAGAGCACCTTTTTATCAGCGGCAAAATTTCACTTAGAGCACATTTGCATTTTATAAACTTTCACGCAAATTAAAAATATTAAGGAAAACGAATATGAATGTTAAAATAAGTGCTATAAAAAATGGCGGCGAAATTATTGCACCGCCCGGAAAAAGCATGGCGCACCGCGCGCTTATTTGCAGCGCATTAACAGCCGGCACAAGCATATTGCACGGCATTATCCCCTCTGAGGATATGCGTGCTACCATGCGTGCTCTAACATTGCTTGGCGCAAAAATACACTATGACGAAAAAAGCCACAAAGCTGAAGTTGAGGGCGTTTTCGCAAGCGGCGGCAATTTTAAAGTGCCTACAAAAAAAATTAATTGCGGCGAAAGTGGAAGCACACTGCGCTTTTTAATTCCTATTTTCAGCTTAAACAACGCAAAAAATATATTTTGTGGTAGCGGAAAATTAATGCAGCGCTCGCAGAGCGTTTACAAAAATTTGTTCTCACAAAAAGGGCTCATTTTTTGCCAAACGCCCGATAATATAACAGTTGACGGTGCGCTTTTTGAAGGTGATTATACCGTAAAAGGCAATGTAAGCAGCCAGTTTATAAGCGGCCTTATATTTGCGCTTAGCCTTTTAAAAGACGATAGCACCATAACTGTTACCCCCCCGTTTGAAAGCGAAAATTATGTGCACTTAAGCTTGCAAGTTATGCAAAGTTTTGGCGTTAATATAGAATTTATAAAGCCATACACATTTAAAATTAAGGGCGGGCAAAACTACAAAGCTCAAAACTACAAAGTTTTCGGAGATTATTCGCAGGCTGCATTTTTTGCGGTACTTGCGGCAATTTCAGGCAAAAAAATAACAATAAGAAATATTCAAAACAACACATTACAGGGCGACGCTGTTATATTTGATATTCTTAAAAATTGTGGCGCTGTTATTGAAAAACACAGCGATTATATAACTGTAAGCCATGGCGAGTGCCCGCTTAAAGCCTTTGAAGCCGACATTGCAAACTGCCCCGATTTAGGGCCTGTTTTAATGGTGCTTGCGCTTTTCTGCGAGGGTGAAAGCGTTCTTAAAAACGCCTCACGCCTGCGCGATAAAGAAAGCGACCGCATAGCGGCAATGCAGTGTGAAGTGCATAAAATAGGCGGCGAAATTAAAGCCGCCGAAAACGAAGTTTATATAAAAGGCACAAGGCAAACGCTTAAAAGCTCTGATGAGTTAAGCTCGCATAACGACCATAGAATTGTTATGGCAATGAGTGTAGCTTGCGCTGAAATTGCGGCAAAAGGCGGCGGCGAAAGTGAAATATCCGATGCACAGGCTGTAGAGAAATCTTACCCTAATTTTTTCGAGCACTTAAATTTGTTTTTATAATGTACAAGCTAATTATAAACACATATTTTTTCAAATAAAGAGCTATTAATTGCCTGCACAATAGCAATTATAAAATTTTTATACAATATTATTAATTTTAACGGAGAGTACACTTATGAAAATTAACACAAATTATGCAAACTTACAAGAGAGCTATCTGTTTTCCACAATCGCAAAAAAAATAACTGAGTTTACACAAAGCAACCCCGATAAAGAAATAATACGCCTTGGCATAGGCGATGTAACTCTGCCTTTGGCAAAGCCTGTAATTGACGCCCTGCACAGCGGCGCAGACGAAATGGCGCAAAAAAACACTTTTAAAGGCTATGGCCCCGAGCAGGGCTACCCTTTCTTGAAAGAAGCTATCGCAGGCTATTATGCAAAGCGCGGCGTAAGCTTGCAAACAGATGAAATTTTTGTATCCGACGGTGCAAAAAGCGACGTTGCAAATATTCTGGATTTATTCGATAGCGACAACACTGTTCTTGTTACAAACCCCGTTTACCCTGTTTATGTAGACACAAATATAATGGCAGGGCGCAAAATAATTTACGCTAATGCTAATGAAGAAAACAACTTCTTGCCAATGCCCAATAAAGATGTTAAAGCAGATATTATTTATTTGTGCAGCCCAAACAACCCAACAGGTGCTGTTTATGACAAAACAGGCCTTACTTTATGGGTAAATTATGCTATTGAGAATAATGCGGTGCTTCTTTTTGATGCAGCTTACGAGGCATTTATAACAGAGGATGTGCCACACAGCATTTACGAAATTAATAACGCTAATATGTGCGCAATTGAGTTTTGCTCGCTTTCTAAAACAGCAGGCTTCACCGGCACAAGGTGCGGCTACACAATTGTTCCTAAAGAGCTTAGCAGAAACGCTGCTTCATTAAACAAAATGTGGCTAAGGCGCCAAACCACTAAATTCAACGGCGTGCCTTATATTATTCAAAAAGCGGCGGCGGCTGTTTTCACCGATGAAGGCCAAGCGGCAATAAAAGAAAATATTGAATATTACAAAATAAACGCCGAAGTAATTGCGCAGGCGCTTAAAGAGTGTAACTGCACATTTTACGGTGGCGTAAACAGCCCTTATTTATGGCTAAAATGCCCTAATAACATGCCCTCTTGGGACTTTTTCGATTACGTTCTAAGCACAGCCGGCGTTGTGGGTACACCGGGCGCAGGCTTTGGCGATTGCGGCGAAGGCTATTTCAGGCTAACAGCTTTCGGCGATATGGAAAAAACAAAAATTGCGGCAGAGCGTTTAAAAGAAGCTGTTTTATCGCTTGGCAAAGCATAATTTTTAAGCTTTGAACCAAGCGCAATATATATTTTTTTAGGGTTTATACGTTTATATTTTAACGCATAAAACACTGTTTGCAAGCTTATAAATAAGCCTAAATCCATTGCTAAAGCGCTCCTGATTTGCTTTTTAAAAACATCGTTAATGCGAGTTGTTCAAAGCCTATAGATTATCGCATAATTCTATTCTTTTAAAATATAATATATTAATGTGAATTGCCAAAACCATTTGCGTATATCTGCGGTTTAAGCGCAAATTTGCACTATGTAAAACTTATATTTAAGAGGTGAATTATGTTGAACCTATCTAAAATGCTGCAAGCAAAAAAAATGAAAGACACATTTACAAAAAACCATCCCGATTTCATGCTATTTTTAAAGCAATTAAAAAAACATTCATTAAAACAGGGCAGCTCATTTGAAATAACTGTTAAAACAAGCGATGAAAAAGTGCTTAAAACAGTGCTAAAAATCGAAAAAGAAGACGAAGAAATTATAAATTTGTTTTTATAATGTGCACATTTTAATTTTTAAATCCATAATGCTTTGCACAAGAAACATTTTGTAAAAACAAATTTTAAATATTTAAAACCACAAAGTAAGTTATAATAAAGGAATGAAAATGCTAAATTTTACATGCGATTATTTGCAAGCGGCACATGAAAATATATTAGCGCGAATTGCAGCTGAGGCGGCAAATAAATACACAGGCTATTCTGAGGATGATGTTTGTGAAAGCGCAAGAAACAGAATTAAGGCCGCTTGCGAAAACAATGATATACAAGTGCACTTTTTAGTGGGCGGCACGCAAACAAACACTCTTGCGCTCGATGCACTTTTGGGCAAATGCGGTGCGGTTATATCGGCTAAAACCGGGCATATAGCCGTGCACGAGGCGGGCGCAATTGAGGCTACAGGGCATAAAGTTATTGAGCTTTGCGCAACAGAAGACGGCCGCTTACAAGCAGAAGATGTAAGGGCTTATATGCAAAACTTCACAAATGATGAGAGCTTTGCGCACATGGTGCAACCTGAAGTTGTTTATATATCGCAAAGTACCGAGCACGGCGCTATTTACACAAAAAAAGAGCTTTTAGCCCTTCGCAGCGTTTGTGACGATTATAACTTGCGCCTTTTTGTAGACGGTGCACGTTTAGGCTATGCGCTTATGGCAAACGGCGCAGATGTCACCTTGCCATTTCTAAGCCGCACTTGCGATGCATTTTACATTGGCGGCACAAAAGTAGGCGCACTTTTTGGCGAGGCGCTTGTGTTTAGCAAACAAAGCTTTAGCAAAGGCTTTTTAACGCTTATGAAAAAGCGCGGTGCACTTTTGGCAAAAGGCTATTTGCTGGGCATGCAATTCGACGAGCTTTTTAAAGATGACTTATACTTTAAAATAAGCGCCCATGCTATTGAATGCGCTAATATAATAAAGCGTGAATTAGCGCGAAAAAACTATGAATTGTTTTGCAATAACCCCACAAATCAAACATTTGTTATATTAAGCGAAGAAAAATTCAAGCAAATATCAGAACATGCCCAATTGCAAATATGGCTGCCGCCTAAAAACGGAAAAGTTATTGTGCGCATAGCCACAAGCTGGGCAACGGATAAAAACGAGGTGCAAGAACTTTTAGCTTTGTTTGATTAATATTTATTTTGTAATATTTCACTGTATTTTAAAATAATTTTAGCCTATATGCTAACTACAGTACGGCACATTTATTATCAGAAATTATTTTCAACATATTTTTTTATAATTCAATTACATATCAATGGAGATTAAAAATGGACAACAAAATTAAAACGCGCTTTGCGCCCAGCCCCACAGGCTATATGCACATAGGTAATTTAAGAACGGCACTTTATGCCTACTTGCTTTCAAAAAACACAGGCGGTAAATTTGTTTTGCGCATTGAAGATACCGACCAAGTGCGCTTTGTAGAGGGCGCTACCGATATTATTATAGACACATTAAAAATAACAGGCCTAAGCTATGATGAGGGCCCAAATGTTGGCGGTGAATTTGGCCCTTATGTACAAAGTGAGCGCGCAAATATTTATAAAGAGCACTCTGAAAAGCTGATTGATAGCGGCCACGCCTACAGATGCTTTTGTACAAAAGAACGCCTTGAAACCCTGCATGAAGATGGAGAAATTGGCGGCTATGATAGGCACTGTCGCAATTTAAGCGAGAGCGAAGTGCAAGAAAAATTACGCGCAAATACGCCATTTATCGTTAGACAAAAAATGCCTTTAGAAGGCACAACAAGCTATTACGATGAAGTTTTCGGTGAGGTTAAAACGGAAAACAAAGAGTTGCAAGACCAAGTTTTGATGAAAGCTGACGGTATGCCCACCTATAATTTTGCACATGTTGTAGACGATTACTTAATGCAAATTACACATGTTGTGCGCGGAAGCGAATATATAACATCAACGCCGAAATACGTGCTTTTATACGACGCCTTCAATTGGCAGCGCCCAAAATATGTGCATTTGCCGCTACTTATGGGCCGCAGTGAAGACGGAAGCGTTAGCAAGCTTTCAAAGCGCCATGGCGCGGTTAGCTTTGCAGATTTATTAGAGCAAGGCTATTTGCCAAATGCTATTTTAAACTATATTGCGCTTTTAGGCTGGTGCCCGAAAGACAGCAACGAGGAATTTTTCACTTTAGGCGAGCTATGTGATGCATTTTCAATTGACGGCGTTAGCAAATCGCCATCTGTATTTGATTACGACAAACTTTTATGGTTTAACGGCGAGTATATTAAAAAGCTTAGCGCAGAGCAGTTTTTGCAATATGCCCTACCCTATTTAAAGCAAGCACTGCCATCATTCACAGGCGAGCAACATGAAAAAGTTGCCGCTTTACTAAGTTCACGCACAGCTATTTTTAGCGAAATACCGCAGAAACTTGAGTTTTTAGCAAAAGCATTGCCTTGCACTGCCGAGGACTATGTAAACAAGAAAAACAAAACAACGCCGCAAGGCTGCCTTTCAATGTTAGAAGGCGCTTACAGCGTGCTGGAAAGCGTGCAAAACTGGCAAAACGACGAGCTTTTCGCTGCACTTAAAGCTTATGCAGAGCAAAGCGAAATTAAGGCGGCTGCGCTAATGTTTGCCGTTCGCATAGCTGTTGCCCGCATTTCTGTAACACCGGGTGGCGCAAGCGAGCTTATGAGCGTGCTTGGCAAAGAAGAAACCCTAAAGCGCATAAGCGAGCAAATTGAAATGCTTAAAAATTGCTAAAGCGCAGTTAAAACGCCCATATCAAAGCGTAAAATAACAGTCCCCTTTATTGTACAGTGGTTTTTGTAAAATGTAAACAACATAAGTTTACACACAAAAACACAAAACAATAAAGGGGACTTTACTATGATTAAAATGGCAGAACTTGCACCAAATTATATTTTTGATATTTGCGAAGACAGCGAAAGAGAAATAAATTATATCGCTGTAAAAGAAGATAGCTATGTGCGCCATCACTACGATTTTTCGCGCAATATAGAAGAATGTTAAAGTTTTACGCAGCATATTAATCTGTTTCAAACGCTAAGCTCTATTCCTGCTATAACTATAGCATCTAAGCGCTAAGCTCAACCCATTCCTCTAAGCTTAAATTTCTTTGCATAATAATGCTTGCGGCCTCTTTGCCAACATATCTATAGTGCCACGGCTCATAGGCAATTCCGGTTATGTGCTCTTTGCCTCTTTGGTACCTTAAAATAAAGCCGTAATCAGCGCAGTTTTCTAAAAGCCAACTAAAATGCTCTGTTTTCTCAAAATCCTGCGTTAAATCATCATTTTCTTTGTACCAATCTTTAGAAGCTATATCTGCGGCAAGGCCTAAATTATGCTCGGACGTATATGGCCTTGCAACCCACATAGCCGCTTGTTTTTCAGCCTCACTGCGCATAAAACCCTCTTTTATAAAGCTTTGCACCTTATTTTCGTAAAGGGTCGCCTGCCTTTCGGGTGTGCGGTAAGCTGAAACTAAGTACAGCTCTAAACCCGCCTGTTTTGCCGCATTTAGCATAGCTTCAAGCTCATTTGCCGCTCTTTCATCAAACAGCCTGTTCTCATAACCTTCTATCAGGCGCATTTCAACATCAAAACCCTCTTTAAGAGGGTTTTGTGCGTTTACAAGTACCATATTCCAATCTTCAAAATACGTTGATGCCGGCATGCTTTTTGATGCACTGCTATCAAGCGAGCCACTATTAGTGCTATTTGAAGAAGATGGGTAACTATTCATGCTATCGCTCTCGCTTTCACTTGTACTTATATCATAAGAATTCACATTGTCGCTATTTTGCATATCGTCTATTATGCTGCTATTGTTTTCGCTCTGTGATTGCGGTATATTGTTTGTAGATTTTGAATTACCCGCTGTATCATTATTAAAACAAGATGTGAATAGCAAGCACAAAACGCTTATACACAAAATCACTTTTATTATTGCTGCTTTTTTCATTTTGACAACTCCTTTTTAGCTCGCCCATTGTCAAAATATTATATTGGCAAAGGGCATTGCTATTGTAAATTGCCGGTTGATAGCATTACCGCACTAAGTGCAGCCAGTGGCGCTGTTTCACATCGCAATATTCTTGGCCCAAGGCCAACAATTGCACAATTTGCACTTTTTGCAATTTGCGCTTCCTGCGGCGTGAAACCTCCCTCGCTGCCCGTAATTATAGCAACGCTTTTTGTTTTTTCATCAATCCGGCTATGTATAGGGTTGCCCTCGCTTTGCTCATAGCAAAAAATCGCCTGCTCAAATTCAGCTATTTCTTTTATCATTTCTGTATAATTTAATGGTAAATATACTTTTGGTATAATTCCTCTGCCGCATTGTTTTGCGGCTTCGTGCGCTATTTTATTATAGCGCTCATTTTTTTGCTCTTCTTTTTTAGGCGTAACAACGCAATTTTTGCTAAAAAAAGGCTTAATGCCAACAGCGCCAAGCTCCACAGCTTTTTGAATTATTAGTTCAAGCTTATCTTGCTTTGGGTAGCCTACAAATAGCATAACCGAAACGCTTGGCTCTGATACAGATTTTTCACAGGTATTTATTGCCACGTGCACTTCGCTTTTTAAAACTTCACTTACGGTGCAAAAATAATCCATACCGTTACCGTCGCACAAAATTAAGCTATCACCCGGCTTAATGCGCATAACATTAGCCGAGTGATGAGCGTTTTGCCCGCTTAAAACAGCGGTTTTATCATTCACGTTTAAATTCGTTTCAAAATATCTGTGCGGCATATATTTTCCTTATCACATAGCCATTAGGGAATAAAACGGTCTCGCTTTTTATTTAGCTAAAATAGGCGTGTTCGGATTACTCCCTAATGGCTATTTTTTGTAATATTCAAAATTTCTTTTTCCAGTTTTTCAAGCTCTTTATTAGAGTAGTTTTTGCTGTTTTTAACATAGTTTTCAAGGCTTCTAAGCGCATCGAAAACTTTAGCGTGCGCCGCGCTTTGCGCTTTGCCGCCTGTGCTTTGAGAATGTTGCTTGTGCGAGTGCTCGTTTCGTTTTATCAGCTCACGCGCGCCATACTCAACTTGTTTATCAGCTATTAAGTCCCAAGCGTCGCCATTATAGGGCACAAAAGTTTCAAAGCCAAGTTCCTCTTTTATGCGTTTTTCCATAGCAACAGTTGCATCTTCATCGCCGTGGTTTATAAACATGCGCACAAGTGGATTTTGTGCAAATTCTTTCGCCCAACGCACAAGGCCGTTGCTGTCTGCATGGCCGCTAACGCCCCTTAGTGCTGTTATTTGTGCATTAACTTCTATGTTTTCACCAAATAGCTTAACGCTTTTTGCGCCCTCTAAAAGGCGGCGTCCCATAGTTCCTGCCGCTTGGTAGCCAACAAATACAATTGTGCTGTCTTCACGCCATAAATTGTGCTTTAAATGGTGGCGAATTCTTCCCGCTTCGCACATGCCGCTTGCGGAAATAATAACTTTAGGCATTTTATCAAAGTTAATTGCTTTAGAGTCGTCTGCGCTTAAACTGCGCCTTAACTGGCTAAAATCCAGTGGGTTTACATTGCGCCTTAGCATTGCGGCTGTTTCTTCATCGCAATAGTCCCAAACATTTTCCTTGAAAATCAGCGTTGCCTCATTTGCAAGAGGGCTATCGACATAAACGGGGAAATTATCATGCCCTTTAATGCGCTTTTGCTCAATTATCTCACGGATAACATACAAAAACTCTTGCGTTCTTCCAACGGCAAATGCAGGTATTACCACATTTCCGCCCCTATCGAATGTGCTTTGCATAATTTCGGCAAGCTCTTTTGTATAATCGGGCACTTCGCCGTGGTTCCTATCGCCGTAAGTGCTCTCCATAACAACATAATCTGCGCTGTTAATATAGTGAGGGTCTTTTAAAATAGGGCGCTCTATATTGCCAATGTCGCCCGAGAACACTATTTTTTTCTCTACTCCATTTTCCTTTGCAAACACTTCAATGCTTGCACTGCCCAATAAATGGCCCGCATCAATAAAACGCACTTTAAGGCATGGCAACGGCTCGAATATTTCGTTATAACGCACATATTTAAAAAGCTTTAAAGCAGCCTCTGCATGCTTCATTGTGTAAACAGGCTCTATTAAAGGCCTACCTGCGCGCTCGTTTTTACGGTTTTGCCATTTTGCTTCACTCTCTTGAATATAAGCACTGTCTTTTAACAAAATAGAGCACAAATCCTCGGTGGCGTCTGTGCACCATATTTCGCCGCTAAAGCCGTGTTTAACAAGCCATGGCACCATTCCGGCATGGTCTGTATGCGCATGGGTTAGCAAAACCAAGTCAATTTCCGATGGCGAAATAGGCATTTCCTCGTTTACATAAACGTCGATTCCTTGCTCCATACCGCAATCAATCACAATATGCTTACCGTCTACGCTAAGCAAATTAAGCGAGCCCGTAACTTCTCTTGCTGCTCCTAAAAATTCTAATGTCATAAAGCATTTCCTTTCTCGGTTTTATTCGTTTTTTAAATATCCAAATGGTAAAATATCGCTAACTTCAACAACACCCTCGCGCATAAACTGCGCAACACTGCACTGTAAAACATAGCCACAGCCGCTATCTGCCATAAAATGCTCGGGCGAATAGCGCGGCATAGACCTTTGCGCGAGCATGCTCATTATAACGCCGCCGTGCGTAACACAAGCAGCTTGCTCAATATTATTTTTCATGAGGTGTTCAAACATGCGCATAATAACATCGTTGCACCTTGCGTGAAATGCCTCACCGCTCTCGCCGCCTTGCGGTGTATATTTAACTTTAGGGTCAATCCATTTTTTGAAGTTTTCGTCGTCCACAAGGCTTTTAACATTGCGGCCCTCAAATTCTCCAAAATGGTTTTCACGTAAATCGTCTATTATTATTTTATCCTGCGCGCTTTCAAAAAGAACTTGTGCGCTTTCTATTGCCCTTGCCATAGGGCTTGAAAAAACAGTATTTACATTTGGGTATGTAAATAATTCTTTTAATTGCAAAAGCCTGCTTTTTCCCTCTTCGCTAAGGCTTTCGTTTGTGCCGGCGCCCATGTAAAGCCCCTGCTCGTTGCCTTTTGTTATGCCATGGCGTATTAAATAAAGCCTGTAATTCTTCATATTAATTCCTTTAAAAATATTATAAAAAAAATTTTGCAGTAAAAATACCATATTTAGGTATGCGTTTTAATACTTTGCGTATATATAGCTAAATGTGCGGAAAAAGGGGAATTTTTATATGTTTTAACAATAATTTTAGGCTTTACAAATTGTTTTTTATGTTATATAATTTACAATAAGTAAAAACTCAAAGCACATATAAGGGGTTAAACATGATTAGCGATTTTAATCGGATAATTACATTGCTGCGCAAAGAAAAAGGTGTAACTCAAAAGCAAGCGGCAGAAGATTTAGGGGTATCGCAAGCGCTTCTTTCTCATTACGAGAAAGGCATACGTGAATGCGGCCTTGGTTTTGTTGTGCGTGTTGCCGATTACTATAATGTGTCTTGCGATTATTTATTAGGGCGTAGCGCAGAGCGCAGTGGGCTTACAATGTCTGTTGAAGAAATTCCCAGCCCTGATTTAGTTAAAGACGGTATATTCCGCGGCAGTGTTCTTCCAACGTTTAACAAAAAAATAATTTCTAACAGCTTAAATATAATTTACGATAAGCTTAACAACTGCCCCGACAAAGGGCTTGTTAG